>DATIPT010000069.1:0-82469 GCA_035471625.1 Anaerolineales bacterium
GAGCTCCCGCAAGTCCGTATCTGGGACACCGGGGACTCGACCCTGCCGGCCTTCTTGGAGAACAGCCTCAATCTGGAGGCTCGGTCGGGCTACGAGAGTCGGGACCAGTTGCTGCGACGCGTGGGACGGGCGAGCACGGCCGAGCTCGGCCTGGCCATCCCGGCCGACTTCGACGCCATCGTCGAAGCCGGTGGAGAACCGGTGCTCGAGGCCTACCTGGCCTACTGGGTCAGCCCGGCGAAGGCGGTTGAGTTGATCTCGCTCGCCGAAGAGGAGACCACCCGGTTGCTGGGTCAAGCTGTCCGGATCGATCTCTCAGAAGTGCGCGCCTACCCCACGTCGGAAGATGGAGGACCCGGCGCGCAGGTGAGTCTGGCCCTGATTCTGGTCGTCGTCATGGTCGGAGTGAACATGGTTCCTCACCTGATGCTCGAGGAGAAGCAAGCCCGAACGCTGGACGTCCTGCTGGTATCGCCGGCGAACGAGACGCAAGTCGTCCTGGCCAAGGCCCTGACGGGCCTGTTCTACAGCTCCGCGGGCCTGGCGGTCGCACTGGTCCTCAATCGAGACTTGATTGTGCACTGGGGAGTGATGGTCCCGATCTTGGCGACGTTGTCGCTGCTGATGGTCTCGATCGGGGTGTGGCTGGGAACGAAGATCGACAGCCGCCCTCAGCTGATGCTGTGGGCATGGGTCTTCATCGTGCCGGCGTTCCTTCCGGTCCTCTTGATGCTGCTCCGGCCTCTCTTCCCCGATGTCGTCGCCCAGATCCTCCAAGTCATCCCGACGGCGACCGGACTGGTGGCGCTCAATCAGGCGTATGTCCAGGACGTGAACTGGGTCCTCCCGCTGGCCGCCTCGGCGTGGATCTTGGTCTGGGCGGGCGCCGCGATCGCCGCGACGGTCTGGCTCATGCGCCGTCGGGGTCGCGCCTCCCGGCGGCCTGAGGCGCTGGCCGCAGACCGACCGGAGGTTGCGGCCCGCGAGCCGCGGCTGCCCGTCAAGGAGAAGCGTACCCCTGTATCCGCGGCTTCGCTCACGACCGCCGAGCCGGGCGTGACGCGACCTGGGGGGATTCTCCTGGCCATCATCGCCAAGGACATCAAAGAAGCGCTTCAGAACAAGACGGTGCTCTCGATCCTGCTGGGCACGTTGTTCGTGGTGCTCAACGGGGCCGCCCTCCCGGCCCTGCTCGAGTTGCGCTGGACACCGTCGGCGATGGTCGTCGACGAAGGGCGGTCCACGATCCTGCGCGGACTGGCGACCGGGGAGGACTTGCGGCTTGCCCTGGCCGATGACCGTGAAGACATGCGGGACGCCATCACCGCCGGACCCGGAACCTGGCTCGGCCTCGTGATCCCGGCCGACTTCGATGAGCGCGCCGGTCGGGGAGAGCCGATCGAGCTGGAAGGGTTCGTGGCCCACTGGGCTAGCGCAGACCGGGCACGCGAGACCGTCGCAGCCCTTGAGGAGGCCTTGGGACTGGCGACCTGGGGACCTGTGACGATCAACCTCGAGGGCCAGGGACTGTATCCGACGCCCGATGTGGGCGGCCAGATCTCGATCCAGCTGATCAGCCTGGTCCTGGCCGTCCTGATCATTGGGATGATGCTCGTGCCGCTGCTGATGATCGAGGAGCGGGAGACCCACACGCTCGATGCCCTCCTGACCTCGCCGGCCAAGCTGGCACACGTCATCGGGGGCAAGGCCATCGTGGGGATCGTGTACTGCTTCCTGGCCGCCGCGGTCGTGGTCCTGATCAACCGGGCCCTGATCGTCCACTGGGAGATCGTGCTGCTGGCGACGCTGCTGACGGCCGTCTTCGCGGTTTCGGTCGGGATCCTCATCGGGCTCGTCGCCACGAACGCGACCGCCGTTGGCTTCTGGGGAGGGCCGATCTTGATGCTCATGCTCGTGCCTGTGATGCTGGAGATCTTTGTGGCCGAGACGGCGCCAGCCATCGTTCGAATGCTCATCGATTGGTCGCCCAGTGGGATGATGATGGACCTCTTCCGCTACTCCGTCGCCGGGGAGGTGCCGATGGCGCAACTGTGGCTCTCGGCGGGTCTCCTGCTGGCCATGGCGCTCGGCGTCTACGGGCTGGCGACGTTCCGCCTGCGCCTCTACGATCGATGACGGTGCGCCGCTCGGCCCTCGGGCTTGCGTGCTTCGCGCTTGGCCTGGCCGCGTGCGCCCCCTCCCGTGCGGGGCCGGCGACGCCGATCCGGCCGGCCCCCACCGCACTCCCGGCGAACCCGACACCGGGGGCCGTGGGGATCCTCCAGCCAGCCCTGTGCAGCTTTCCCCTCCCCGAGGACCTGCGCGAGGGGGAAGATGTGGAGTGCTTCTTCCTGCCGGTCCCCGAACGGAGGTCCCCCGGGGCAGGTGGGACCGCCGGACGCGTCATTCAGCTGGCCGTGGCGGTGCTGCATCCGCCCGGTGGCCCAACCCACTCGGATCCCGTTGTCTATCTCAGCGGAGGCCCTGGGGCGAGCGCGCTCGAAATGCTGCAGTACTCGTGGGAAGCGATGACCGAGCCCATCTTCGCCATCGGCCGCGATTTGGTGGTGTTCGACCAGCGCGGCGTCGGCCGGTCGCGGCCTGCGCTCGATTGCCCGGAGGTCGACCGGCTTGCGGTCGATCTCGTAGATCGCACCATCGAGGGAGAAGTCTTGTCCAAGGTCGACGCCGAGCGGCTCCTGATGGATCGCTTGATGACCTGTCGGGACCGGTTGGCGGCCAACGCCGACCTCTCGGCGTACAACAGCGCTACCAGCGCCGATGACGTCGAAGATCTCCGGCGGGCCTTGGGGGTGGAGGCCATCAATCTGTGGGGAGGTTCCTACGGAACCCGACTGGCCCTCGAAGTGATGCGGCGCCATCCGGACGGGCTGCGGAGCGTCGTCCTGGACGCGGTCTACCCGCCAGAGGTAGACCTCTTTGTCGAAGCGCCGTCCAACTTCGAGCGGGCGCTGGAGGCCCTGTTCGCGTCGTGCGCCGCCAACCCGACATGCGGCTCGGCATTTCCCGCGCTCCGGTCTGAGTTCCTGGCGATGGTCGCACGGTTGAACGACTCGCCGATCCTTCGCACGATCGAGGATCCCTTCACCCAGGAGGATCGTCCGGTCTGGACCGACGGGGATGTGATTCTGAGCCTGACGTTCCAGCTCCTCTACGACAGCCGGCTGCGTTATCTTCTCCCCCAGCAGATCGACGCCGCCACCCAGGGAGATTACCGCGCCTTCGACCTGGCGCGAGTCTCCCGGGTGCGGCTGATCGATCTGGGCAGCCAGGGGATGAGCTTGTCCGTCCAGTGTCACGAGGAGGTCCCATTCAGCTCGCTTGAGGCGCTCCAGCGGGAACTCGCCCACCATCCGGGGGTCCGCTCGATGTACGAAGGTTCGCTCCTCGGGAATCTCGTCTACGAGGTCTGCCTCGAGTGGGGCGCCGGACAAGCCGATCCGGCGGCGAACGAAGCCGTCTCAAGCGATCTGCCGACGTTGGTGCTGGCGGGCGAGTTCGACCCGATCACACCGCCCTTCTGGGGGCGGCGGGCCGCCCGAAATCTGTCGCGCGCCTACTTCTACGAGTTCCCGGGGCTGGGTCACGGGGCCGTCGGGGTGGCCTCCTGCCCAAGTGCAATGTTCACGGCGTTCCTGGAGGACCCGGATCGGCCGCCGGACGACTCATGCATCGCCGACATGCGGTAGGGCCTCAGGAAAGGATGTCCGTCGGAGCCAGGCGCGAGGAACCGGATCGGATGAGATTGCCATGACCTTTGCCGATGTTGTCTTTGTGGCCTACGCCGTCTTGCTCCAGGGTCTGATGCTGGCCAACTTCGGCGTTCGACTCTGGAGGCCGGAACTTGAGAGGCGCTACGGCCCTGCGTTGTACGCCTTTGGAATGACCGGAGTCGTCGTGGCCGTGGCCCTGACCGGGGCCGGCGGCGCGTGGTTCCATTCCCTGGGACCTCTCCTGTACGCCGCCTGGTCGGGCTGGGGCTACTGGGTCGACGTTCGCAAGAGGGTCCAATGGAGGACGAACCCGCGGTCGCTGGTCTTCCTGGCCTACGTGGGACTGTTCATGGCCTGGCAGTTCGCCTTCTGGATCCCGCTGTGGACGATCAGCATGGCCGCATGGATCGCATACGCGGTGATGTATGCTTGTTCGACCGGGCTGAACCTGGCCTCCCATCGCCGCCGGCCGGCCGCACCGGCCGGCGAGGAGTGACAATGGGATTACAAGAGCCGCCCCGACTCGCACCGGTGCTTGGCGACGGCCGCGGGGATCCCGCCGTCCGACTCTTCAGTTTGGATGCGCTCGTCCGCTGGGGCCAGACCCGGTCGATGTGGCCGCTGCACTTCGGTACAGCGTGCTGCGGGATCGAGGCGATGTGCGCCGGAGCGGCCTCCTACGATCTTGCCCGGTTCGGAATGGAGTATTCGCGTCCGACCCCGCGCCAGGCCGATCTGATGATCGTCGCCGGTCGGGTAACTCGCAAGATGGCACCCGTGGTGCGGCGGTTGTATGAGCAGATGGCGGATCCGAAGTGGGTCATCGCCATGGGGGATTGTGCCAGCTGCGGCGGGGTGTTCAACAACTACGCCGTCCATCAGGGGGTCGATGAGGTCGTTCCGGTGGACCTCTATGTCGCCGGGTGCCCGCCCAGGCCGGAGGCGTTGCTCCACGCGATCCTGACGCTGCACCACCGGATCCGAACGCGGACCCTGCCGCGCGATCGACAGGCCTCCTAGGGTCGGTCCCCGGCCACGGCGCCGGGTCGTCGCGCGTGATCGAGCGCCTCGAGAAGGGCGCCGTGGATTCGGCCGTTGGTGGCGACGATCGAGGCCGGGGGCCGAAAGGGATCGGGGGAGCCATCGATCCGGGTCACCTTTCCGCCGGCCTCTTCGACGAGCAGCATCCCGGCGGCCATGTCCCAGGGCGAGAGCCTCAGCTCCCAGTATCCATCGAAGCGACCGGCGGCGACGTAGGCCAGATCAAGGGCTGCGGATCCGAGGCGGCGGACGGCTCGCGCCTGGCGCGACAGGAAGGCGAATCGATCGAGGTTGTTGTCGGGGTTCTCTCGCAAATCGTAGGGAAAGCCGGTCACGAGTAGGCTCTCGGCGAGCTGGCCGGCGCTCGAGCAGCGCAGCGAGCGGTCATTGACCCACCCACCGTGGCCGCGCTCGGCCTGGAAGAGCTCGTCGCGAGTCGGGTCGTAGACGACGGCGAATTCGAGCGTGCCTTGCCGGCGGCCGGCGATCGAAACGGAGAAGATCGGCAATCCGTGGGCGAAGTTGGTCGTGCCATCGAGCGGGTCGACCAGCCAGGTCCAATCCTCGCCGGCGCGGGCGCCACCCTCCTCGGCGAGGATCGCGTCGCCCGGGAACGTCGTCATGATGGCGTCGACGATCAATTGCTCGGAGGCCAGGTCGTGCTCGGTCAGGATCTCGAGCGACCCCTTGGAACGGACGGAGGATCTTCCAAGGCCGTCGCGCAGGCCGGCGCCGGCACGGCGGGCGATGTCGATGGCCAGGTGAAGTCGATCGGAAACGGGGGTCATCGTGCGCCGATTGTATCCCGGTGGGCCGTTGCCTTCGCGCCCGAGAGGGCCGAAGAGGGCTAGTAGGGGAGACGCAGGCGGTTCCCGCCCGGCGAGAGCAAGGCCGTGATCTGTGGGGCCTGGCGGTGGAGATCCCAGGCCCACAGGCCGACGAGCACGCCCAGCGCCAGGCAGGCGAGGACAAAGGCACGCCGGCTGACCGGACGACGCAGAACCCCCGGGTCCGCCCAAACCCAAGCGGCGTAGGGAGCGAGGAAGGGCACCAGCGGCAAGTGGAAGCGAGGCTCGGCCAGGACCGGGACGTAGGCGATCAGGGTCGTTCCCACAAGAAGCAAGATGAGGTTGCGCCCCGCTGCGAACGGGGACGTGGCCATACCGAAAGGCGCGCTGCCGGCGATGGCGATCCACGGGATGATTAGTCCGAGCACGATCGCCGCCACGGCGGTGGACGGAAGCGCTCCAAAGACGTTGTTGCCGTAGAAGAAGGTGAATTCGCGGGTTTCGATCCCGGAGAGGTAGCCGAGGCGGAGGGGCAGAAGACGGACCGCCCGCCCGGGGTCCTGCCGGATGAATTCGAGGGCTCGCTCGAACGTCCATCGGTCGCGCTCGACATCATCGAGGAACCGGGTGGGGATGAGTGCCGGGCCACTGACGAATCCGCCGTTGCCTTCGGGATGGTAGCCGACGAACAAGTTGTATCCGATCGAGTTCTCGACGAATGCGGGTCGTCCGGCCGCCAGGCTGTTGCGGACGGCCCAGGGTAGGACGACGGCCAGGGCCGCCAGGCCGAATGCCGCCGCCCGATTCCACCCGACCCGGCGCGCGAGCCAGAGCCAAGCGAAGGCGCCGAAGAGGCTGAAGACGCCCCGGGTGAGGGCCGCGGCGCCGACAACGGCGCCGGCGAGGGCGGCCGTGGTCCATCGCGGATCGTTGGCGGACCGCAGGAGCAGCAGGACGGCGACCATCGACAATGGGATGAACAGATTCTCGGAACCCAGTCCGAGAGGGTAGGCCCAGAGGATCGGATACAGCGCGACCGCGGCGCCGGCGATGGCGCCTGCCCGGGTGGTCATTCGAAGACGACGGGCGAGCAGGAAGGTCAGCGGGGCGAGGCTGGCCCCGAGGAGCGTCTGCGCCAGGCGCACTGCGGCGATGCGGCGCGCCTCGCCGGAGATCAAGTAGATCCCTGCCAGGAAGGCCGGGTACCCGGGAGGTCGAAACAGGCTGAGGTAACCATCTTCCGGCACCTCCTCCGGGGAGAGGTCAGCCTCATAGTAGCGGTCGAAGTACGACCGCAGACCCTCGACGTATTCGCGCTGGTACCAGCGGTAGCCATCGCCGCGTGAGATCGAGAGCGCGAGCATGTCGTATTGGTACATGTCATCGAGGCCGAGGGGGAGCCCAAGATAGGTCCCGGCCAATACAATCCGGGGGATCCACGCCAACAGGAAGAGCCCGACCAGGGCGCGTCGCAGAGGTGGATGACGGTGCGATTCAGGAGGCGCCGGCGAGGAAGTCATCGATCAGGGCCAGGAGCTGTTCGACGTCGCCCGGCTGGATCTCGCCCATGTGCCCGATCCGAAAGGTCCGGTCGCGCAGGTTGCCGTACCCGGCCGCGATCGCCATCCCATGGGCCGCTAGATGGGCGTTTAGCGCGGCCAGGTCCAGGCCGCGATCGTTGAGGACCGTCGTCACGGTCTTCGATCGGGCCGGCGGAGGCGCGAGCAGACCGAGACGGTCGAGGGCCCAGGTCTGGGTGATCTCCGCCATTCGGCGGTGACGAGTGAATCGGGCTTCCAGGCCTTCGGCCAGCATCCGGTCGAGTTGAGCGTCCAGCGCGTAGAGAAGCGAAATCGCCGGAGTCGCAGGGGTATTGCTCTGCTGGAGGTACCGCTCCAGGAGAAGGAAGTCGAAGTACCAGCCGCGGTGGGGTACGCCAGAGGCCCGCTCAAGGGTGCGATCGCTGACGGCGGCGAAGGCCAGGCCGGGGGGGAGAGCGAAACACTTCTGGGACGAGGTGAGAACGACGTCGAGCCCCCAGGCATCGGTCGCGATCTCGACCCCGCCGGCCGACGAGACGGCATCGACCAGGATCAGGGTGTCGGGCGAGACCTGGCGGATCGCCGCGGCGATCTCGCCCACCGGGTTCTCGACGCCGGTCGACGACTCGTTGTGAACGATCGCCACTGCGTCATAGTCCTTGCGGCCGATGGCCTCGGCGACCTGCTCGGGATCGTGAGCCTGCCCCCAAGGCACGTCCAAACGGTCGGCCTCGAGCCCGTTGGCCCTCGCAATCTCGAACCATCGCTCGGCGAAGGCCCCGCCGACGCACACGAGGGCGCGCCGTCGGACGGTGTTGCGGAGAGAGCCCTCCTGGAGGCCGCTGCCGCTGGAAGCCGTGACGAACACCCGGTGGTCGGTCTGGAAGATCCGGCGAAGCCGCGGCTGGATCCGGGCGAATAGATCGCTGCACGCCGGGCTGCGGTGGCCGATCATCCGATGGGTCTGGGCAGCCAGGATCTCGGGGGCGACGTCGGTCGGACCGGGAATGAAAAGGTGGGCCATGGGGAGCTCTCCGCAGAGAGGGCATTCTATTCGAACGGCTGCGATCCGACGAGTGGTGCTGGCGCGGGGTTTCTGCGCAGCAACACCGGGGATCTGGCCGGCCAGAAAGGGGTCCAAGATAATTGATGTCAACCTTAATATTATGGATGTAGGGGTTGACTTCCTTGAGAACGGGATGTAGGATCTTTTCTGTCGGTTGGGGGCTCTTTCCGGAGCCTGTGGAGGCCCCATGAACGAGATGGTCACGTTGTGCCCCGTCTGTGGTGAGCGGCTGATGGTCACTCGCCTCCATTGCCGTTCTTGCTCGACGACGATCGAAGGTCAGTTTGACCCTGGGCGGCTGGGCCGCCTGAATGCAGAGCAGCTCGACTTCGTCGAGACCTTCGTACGCTGCGAGGGCAAGTTGAACCGGATGGAGCGCGAGATGGGGCTGTCGTATCCAACCTTGCGCTCGCGCCTGAATGATGTCATCCGCAAGATGGGCTATCCGGTCGGACCGGAGACGGTCGGGGTTTCGGAGGAGGATCGTCACCAGGTCCTCGATGATCTGGCCGAGGGCCGGATCGACTCCGCCGAGGCGATGCGGCGCCTCGAAGGCGAGGCGTCGTAGGTCGGGCGGAGGGAGCCATGGAAGTCGCCAAGGTCGATCTCAAGCCAGGCGCCCGGGTGCGGATTGCCTCGATCGGGGGAGACCTTCGTTTGACGGGGTCCGACACCAATCGACTGGAGGCCCAGGCCGGGCGCCGCGGCGGGTTGCGGGTCAAGACGCGTGACGATGTGGTTGAAGTCATCAGCGCCAGTGGGTGCCTCGTCTTCCTGCCGGCGGGGTGTCCGGTGGAGATCGGGACGATTGGCGGGGACGGCCGGATCACCGACATGACCGCCGCCGTGAGGGTGGGGTCGGTCGGCGGGGACCTGCGGCTCCGACGTTTGAACGAGATCGCGATTGACACCGCCGGGGGCGACTTGATGGCCCAGCGCGTGCGTGGGCGGATCCACGTCCGATCCCTTGGCGGCGACGCCGTGCTGGATCGGATCGAAGGGGATGTCTCCCTGGAGTCGGTGGGTGGGGATGTGCGCGTGCGGTCCCTCGTCGGCTCGATCCAGGCGACGGCCGGAGGGGATATCGGGATGTCCCTGGCGCCGGCGCCGGGAACGCGATCGCAGGCTACAGCGCGCGGCGATCTGACGTGTCGGATGCCCGCCGACGCGTCGGCCCGCGTCGACGTGACGTGCGGGGGAGCCCTGCGGATCGGGATCGGCGATGCGACGGGCGCCGAAGCGGGAACGACGACGGTCGTGCTAGGGGCCGGCGAGGCGGACGTCGAGCTCCGTGCGGCCGGGGATCTGGCTCTGCTTGGGGCGTTGGAGGTTGACTCCTCGGATCTCGCCGATTCGATCACCTCGCAGGTGGAATCGGCGCTTCAGGAAGCCGAGATGGAGATCGAGGCTGAATTCGGGGAGGGGACCTTGGGCACGCGCGAGATCGGCGAGCAAGTCCGACGCGCCCTCGATCGCGCTCTGCGACCGACCCGGACTCGGGGAGCGGCGGCTCTGGAGGCGGAGCCGGCCGCCGATCTGAGCGCCGAGCGGGCCTTGATCCTGAAGATGGTGGCGGATGGGCGCATCTCGGCCGCGGAAGCTGAGGCCCTCTTCCGGGCACTCGAGGCGGGCGCATGACGGCCGCCGTTGCCCTGGCTTCGCGGAAGGCCAACGGGATGCGGGCGGTGGACCCGCGCCGCGACCTTGTCGGCCTGGCGATGTTGATCGAGGAGGCCTTTGCGGGGAGCCTCGACGCCCAGGGGCGTGAGATGACACGGGAGATGCGCCGCTTCGGCCGCCTGGGTTGGATCGGTTGGCTCGTCGGTCACCTGTTCCTGCCGCCGGCGGCGTTTCCGCAGGGATACGTCTGGACGGAGGACGGGGCGATCATCGGGAACGCCAGCCTTCTTCCGGTTGAGCGAGCCCCGCAGCGCTGGGTCCTTGCGAATGTCGCGGTCGCACCGGGCCATCGCCGGCGGGGGATTGCGCGGACCCTGGTCGGCGCCAGCCTGGACCTCGCGGGTGAGAAGAGAGCCGAAGAGGTCGTCCTGCAGGTCAAGGCGAGCAATGCCGGGGCTCGGGTGCTCTATGACCGCTTCGGTTTCGTCGATCGCGGCACGCGTACCTTGTGGCGGAAGACACGTGCCGCCGGCTCGACAGGCGAGATCCCGGCGCGCCGCCGGCGGTCCGCCGAGTGGCCCGAGCACTGGGCCCTCGTCCGGCGTCTTCGCCCACATGGGCTCGTGTGGCCGCACCCGTTGGGGGCCGGGATGTTTCGCCCCGGGACCTGGGCGAGCGCCGATCCTTGGGGGCACTGGGTCTGGCCGAACGAAGGCCCGATGGTTGCGGCGGCGTCCGGTCGGATCGACGCCTCGGGTGTGTTCCGCATGTTCATCGTCGCCGCTGCGGAGGCGCGCGGCCGGGCGGAAGCGCCCTTGGTTGAGGCGGCGATGCGAGAACCCCTTCGCCCGGGGCCGATCGAGGTCGAGACCGACGACGAACCCGGAGCGGCCGGTCTGGCGCGCCTCGGCTTCTCGCCGGAGCATCGCTTAACGTGGATGGGCCTGAAACTGCCACCCAGGCCGGAGCGCACGCCGTGAAGATCCTCGACCGAGTGCGATCGTCGGGCCGCGTCTTCGGCGAGTACCCGCGGCCGTTTTGGGTGCTGGTCGGAGGGACGTTCATCGACCGGCTCGGCGGGCACATGCTCTACCCGTTCTTCGCGCTGTATCTGACGGCAAGGTTCGGCGTGGGCATGACCACCGTTGGCCTGCTGTTCGCGACATGGTCGGTCGTCGCGGTCGTCGGGGGCGGAATCGGCGGCGCCCTGGCCGATCGCTGGGGCCGCAAGGGGATGATGATCTTCGGACTGGTCGCCAGCGGGACGACCAGCCTCCTGCTCGCCGTAGTCGATTCGATCGAGTTGTTCTTTGTGGTGGCGCTCATCGTTGGCGTCGTCGCCGAAACGGGGTGGCCGGCCCAGGAAGCGATGGTGGCCGACATGCTGCCTGAGGAGAAGCGCGCCGACGGGTACGGAATCATCCGGGTCGTCTTCAATCTTTCGGTGGTCATCGCGCCGGTCCTCGGCGGGCTCTTGGCGGCGCGCTCCTACCAACTGCTGTTTGTCGCCGATGCTCTGACGAGCGCGGTCGCCGCCCTGTTGGTGTTCTTCATGATCCCGGAGACCAAGCCCCAGAGTGAACCCGGGAAGCCCAGGGAGTCGATCCTGTCGACTTTCCGGGGCTACGCCGTTCCGTTGCGCGACCGAATCTTCGTCCTGACGATCATCGGCTCGGCCCTGATGGCGCTGGTCTACGTCCACCTGAACGGCACCCTCGGGGTGTATCTGCGGGACGTTCACGAGGTTCCTCCGCAGGGCTACGGGTACCTGTTGAGCCTGAACGCGTTGATGGTGGTCGTGATGCAGTTCTGGATCACGCGGCGCATCTCCCGCCGGCCCGAATTCCTGATGCTGGCGCTGGGCGCGGTCCTCACCGGTCTCGGGTTCGGCCTGTACGGATTCGTCTCGGCCTTCGGTGGATTTGCCCTGGCGATGGCGATCCTGACCCTGGGGGAGATGGTCTGGGTCCCGGTGGGTCAGGCTCTGGTTGCGCGCCTGGCCCCGGAGGACATGCGCGGGCGGTACATGGCGGTCTTCAGCCTGGGGTGGGTCGTGGCCGGTGTCATCGGGCCGTTGATGGCTGGCCAGTTGATGGACAGCGGCAACGCCAACTGGGTCTGGTACGCGTCCTTGTTGCTCGGCCTGGCCTCGGCGGCGACGTTCATCTACCTGCACGGGACCGGCCGGGTCCGCCGCGCCGAGGTCGCGCCGTCCACGGTTGCGGGAGGAGGGGATGTGGGATGAATGCCTCGCCTGGCGCGATGGGGCGGCCGACCTGGAATTGGGTGGCTGGCTGGCCCATCGCTCTGCCCCTGCTCATCCTGGGGGGATTCCTGATCGGGCTCGGGGGAATGCTGGCGACGTGGGGCGGGTGGTGGTGGCTTGGTGCTGCACCGGCGTTCGGCCTTGGGATCCTCCTGGTCACCCTGGGGACCGTCGGCATGGTCACGCCGTGGGTCTGGCTCAAGGTCGACGTTCGATCGCCCGGCTCGCCGCGCATCCGTTTCGGACTGCCGATCCCCGTTCGGCTGGCCGGGTGGGGGGCGCGTTTCGCCGGAGCGCGGACCGAGGGTTTCGAGCCGCTGATCCAGAGCTTGGGTGAGATCGATCAGCCGATTGAGATCGAAGTTGACGACCCCGACGCCGGAGAACATGTCGCCGTGTCGCTGCGGCGCGTAGGAGAGAGATCCATGACGACATCCGAAGAGCGCATGAAGATCCTGAAGATGGTCGAGGAAGGCAAGCTCAAGCCCGAGGAAGCCGCCCAGTTGCTTGGCGCTCTGGGCAAGGACGATCGTCGTCGCGAGGTCGAGACGGATATCGATTCGCGCTGGCTGCGCGTGCGAGTCACCGATCTCGGCACCGGAAAGACCAAGGTGAACATCAACGTCCCAATGCGATTGGTCGGCGTGGGGATGCGGGTGGGAGCCCGCTTCGTCCCCGACGTCGAGGGCGTCGACATGCAGGACCTGTTTCAATCTCTCCAGGAAGGGATGACCGGGAAGATCGTGGACGTCGTCGACGAGGAAGACAACGAGCGGGTTGAGATATTCGCTGAGTAGGAGCGCCGGCCGAGCCGCCGCCGGACCGACGTCCGGCCGCCGACAGGCCTTCCCTCACTTCTCCCGGGGGCCAGAGTAGAGTACTCTGGTTGCCGATCGAGCATACCCCGGGAGGATCCCCTTTGGACATCACTGGCAAGAATGCCCTAGTCCTGGGCGGCTACGGGCTGGTCGGTATGTCGGTCTGCCGCCAGTTGATTGAGTTCGGCCCGGCGCGGCTGGTGGTTGCATCCTTGCGCCCGGATGAGGCCGAGGCCGGAGTCCGAGAACTGAAGGCGGCCTTCCCCCGGTCCAGCACCCAGATCATTCCGGCGGCCGGGGACATGCTGCTGCGGGCGGATTGGCAGGAGGCCCCGGCCGGAGTCCATCCGCGATCGGCCGTCCTCGCCGATCCGAGTCGCCGACGTCGACTGGTCGCTGACATCCTGGACGAGCTCGATGACGACATCCTCGAGGGCTCCCTGCTTTTCCAGCTGATCCTGGGCACCGCCCCAGGCCTGGATTCGCAGCCAGCCCATATCGTCGTCGACTGCGTCAACACAGCGACGGCCGTTGCCTACCAGAATGTGTTCCAGACCGCTCAACGCCTCGAGCAGCGGATCGCTGGCGGAGAGCCCACCGACTGGCCGGAAGAGGTCGAGCGCCTCCTGGCCTCTCTCTACGTGCCCCAACTCGTACGGCATATGCAGATCTTGTATGAGGCGATGCTTCGAGCGGGCACCCAGGCCTACGTCAAGGTCGGGACGAGCGGCACCGGCGGAATGGGGTTCAACATCCCCTACACTCACGGGGAGGAGAAGCCGTCGCGCGTGCTGCTTTCGAAGTCGGCCGTGGCCGGTGCCCAGACGCTGCTGACGTTCCTCATTGCCCGTACGCCGGGAGGTCCGCCGATCGTCAAGGAGGTCAAGCCGACGGCGGTTATTGCCTGGAAGAACATCGGCTACGGACCGATCCGTCGGGGCGGGCGAACGATCCCCCTTGTCGATTGTCCCTTCGAGCAGGCGGTCTCGATCGACGATCCGGGGGTGCGGGCTGCGGAGGGCGACTTCGGGGTCTCGACGAATGAGATTCTCCAGTCGGTGTACATCGACACCGGGGAGAACGGGCTCTTTGCGGCGGCCGAGTTCGCGGCGATCACGACACTCGGACAGATGGAATACGTCACGCCTGAGGAGATCGCCGCCAACGTCATCGCCGAGATCCGCGGGGGCAACACTGGACGGGACGTGATCCAGGCGCTCGACGGAGCTGCCATGGGGCCGTCGTACCGGGCGGGGATCCTTCGCCAAGCGGCCTTGGCGCGCCTGCGGCAACTGGAAACCCAGCATGGTGAAGCGTCGATCGCCTTCGAGATCCTAGGGCCGCCGCGCCTTTCGAAACTGCTGTACGAAGCCTACTTGTTGCAGCGAGTCTCCCCGAAGATGGGGGATGTCTTGCCCTGGACGCCCGACGACCTGGCGGCAGCGATGGAAGCGATCCTCAGGGAGGATCCGGCTCTCCGGCAGCGGATCCTGTCGATCGGGATCCCAATCCTCTTGCCAGATGGCAAGCGGCTCTTGCGCGGGCCAACGGTGAAGTCGAAGGAGGCCGAGCATGGCTGGCTCGACCTGACCCCGGCGAACGTCGCCCGCTGGCAGGAGCGCATCGCTGGCCTGCGGGCGTTCCTCCAAGTCTCCGCCGAGGGGGAGGCCAGCTCGAGGCTGGATCGGGTCTACCCGTCGGCCGCGGCGTGGACCGGCGACGACCGCTTCGACGTCGGCGAGGTCGTCGGCTGGCTCTTCATCCACGAGGAGAAGGGGCGGCGCGGGAAGGACTGACCTTCCGCAGCACGCTGGTTTCTTGCAGGATTTGTCGGGCCGAGTCCGGTCGGACGATTCTGAACACCCCTTCGGGCCTGTCGGCCGCCCAAACGCTACTTATGTCACGTATGGTGGGTCCTATGCCCGTGCTATACTCCTCCCACAGGCCGGGTTCTCCAGGAGTGGGGCCCGGCATGCGGTTTCGGTGGGCAACCCGGAAGAGGACCTTGGTGGAAGGCGACTGATGCCGTGAGCACGACCCCAGGCGTGACGCGCCGAAAGGGAAAGGGGGATCCCCCAGCGACGGGTGCCGGCCCTGCCGGGGAGCGGGAGCGTTCGTCGCTCGAGCTTCTGTACGGCATCAGCCGGGAGCTGGCGGCGCAACTCGATCTGCGTCGGTTGCTCCAGCATATCCTGCAGCTGACCCTGGAAGCCGTCGGGGCCACGAGCGGTAGCATCTTGGTTCTCGACGAGCGTGGGTCCGTCCTCGAAGGTGCGCTGGCGTTCGGCGGAAAGGTTCACGACCACACCGCCGAGCAGCTGGCGGATACCTACGAGCGCGGCCTGGCCGGATGGGTGGTTGAGCATCGCCAGGCGGCGCTGGTGTCGAACACCGGCGACGATACCCGCTGGTTGCGGCGGCCGGAGCGCGGCGGCGATGGAGAATCGCGTTCGGCGATCTGTGTCCCGCTGCTGGCGCGCGAACTGGTCGTCGGGGTCTTGACCATGGTCCACCCACAAGCCGGGCATTTCACCGAACCGGACATGGCGTTGCTGCAGGCGATCGCCGACCAGGCCGGGATCGCGGTCCAGAACGCCCGCCTGTTCAGCGCCGAGCAGGACCGACGGCAATTTGCGGCAACGCTGCAGGAGATCGCCCGCGCCGTCAGCGCCAACCTCGAGCCGTCGGTCGTCTTCCCGGCCGTGCTGGAGCAGCTCGAGCGGGTGGTGGTCTTCGACAGCGCCAGCATCCTTCTGGCGGAAGGCGAGGCGCTGCGGCTGGTGGCGGCCCGGGGATTCAACGACAACGACCTGGTTCTAGGGGTCCGACTACCCCTCGACCGCAACCTGTTGACCGGTCATGTGCTGGCGACTCGCCAACCGATGGTCATCGGCGACGTGCAAGCCGAGCCTGGCTGGTTGCTCCCGGACGGCCTGCCCGAAGCCGGTCAGATTCGCGGTTGGATCGGGGCTCCCCTGATCGTCCGGGATCGGGCCGTCGGAATCTTGAATGTGGACAGCCGGACTCCGGGCACGTACGGTGAGGCCGAGGTCGCTGATGTGATGGCCTTCGCCGATCAGGCGGCGGCGGCCGTGGCCAATGCCCAACTCTTTTCCGAGACGCAGGAGGCCCGCCAGCGGTACGCGACACTCTTCGAAGACAGCGTCGACCCGGTCCTGATCACGACGCCCACCGGGGAGATCACCGACGCGAATGTCGCGGCGCTGGATTTCTTGGGCTATACCCCGGAGTCGCTGCGCGGGCTCGACATCCTCAGCCTCCACAGGCCCAAGGCAGATGTACCGGCGGCTCGCGACCTGAGCGCCGGAGATACCCTGGCGTACGACGCCACGGCGATCCACCGCGATGGTCGGGGACTCCCGATCGAGGTCCATGCCAAGCGCATCGAAGCCACCCCCCAACCGACGGTGCAATGGATCTTGCGCGACGTCTCCGAGCGGATGGCGCTCGACGAGCTCCGCCGTGATCTGACCTCGATGATCTTCCACGACCTGCGGTCGCCCCTGGGGAATGTCATCTCGAGTCTGGAGCTGTTGCAGGTTTCCCTGGCCGAGTCGGATGAGACGACTCGGTCGGTCCTGTCGATCGCCGTGCGCTCGAGTCGGCGCCTGTCGCGATTGGTCGAATCCCTTCTGGATCTGGCCCAGCTCGAGAGCGGCCAGGCGGTCCTGCACAAGACTCAGGGTTCGATGAGCGCCCTGATCGCCGAGACCGCCGAGGAAGTGCATCCGCTGGCCGAGGGGCGCGGCCACATGATTCAATTCTCGCTGCCGCGCGGGGAGCCGCTCGTCATCGATATGGACGTCGACATGATCCGACGGGTGTTGATGAATCTTCTCGAGAATGCGATCAAGTACACGCGCAATCCGGGGCGGATCCTGGTCTCGGGCCGACGCGAAGGGACGTCGGTCATCGTCGGCGTCCGCGACAGCGGGCCGGGCATCCTTCCGAAGGATCAGGTGGCGATCTTCGACAAGTTCGCCCGACTGCGTCAGGAGGGGCAGCCCAAGGGGCTTGGGCTCGGCCTTGCGTTCTGTCGGCTCGCGGTCGAGGCCCACGGGGGTCGCATCTGGGTCGAGAGCGAGCCGGGAGCGGGGGCCCTGTTCTCCTTTGAACTGCCGGCCTGAGGGCCGGGCGCGGAGGTTTCCCGAGAACATGCGTGAACTGGTGAAAGGCGTCTTCCTGCAGGACGAGTATCCCGGGGTGCGGCTCGGCGCCGTCGTCGTGGATGGTTCGGCCCTGTTGATCGACAGCCCGCTGCGGATCGAGGACGGGCGCGATTGGCTGGCGGCTATCGGGGTGCAGCCGAAGTACATGGTCTTGTTGGATGACCACCCCGACCGGGTGTACGGCGCCCGCGGGCTCGACCTGCCGCTGGTGGCCCACCGGGAAGCGCGCGAGGCCATCGCCGCGTGGCCTGATACGTTGCGCGCCGGCGGTCTCTTGCAGGGCGCCGAGGTCGACCGGCTCAAGCGGGTCAGCGGGTTGGCGCGCGCCGTGCCTCATATCGGCTTCGAAGATGTGTTGCGGTTGTACGTGGGGGAATCGGTCCTCGAAGTGCACCACCGCCCGGGGCCACGACCGGGATCTTCGTGGGTGGTCGTCCCGTGGGCGCGGGTCGTCTTTGTCGGGGACGCCATCTGGCAGCGCGAACCGCCCTACCTGGGCGAAGCCGACCTAGAAGCCTGGCTGGAAGCATTGGCGGCCCTGCGGAGCTCGGCCTTTGCCCGCTACAAGATCGTATCTGCCCGGGACGGAGTCGTGCCTCGCCCGGCGATCGCCAAGATGGCGTCCTTCCTGCGCAAGGTGGCCCACCGAATGGAACGCTTGCAGGATCAGGGGGAGGATCCATCGGCCGCCGGCGATCTGGCCCCCCAGTTGGCCAGAGGTTTCCGAATCCCTGCCAGTCGGCGGGAGCAGGCGCTGATCCGCCTCAAGGCCGGCCTGACCCGCCTCTTCGAAGAACAATACGCCTGAGCATGCCGGCCGGAGACGCCTCCCCGGTCCCGCCCGAAGGAAGCTCGCACGACCAGCCGATCCATCCCCCGGAGACGCTGACCTCGGTCGAGGCCGTCGAGCAGCTGCGCGCCGGAGCGCGTGACTACCTCGGCCTGACTCTTACGCCCCCCCAACTCGAGGCATTTGCGTGGTACCTCGACCAGCTGCTCCTGTGGAATACCCGCCACAACCTGACGGCGATTGTTGAGCCGTCGGAGATCGCCCTCAAGCACTTCCTCGATTCCCTGACGCTCCTCCCACGCCTCGGCCGCGCCGCAGGCGGGCGGATCATCGACATCGGAACCGGCGCCGGGTTTCCCGGCCTGCCGCTCCGGATCGTCTCCGAGTCGTTGCGCCTGACTCTGGTCGAGGCTACCGCCAAGAAGGTGGACTTCTGCCGTGCCGTCATCAGCGGACTCAGCCTGCGCCGAGTCGAGGTGCTGCACGCCCGAGCAGAAGACCTGGGTCATCTCGATGAACACCGCGAGCGGTACGATGTGGCCCTCGGTCGCGCCGTGGCCGCGCTGCCCGTCTTGGTCGAGTACCTGCTGCCTTTCGTGAAGGTCGGGGGGCGAGTGCTGGCACAAAAGGGGGAGGGCGGACCGGCGGAGGCCCAGCAGGCCGAAGCCGCAATCCGCCTCCTCGGGGGAGGCCTGCGGCAGATCCATCCGGTCGAGCTGCCGGGGGTCGCCGAAGCCCGCTACATCCTCGAGATCGACAAGATCGCCGCGACGCCCGAGACCTACCCGCGTCGAGCAGGGATCCCGACCAAGCGTCCGTTGCGCTAGAGGTCGGGAGCAATCGGGTCCTGCGCCATCGACAGCGTGCCGGCGCGCAGTTCCCAAACGGTGCCGGAGGCAAGAAACGCCGGCGGGAATAACCTCAGGTCGGCGGCGGTCCAGACTGATTGTGGGACGCGGCCGACGCGCTCGAGCACGTCGTTGCGGCGAGCCTGATCGAGTTCGGCCAGAGTCTCGTCCAGCAGCAGGACCGGCCACTCGCCCGTGCGCGCATAGAGCCACTCCGCTTGGGCAAGCTTGGAGGAGATCATGGCTGTCCGGTTCTGGCCGCGCGATCCGTACGACCGGAGGTCGACTCCCTCGGCGAGGAAGCGAAAGTCGTCGCGGTGGGGTCCGACGACCGTCATGCCGCGGGCCAGTTCCTCTGGCCGGGCGGCGGCGAGGGCGCGGCGGAGTCCGTCGGCGACCGAGACCTGGGAGCGGGCGGCCCAATCCTCGGTGTCCTCGAGCGGCAGGGCCATCTGCCCATCGGAGGCTCGAGCGAGCCCGGAAGGGCGGTAGGTCAGGCGCAGACGTTCGGTCCCGCGCGTCAGGCTGGCGTGGATCGGCTGGGCCAGCCGTTCGAGTTCGGCGAGGGAGACGGCCCGCGTTCGCACCAACTTGGCCGCGGACTCGATCAACGGGGAATCCCAGACCTCGAGCTGGCCGGGATCGCCGCCCCGGTCCTGGAGATGTCGCAGGAGCGCGTTGCGCTGCGTCAGGGCCCGGTTGAACTCGGAGAGCGCCTGAGCGTAGGCCGAGTCCGCCTGGGCCAACGTGCGGTCTAGGAAGCGTCGCCGCTCCGCCGGAGGGCCTTCGAGCACTCGCAAGTCTTCCGGAAGGAACAGGACAGCATTGAACACTCCGGCAAGGTCGCCGGCCCGGCGGCGGACACCGTTCAGGAGGATTTCCTTCAGGATGCGCGACTCGCCGCCGTTCCGGCCCGCGTCGGCGATCAGACGGATCTCCAAACGCTGGGGCTGGTCGCCACGCCTGATCTCGGCGACGATGCGGGCGAAGGCGCCCGGCTCAGCGCCGACGAGGAAGTTGATCAGTTCACGGTCACTCGCCGACCGTGACGAGGCGGCGTCGACCAGGTAGTCGATGGCTTCGAGAAGGCTGGTCTTCCCTTGAGCGTTGGGTCCGATGACGAGCGTCGTCCCCGGCTGGAAATCCATTTCGAGGCGGATGAAGTTGCGGAAGTTCGTGAGAGAAAGGTGGACGAGCTGCATCGCCGGCGCGAATTCTAGCATGGGGATGGGCCAAGCCGCGGTTGCCTGCGTTGTGGTTCCGACGTATAACTGTGTCCGCCGGAGACCCGCATTCAACCCCATTGCCTCTGCGAGGCCGGAAAGTCGAGGTTCCCATGAGACGCATCCTGACGCTAGTCGGAGCGGCGCTGCTCCTCTCGGCGTGCGCTCCCGAGGATCTTGCCGCGGTGGTGTCCCAGGTCCAACTCCCCGACCTGGTCCTGCCAGAGTTGCAGAGTGGCACGATCGGCAGGGACCTCTTCCTGTTTGAAGATCAGATCGACTTCGACGGCGTCGTTGAGGGGGACTTATTTGCCAGCGGCGAGACCGTCTCGATCTCGGGCTCGGTCGAAGGGAGCATCTACACCTACGGAACGGACGTGACGATCGACGCCGAGGTCAACGGCGGCGTGTTCGTCTTGGGGCGCGAGGTCGAGTTCGGACCAACCGCTCAGATCGGGCAAGGTGTCGTTTTCGCCGGGATGCTGCTCAACATGCAGGAGGGCTCGAAGGTCGGCGGCGGGGTGACGGCGGCAGGCTATCAGGTCATCCTCGACGGCTCGATCGGACAGTTCGTGCGCGGGGCGATGCTTCGCTTGCGCCTGGACGGGACCGTCGGAGCGGGCGGCAATGGACTCCTCCCGCGGTTTCAGGGATTGGTCCTCAACCCGCACGCGCCGGCGCTGTCGGTCGCCCGGGTCGGCTTGGCACGGCCGGCCGCCGAAGGCGGGATCGCCGAAGACCTGCAACCGGTCCTGGATGTCGTCCTCCGCATCGGGCGGGAGTTGGTGACCCTCCTGTTCTTTGGCCTGCTGGCGGGCTTCTTCCGGCCGACTCTGTTCTTTGTTTGGGCCGACCGCGTCCGGGTTACTCCCTTGGTCTCGACGGGCTATGGAATCTTCGTCCTCATCGGCGGCTACATCGGGGGCGCGCTGGCCGCCGTGCTGATCGGTGTCCTGACGTTCTGGCTCATCAGCCTGGGGCTGGATGGGCTGGCGATGGCGGCACTCGGGATCGGCGGGGGATTTCTGATCCTCGGCATGATTCTCCTGACGCTGTTTGCGGCGTACGGGACGAAGCTCATCGTCGGGACCTTGCTGGGCCGGTGGATCTTGTCGCGCGTGGCGCCGGCGGCCGTCCACAGCCGCTTTGGCCCGCTGCTGCTGGGCGCCCTGGTCTATGTCCTGCTCGCGGCGATACCGTACTTCGGTCAGGCGCTGGCGATCGTAGCAACCCTGCTCGGCCTGGGGGCGGTCTGGCTCGTCTGGCGGGATATGCGAATGGCACGCCAGATCTAGGGGCGGCTTCTCCCAGGATGTCAGGTCTTGTAGGAACCCAGAGCCGGGGCTAGAATCCGGACTGTCGGAGATCATCGGAACCGGCCGCACCCGAAGGGGTTAGGCAGGCGGGTGTGCGCTACTCAGCGACCGCGGCACGCCGCTCGGTCGCCCCGAAATCGATACCCCTATCTATCGGAGGAGAGAACAACATGACTGCTGCGACTATGGAACCGCAGACCCAGGACAAGAGCATGTGGTGGATCCCGCTCGTTGGCGGGATTGCAGCGATCATCCTCGGCGCGCTGCTTCTGACGGCGCCGGCGATGACGACGGCCACGCTCGTCGTCTTCCTGGGCATCTACTGGATGGTCTCGGGGATCATCAACATCGTCAGCATCTTCACCGGCGACAAGGCCGGCTGGGGCTGGCGATTGTTCGTCGGCATCCTGGGGATCATCGCCGGGATCCTGGTGCTCCAGCATCCGCTGTGGAGCACGCTGCTCGTCCCGACCGTGCTGGTCATCGTCCTGGCGGTTGACGGCCTGATCATCGGGGTGATGCAGCTGATCAACGGCTTCACCGGCGGCGGCGCGGGAGCGATCATCCTGGGGATCCTGAGCATCATCTTCGGGATCATCCTGCTCGCCAACCCGATGCTGGCCGCGATCGGCCTTCCGCTCGTGATGGGGATCTTCGCCGTCATCGGCGGGATCGCCGCCGTGGTTCAAGCCTTCCGCATGAAGTAGGTCGCACGACCTCCGGCCGCGGTCCCGGCGGGCGTGCACGCGGGCCGCGGCCGGCTTGTTCTGCCTCGCAGCATCCATCCACCGAAGGGAACCCCGACATGGCGACTTCCTCCGCAACTCCCTCGACCGGCCGAAAGATCGGCGCTTGGGCGATGCTCGTGCTGGGTGGGCTGGGCGTGCTCTTGTTGGTCGCCGGGATCGTCAGCGTGTGGGCCCTGAACACCCCGGCGACGAACCTCTTGACGTCAACCATCGAGACCGTGCTGGGGCCACTGCAGCAGGCTCAGACCGGGTTGCAGGAGGTCGATGCCGCACTCGACTCGGCCCAGACGGCTGTCACCGACATGCAGCTTCAGGTCGAGAAGATCGGGGTCGATCTCCAGGCGGACTCGCTGATCCTCAAGAAGCTTGGCGAGCTGGTCGGCGATGACCTTCTCACTTCCGTCGACAACGCGCTCGAGACCCTGGGCCGGCTAAAGCTGACGCTGGCGGGGATCCAGGGGATCCTCGACGGCCTCGACAACCTCCCGTTTGTGGACTTGCCGGAGTGGGCCCAAGACATCAGCGATGCCATCACTGAAATCGAACGTGTCGGGGGCGAGGTGCGAGAAACGCTCGCCGCCCTCGAGGCGGTACGGCTGGGCGCGATCGAGAAGGCCGTGAGCGCCGTGACCGACAAGGCGAAACAGATCGAGGGCCGTCTGACCAACGTCCAGACGCGCGTGCAGACGGCCGAGTCGCGCCTGGATCAGATCGTCGGGACCCTTGAAGGTTGGCGGGATGGCTTGCCGCGCCTGATCGACGTCGCCTCGATCATCGTTACCCTCCTGTTGGCCTGGCTGGCGTTCGGTCAGTGGGCCCTTCTCAGCCTCGGCTGGAGCTATGTCCGCACCGGGAGGTGGATCCCGTTCTATCCGCTGGCGAAGGATCCGGGAGCGGGGAACCGCGCTCCGGCCTGAGGCCCTCGCGGCGGATGGATGTCAGCCGAATCACGGATCAGCTGTTCGTCGGTGGGCGACCCCATCGGACGGACGGCGGCGCGCTGCGCCAGTTGGACCTGGACCTGGCGATCTGCATGCTCCCCGGACGTCCCGCGGACGTCGTTTCGGGCCTCGGCCTTCCGCTTCTGCACCTGCCGACCCGTGACAATCTACTCTTCCCGATCCCTCTCGAGAGGCTCGAGCAGGGTGCCGAGACCGCCTTGCGTGTGCTTGAGGGCGGCGGCAGGGTCTGGACCTACTGCCGTGAAGGGCGCCACCGCAGTGTGGCGATGGCGGCGTGCATCCTCATTGCCTCCGGGATGCCTGCGCGTGCCGCCGCGGATCTCTTGAAGGCCAGGCGGCGGCGGGCGGATCCCTACGCTTGGCACATCTGGAGGCGTATCCGGGCCTTCGAGGCGCGAAGGAGCGAGGGCCATCGTTGACGCGTATGCATGACCTGCATGTGATCATCAACCCTTCCTCGCGTCCCACGGCGATCCTGCATATCCTGAATTCGGTCTGCCATGAACTGGGCGTGGCCTGGGAGATCGAAGTCACCCGCGGACCCGGGGATGGCTTCCGCATGGCGCAAGCAGCCCGAGACCGCGGCGTTCCAGTCGTGGCGGTGTACGGGGGCGACGGGTCGGTGATGGAGGCGGCCCGAGGGTTGATGGGCGGTTCGACCCAGTTGGCGATTCTGCCTGGCGGGACGGCGAACGCCGTGGCGGTTGAGTTGGGCATCCCTGTGGATGGCGCCCAGGCCATACGGTTGGCGTGCGGCGAAGGCGCCGTGTCCCGACCGCTCGACATGGGGCGCGTCGGGGACGTCTACTTCGTCTTGCGTGCCGGGATCGGGATCTCGGCCGAGCAGGTGCGCAAGGCCGACCGGGCCTTCAAGAACCGCTTCGGCAAGATGGCGTACGCCCTGGCCCTTGCGGAGGTCTTGAAGACCCCTGCACGCGCGGCGTACCGGGTCGTCCTTGATGGACGCCCAATGGAATGGGAAGGGGCCGGATGCATGATCGACAACGCAGGAGGCTTTGGCGTACCGGGGTTGACGCACGATCCGGCGGTCGACCTCTCGGACGGCCTCCTGGACGTTTTCTTCACCCGCACCCTTTCGCAGCGCTCGACGCTGGCGATCCTGGCGGACGCGGCGGATGTCCCGGTGTTGACTCACAATGAGCGCCATGCCGCCCGGCGGATCGAGATCGAGGCCGAGCCGCCTCAGGCCGTGCAGTTGGACGGAGAGGTCTGGGGTGAGACGCCGGTGACGGTCGAGGTTGTCCCGGCGGCGGCGCACGTCATCGTGCCCGCCGACGAAACGCTGGGCCATCCGCAGCGGAGACGCGGGGTCTCCCGGACGACGCCGATCGTCTGAAGGCGGATCCGGGCTACTTCTCGTCTGGAAGGAGCAGGTTCAGCCCCCACGATACGACGCTGACGATCACGCCCCCGACGAGCGCCGGAAGAAAGCCGTCTATCGTGAAGGGGATCCCGAACAGACTTTGGGCAATCTGCGCGGAGAGCCACAGGGTGAACGCGTTGATGACGAGAAGGAATAGTCCAAGGGTCAGCAGAACCAGGGGGCAAGACAGCAGCCGCAGGAGCGGCCGGACAAAGGCGTTGATCAAGCCCAGGACAATCGCCGTCACCGCCACGTAGAGCGGGCCATCGCCTTCGACGTGGATCCCGGGCACAATGGCCACGGCCACCCCGAGGGCGATTGCGGTTACCAGCCAGCGGATCAGCAAACGCATATCGCCACCTGTGACCCCGACGCCACGGCGGCGCTAGGCCGACAGAGCCTGGCGGGTCTTGCGCCAGAGCGAGTACGCCACCCCGAAGAGCGCCAGCCCGGCGAGGACGTTCAGCGCGCCGAAGATCAGGGGCAGGGCGATCCCGCTGAGCAACGGCCGGGCGAGCAGGACGACGCCGAGCAGAAGGGACAGGACGCCGACGATGAACGCCGTCGCCCCCTGGCCACGGACGGCGCGAACGATCTGCAGGATCCCGACGACGATGCCCAATGCGCCCAGCACCAGCACGAGGGCTGCCGGGAGAATCACGAGGCTGAGGGTCGGATGGCCGAGGACGATCAGGCCGGCGGCGATCCCCGCCAGACCCACCAGCAAGGAGACCCCCCAGTTCCTTCGGTGCCCGGCGCTGAAGATCCCGGCGATGGCGAGCAGGCCAGACATCAACCAGTACAGACCCAGAAGGACCAGGACGAGTTCGAGGGCGGCTTGTGGGGCGCTCAGGAACATCAGGCCGACGAACACGGCGAAGACCCCCTCGAGGAACGGCATCCACCACAACATCGGATCGCCGGTCTTGACCATATCTTGGAACATCGTGTCTCCTGGCGTGTGGCGGCGCGAGGGCTCAGGCCTGAGTACCCACCTCAGCCGGCTCCTGTTCCGGTTGCCAGACGTCGGACGCCCGGTCGATGAAGAGGACTCCATCGAGGTGGTCGATCTCGTGCTGGAAGATGCGCGCCAGCCACCCGCGTGACTTCAACCGGAAGGGCCGCCCGTGGCGGTTGAGGCCGGTGACGGTCACCCACTCGTGCCGTTCGACGTCTCCCACATAGCCGGGGATCGAAAGACATCCCTCGACGCCCTCGACCATCTCCGACGAGCGCCGGGTGATCTCGGGGTTGACGACCGCATAGAGCTTGCGCGGCCCGTCCGGATGGTCCTCGTCGAGCGGCCATTCGACGACGATGACGCGTTGGCCGACGGCGATCTGAGGGGCCGCCAGGCCGACGCCAGGCGCCTCGCGCATCGTCTCGATCATGTCGTCGATCAACGCCTGCAGACCCGCGCTAAACGAGCGGACCTTGTGCGCCTTCTCGCGCAGCTTGGGATTCTCGAGGGTGATGATCGTTCGGGCGGTCATGGCGTATCGAGATCTGGCGTTTCGGGTGAGGGTGGCGCCGCTTGGTCGTGGTAGGCAGCCAGCCATTCTACCATCTCGTCCTGGCGTCGCTTGCGATCGTCCTGGAGCTTGCGGTCGACCAAGGCCTCCTGGGCGCGGACAATATCCTGCTGGGCGGCGGATGGGTTGAGGACGCCCTCGAATGTGAACGTCGCCGTCCCCACATTGGCGACGACGTCCCCAAAGTTCAACATGAGTCCGATCGGTCCGCGTCGGTCGACCTCGGTCCCGAGGATGTTTTCGAGCGGGGCCACCTTGCGGGTTTCCCGGCCCAGCGGCTTCTTGTGCAACGAGACGATGTGGGTCGGGGTGATCTGGTAGAGATCGTTGGCCCAGTCGGCGAACTCGTACAGGAGCCACAAGAAAGCGGCCACGGCGGAGCCGAGTAGCGCCGGATAGAAGAGCCGCGAAGCCGACAGGCCGATCCAGCCGGCGGCCGACCCAACCGCCAGACCCACGACCACGAGGAGCAGCAGACCTGGGAGGAGCAGGCGCCGGACCAAGACGGCCAGGTGCTTGCGGTAGGTAATGACTCCAGCCTCCTCGAATCTCGCTTCGAAGCTCCAATGGTCTAGGCCGGCGCGCAAGGGACCGCGACTCTCGTCGTCAGGGGGCGGGCGCAGCGGGCGGGTGGTCTCGGGAGGTGGGCCGGTCTCGAGGCGTTGGCGCAACGCCGACTGGATCGTCGCCCGGTCGGCCTGGAGGTTGTTCCGTTGCAGACGCTGGCTGAGCGCCTCGATCGTCGCGGCGAACGGCTCCGGGTGAGGCGTGTCACGGAACGTGATCGCGCCCGTGTAGGTGCGAACCTCGACATCGCCGAACCCGAGCTGACGACCCAGCAGACCCGACTGAATCTCGACCGACAGGATCATGCGCAGCGGGCTCTCCTGGCGGTTGTCGTACAACCCGATGACCTTCTCGAGCCAGATGACGCGCCGGTCGGTGGCGACGTAGTAGTCGTTGCGCCAATCCAGGGCGCGCCAGATCGCCCAACCGGCACCGAGCGCGAGCATCAGCGAACCGCCGAGGAGCGCCGCCGTCTGGGAGGCCAGGCCGCCGGTCGCCGCCGCGCCGAGGCCGGCCGACACGAGGATCAACGGGAACAGCAGTCCGCGGGCGAGGACAGCCGGATGCCTGCGCGCCAGGGCGTGGATCACTTCTCCTTCAGCCAGCCAGGTGGGATTGAGGCGGGCCGAAAGACGCCGGGAGGCGGTCAGGAAATGAAGCCCGTCGATTGCCTCGGGGTGGGACTCGAGGAAGCGATCGAGGTCATCGGCAGGCCAGCGGTACAAGGTCGCCGGTGTGGTCGCCCGCAGGGCCCAGGTCGGCGGCCGCGATGCCCGCCGGTGTTCCCCCAAGACGTCCCCGGGTCCGGCAAGGGTGAGTCGACGAAGCTCTTGGCGTCGGCTGGCGTCGAGGATTTCGACCGACCCGTCCGCCAGGAACAACAAATCGCGCGAGGGGGTCCTCGGAGTAACGATCCACTGTCCCGCGCCGAATTCGACCGGCCGGAGGGAGATGCGCTCAAGTTCGGCGATGTCGACGCCGGCGAGAAACGGGGCCTGCTGAAGGAGATCGAGGCCGCGGTCCATCGGGCGTCGGTGATTGTAGCACGCAGGCCTTGTGTTCAAGCGCACCGCGCCCGAATGCTATAATCCTCTTCTCCGGAGGATTTGCTTGGCGAAACGCAAAGCGCCATCCGGGCGAAAGGGCCGGAAATCCACGCGTTCCCGGCCCAGCGCATCCGGTACAACCTACCGGTCTCGGCGGCCTCCCCTCTTGGAGCGCCTGTCTCTCGATACCCTCGGCGGGCGCATCGCCGAGTTCGTGGCTTCCCACCGAACCGAGTTGATCGTCGGCGCTATCCTCATCCTGGCGGGGGTCAGCCTGGCGGCGCTCGTCGCTCCGGGTGGGTCTTCCCTGGCAGCGGCCTGGGCGGCGCTCTTGCGCGGGATGTTCGGGTGGGCGATCTACCTGATCCTGCTCCTGGGGATCCTGGCCGGGATCGGTTTCTTCCTACGACGGTTCGGGGTACGGCTTCCATCGGTGCGTGGTCGGCGGGTGGTGGGCGGGACGATGCTCCTGCTGGTCCTCGTGGCGGGGTTGCATGCGCTCGCCGGCGGGACCGATCCCACGATGGGTCGCTTCGCCGCCGCCGATGGGCGCGGGGGCGGCTACCTGGGGGAGTTCGTGTTGGGTGGTCTGACGGGGGCGCTGGGACTTGCCGGAGCTTGGGTCGTACTGCTGGTGATGGCGCTGGCCGGCGTGGCGCTGGCCCTCGACCTATCGCCCTCGGAAATCTTGGCGGCAGGGGCAGATACCGCCCGCCGGGCTGGAGAACAGCTGCCACGCCCGACGCGGCAGCGTGACGACAGGCCCCGTCCTCCCTTCGGGCGCCGTCAGGGTGCGACCGTTGGCCCCCCGGATCTTGGGCCTGTGCCGACGGGCAGTCGGGTTGCCGTCGATCCAGCGCCGGCAATCCCGGTGGCGATCGCAACTACGGCCCAGACATCGCGCCCCGCCTCAGCCCCGCTGGAGCCGGCTCCATCACCGGCACCACCACCAACGGTGTGGTCCCTGCCGACGGTCGAGGCGACTCTCGACAAGGGCGCCGTGGCCCGGGCCGATGATGAATTCGATCGGCAGCGTGCCCGACTCATCGAGGACACTCTGCTCTCCTTCGGCGCGCCGGTGCGCGTCGTCGAGATCAACCGGGGACCGACGATCACCCAGTTCGGGGTCGAGCCGGACTACACCGAAGGCCGCGCCGGTCGGCGGATGAAGGTCAAGGTCAGCAAGATCACGGCCCTGGCTGACGATCTGGCGCTGGCCCTGGCGGCGCCCTCGATCCGCGTGCAGGCGCCGGTGCCCGGCAAGGGCTTTGTTGGGATCGAGGTGCCAAACACCGAGATCCAGGTTGTGGCCCTGCGCGACGTGATGGAGGCTCCATCGTTCCAGAAGGTAACTTCGCGGCTACGCCTGGGGCTTGGTCAGGATGTCTCGGGAAGGGCGGTCGCCGCCGATCTGACGGCGATGCCGCACCTGCTGATCGCTGGAACGACCGGCTCGGGGAAGTCGGTGTGCGTCAACGCCATCATCTCGTGCCTTCTGCTGCAGAACACGCCGGACGACCTGCGCTTCGTCATGGTCGACCCGAAGCGGGTCGAGTTGGCGCCGTACAACAACGTGCCGCACCTGATGGCGCCGGTCGTCGTCGAGTTGGAGCGGGTCGTCGGGGCGCTGCAGTGGGTGTCGCGCGAGATGAACGATCGCTACACACGTTTCTCCCAGGCCGGCGTCAGGAACATCGACGAGTACAACCGGCAACAGGAGGCCGCTGGTCAGAAGCGCCTGCCCTATCTCGTCCTAGTGATCGACGAGCTGGCCGATCTGATGATGCTGGCGCCGGACGAGACCGAGCGAGTGATCACCCGGCTGGCGCAGCTGGCCCGGGCGACCGGGATCCACCTGATCATCGCCACCCAGCGACCTTCCGTGGACGTCGTGACCGGTCTGATCAAGGCGAACTTCCCGGCCCGGATCGCCTTCGCCGTGGCGTCTTCGGTCGACAGCCGTGTCGTGCTGGATCAGCCAGGCGCCGAGCGGTTGTTGGGCCGGGGGGACATGCTGTTCCAGGCCCCCGACAGCGCCGCTCCGCTGCGGATGCAGGGTGCCTATGTGTCGGAGCTCGAGCTGGCCAGGTTGCTCCAGCACTGGAAGGGCCAGGCGGTCGAGCGCGGCGTCGTGACCCCGCCCCTGGCCCCCAGCGCAATCCCGAGTGGGGTGAAGATGAAGCAAGGCGCGTTGTGGGACGACGACGGCGCCGAGGACGATGGCACTGATCCGCTGTATGACGAAGCGGTTGAGATCGTCCGGCGTATGCGACGGGCGTCGATCTCGCTCCTCCAGCGCCGCCTGCGGATCGGCTACACGCGTGCGGCGCGCCTGGTGGATCAGCTGGAGGAGAAGGGCATCATCGGGCCGGCGCAGTCCGGGTCGCAGGCGCGCGAAGTCCTCGACTTCGGCGAACTGGCCCCCTCGGCCGACTAGCCGCATGGGCGGGCGCCTTCCTCGAAGCCCAGACGTGCGGCCGCGTCGATCAGCCCGATCGGGCTGCCTGGCGATCTCGATCCTGGCTGCGGCCGTTGCCGTCGTCGCTTGCGGGCGGCCGGCGCCGACAACGGTCGTCCCGACCGAGCCGGCCCCGGCGACCGCCGTCGTCCCGATTGAGCCAACCCCGTTTCCGTGGATTCTGATCGGCGAGGGCGTGGACTCCGCCGTCGTCGATGCCGTGTCCGGCTGGGCGGCCGACATGGGAATGGACGCCCAGGTCGGGTCTCCGGGCGCCGTCGATCCGGATGGGTTGATGGCCGCGGTTGGGGCGGAAGCCGAGCTGGCTTCCGTGGCTGATGCGTGGTCAGACGAAGGGGTCCTGCTGGTCGTCCTCGAGCCGGCCATGATGCGCCCCGGACCGATCGTCAGCACGATCGGCCCTGAGACGCGCCTGGATCAGGCCGGATTCCTGGCGGGGCTGGCCGCCGGTTATGCGACGAAGTTCGGGGGGGTTGGCCTTGTGGGCGGTGAAGACGGATCGGCCTTCGCCTCGGGTTTCGGCGAAGGCCTGCGCTACGCGTGCCCGCGTTGCCGGCTTGAGTCGGTCTCGGATCCGGCGGCAGTTCCCTTCGGCGTCGATGTGCTCGTCGTTCCGCCGGCAACGGACGTGCCCACCGGCCAAGCCGGCCCGGGGGAGGTCTGGCTGGTCCTGACCGGGTCGGCGGCACCGGAAGCGTCGCAGCCGGTGGCAGCGCGAGTGGCCCTGGTGCCTGAGACCCTCGTCCTGGCGGCGCTGGAAGCTCTGACCAACGGGGAAGCCGGCCACGCGTGGGAGTACGGGGCCGAGAACGGTGGGCTGCAAATCACGGAGCTGGATCCGGAGGCCATCAGCCCGGGGCGAGAGCGCCTGATGCGTGAGGCGGAACTCGGGTTGCGCTTGGGGCAACTGGTTGTCGGGGGCGGAGAATGACGCCCCGTTTGCGCCGCCATAGGACTCGTGCTATCATGCCTCCACCGGTCGGTCGGTACCGACCAGGAACCGGCCGCGCGCCGGAACGAAAGGGGTGATCGCGGGCCGAACCTTGGACGACGACGACCACCTCGGAATGAACACCTTCCCTGCGTGTCGATCTTCAAACCTCATTCCTAAGGAGACGAAGACATGAAGAAGACGTACGCCGTGTTATCGCTGCTGCTGGTTGCCTCGTTCGCCTTGGCGGCCTGCGCCGGCGCCGCCCCCGGCGCCGAGTTCAAGGCCTGCCAGGTGACCGACACCGGCGGCATTGATGACAAGTCCTTCAACCAGACGGCCTGGAAGGGCGTCGAGGACGCCGTCGCCGAGCTGGGGATCGAGGGCAAGTTCCTCGAGTCGCAGCAGCAAACCGACTACGAGAAGAACATCAACGCCTTCATCGAGGAAGGCTGCGACATCATCGTCACCGTGGGCTTCCTGCTCGGTGATGCGACCGCCGCCGGGGCCACCGCGAATCCCGAGGTGAACTTCTCGATCGTCGACTTCGCCTACGATCCGATCGTCCCGAACATCCTCGGACAGGTCTTCAGCACCAACGAAGCGGCCTTCCTGGCCGGCTACGCCGCCGCCGCTACCACCCAGACTGGCAAGGTCGGGACGTTCGGCGGCATCCAGATCCCGCCGGTGACCGTCTTCATGGACGGCTTCTCTCTGGGCGTGGATTACTACAACCAGCAGCACGGGACGGCCGTCGAGGTCCTCGGTTGGGATCCGGCGACGCAGACCGGCCTGTTCACCGGGAACTTCGAGAGCACCGATGACGGCCGCGCCATGGGCGAGAGCCTGATGGACGAAGGCGCCGACATCATCATGCCGGTGGCCGGCCCGGTGGGGCTGGGAACCGCGGCTGCCGTTCAGGAGCGCGGTAATGCCTGGATCGTCGGCGTCGACAACGACTGGGCGATCGTGAACTCCGAGTATGCCGCAGTGATCCTGACCTCCGTGTTGAAGAACATGGACGTCACGACCCTGGCGGCCATCAGGGCGGTGGTCGACGGCACCTTCCAGGGTGGCGTTACCGTCGGCACGCTGGCCAACGGCGGCGTCGGGCTGGCCCCGCTGACGGGACCAGTTCCGGACGGCCTGCAGGCTGAGCTCGACCAGGTCAAGGCCGACATCATCGCCGGCACCATCGCCACCTCTCCGTAGTTCGAGACTCGCGCAAGGGACTCCCACAGGGGCCGGCACAAGCCGGCCCCTGTCCTTTAGGGCGGGGCGCCCGTGGGCCTGGCGCTTGCGCCCATGTGCATGATGCATGGTAGAATGGCCGTCCGTCCCCCCCCGCACCGCAGGCATCAGGAGTCGATATGGCGCCGATCCTTGAGCTACGCGGCATCACCAAGCGCTTCCCCGGAACTCTGGCCAACGACCATATCGATCTGACCCTCGAACAAGGCGAGATCCACGCCCTGCTCGGCGAAAACGGTGCCGGCAAGACGACGCTGATGAACGTCTTGTACGGCCTGTACCAGCCCGACGAGGGCGAGATCTTCGTCCGCGGCAAGAAGCTCGAGATCCATTCTTCGATCGACGCGATCCGGGCCGGGGTCGGGATGGTCCATCAGCATTTCATGCTGATCCCCGTCTTCACCGTCACTGAGAATGTGATGCTCGGTCAGGAAATGTTGCGGAGCGCCGTCTTCCTCGATCGGAAGGCCGCCGCCGAACGCGTGCGGGAGATCTCACAGGCCCACGGGCTCGAAGTCGATCCGGACGCCTACGTCAAGGATCTGCCGGTCGGCGTCCAGCAACGGGTCGAAATCGTCAAGCTGCTCTACCGGCAGGCCGACATCCTGATCCTCGATGAGCCCACGGCGGTCCTCACCCCCCAGGAGAGCAATGAGCTCTTCAAGGTGATGCGCTCGCTGGTCGCCGAGGGGAAGTCGATCATCTTCATCACGCACAAACTGCGCGAAGTCCTGGCCGTCGCCGACCGGATCACGGTGCTGCGTCGGGGGGCGGTCGTAGGTTCGACCTCGCCGGCCAAGGCCGACCGGTCCAAGCTGGCCGAGATGATGGTCGGTCGCGCCGTCCAGCTCGAAGTCACCAAAGAGTCGCGTCCTGTCGGTGAGCTCGTCTTGGAAGTAGCCGATCTCGTGGCGCTCGACGAGCGACGGCATGTGTCCGTCGATGGGATCAGCCTGGAGGTGCGGGAGGGTGAGATCCTGGGGATCGCCGGCGTTCAGGGCAACGGCCAGACCGAACTGGTCGAAGTCGTCACGGGACTGCGCCGCGCCGTCTCGGGCCACGTCCGCATCCTGGGCAAGGATGTCATCGGCGCTTCGCCTCGAGCGATCACGGAGCTCGGGACGGCGCATGTCCCCGAGGACCGGCAGCGCGACGGCCTGGTGCTGTCGTATTCGGTGGCCGACAATCTGGTCCTGCAGACCTACTACTTGGCGCCGCATGCTCGCGGCGTGACGCTCCGCCCGGAGGCAATCAACACCGCCGCCGAGAAGCTGATCTCGGAGTTCGACATTCGGACGCCGAGCTCCCAGGCGACGGCCGGATCGCTCTCCGGAGGCAATCAGCAGAAGGTCATCGTGGCTCGGGAGTTCTCGCGGCCGATCCGGCTCCTGGTCGCTTCCCAGCCGACCCGGGGATTGGACGTCGGATCGATCGAGTATATCCATCAGCGGATCCTGGAGAAGCGGGAGCAAGGGACTGCGGTGCTCCTGGTGTCTCCCGAGTTGGATGAAGTCCTCCAACTCTCCGACCGGATCGCCGTCATGTACCGGGGACACCTGGTGGCGACGGTCGAGGCCGATCGGGTCACCAAGGAGCAGGTCGGGCTGATGATGGCCGGGATCGTCCCGGAGGGATTGGAAGCCCAGGCCAAAGTCCGCACGGTCGAAGCCACGTTGTAGCGAGGGCGCCGTCGTGACCAAATCCAAGTCGAAGCCCAAACCGAACACCAAGCCGAAGAGCGCCTCATCCGACAAGACGCCCGACGCCGGGCATGTCTTGATCCAGGAGATGATGACCGAGCCCCCCGAGACCCCGGCCGCGAAGCGCTCCTTCTGGCGCCGTGCCCTGCAGGTGGTGCTGGTTCCCGCCTTGGCCGTGTTCACGGGATTGGTCGTCGGCGGGGTGTTGATCGCGGTGACCTCCCCGACGGTATGGGCGGCTTTCCAGGAATCGATCCTCCAGGGGATCGGGACGGCCTTCTACGAAGTGTTCCGGGCCTATGCCGGGCTGTTCGCCGGCGCCTTCGGAGACCCGGTCAAGATGATGGCCGCGATCCAGAGCGGCGACCCCCTGGCCTTGCGCCGGGCCTTTAACCCGATTCTCGAGAGCATGGTGGCGGCCACCCCGTACATCTTCGCAGGGCTGGCGGTGGCGCTGGGGTTCCGCGGCGGCCTCTTCAACATTGGAGCGGAAGGGCAGATCTTCGTCGGGGCGCTCGCCGCCGCCTGGGCCGGCTACGCATTCCAGGGGCTTCCACCGATCGTCCATATCCCCCTCTCCCTGGCGGCGGGCGCGCTGGGTGGGGCGCTGTGGGGCTTCATCCCTGGCTTCCTCAAGGCGCGCACGGGCGCGCACGAAGTCATCAACACGATCATGATGAACTACATCGCGTTCCGGCTGAGCGATTGGCTCCTGACCGGGCCGATGAAGCGCCCCGATTCGTTCAATCCCGTCAGCCCGACGATCCAGGACTCGGCCATGCTGCCGCGTTTCTTCCAGGATCCGATCCGCTTCCACCTGGGCTTCTTCGTCGCCTTGGGGGTCGCCTACCTGGTTTATTGGTTCCTGTTCCGAACCACCTGGGGCTTTGACCTGCGGACGGCCGGGGCCAACCCGAACGCGGCGCGCTATGCCGGGATCAAGACCAGTTTGTGGATCGTCTTGACGATGACGATCTCGGGAGCGCTGGCCGGCCTGGCGGGGACGAACGAAGTGTTGGGAGTCAATCACAACGTGGCGATGGCGTTCTCCTCCGGCTATGGATTTGACAGCATCGCCCTGGCGCTGCTTGGCCGATCCCACCCGCTCGGTGTCGTCCTGGCGTCGCTTCTCTTCGGGACTCTGCGGAGCGGGGCGACGCGGATGCAGGTCGTGTCGGGCATTCCGATCGACATCGTTTCGGTCATCCAGGCGACGATCCTGGCCTTCATCGCCGCCCCGGCGATCATCCGAACGATCTACCGCCTGCGACAGCCCTCCGAGGCCGAAGAGGAAGTTCTGGTCCGTGGTTGGGGAGGTTAGCCGATGAGTGCAGCAGCCACTGCGGCCGTGCGTGAAGTCTCCGCTCCCCAGACGCGGCGGTTCGTCATGGGGGCGCTGTTCATCGTCTTCGGGCTCGTCCTGTGGTTCGGCTTCGCCCAGGGTGTTGAGGCGGACGCCGTCACGACGTTTGGCCTGACGCCGGGCGGCGTGACGACGACGCTGCGAGACTGGACGCTGCAGACTCGCCCAGCGCTGACCGTCCTGGCGCTGGTCTGCGTCTTCATTGGCGCCGTCGAGCTCGTTCGGGGACTGGGACGGTTCCAGAATCTGGCACTCGGACTGGTCGTGGGTTTCTTCGTCTTCGGCTTCCTGGTGTGGGCGACGGCAGGAAAGTCGATGAACCTGGGCGGCTTGTTGAATGCTTCCCTCGACAAGGCCGTTCCGATCACGCTGGCGGCGCTCTCAGGCGTGCTGTGCGAGCGCGCCGGGGTTGTCAACATCGCCATCGAAGGGATGATGCTCACCGGGGCGATGGTCGGTGCGATGATCGGGAGCGCCGCGCAGAACTCTATGGTTGGCTTGGTGGCGGCCGTGGCGGCGGGCGGCGGCTTGGGGCTGTTCCACGGCTGGCTCTCGATCAAGTACAAGACCAATCAGATCGTCTCGGGGACGGTCATCAACATCTTCGCCACCGGGATCACCTCGTACATCTCGGCCTTGCTGCTTCAATCGCGACCCGAGCTCAACAGTCCGGTAATCTTTCCGACGTTCCCGATCCCAGTGCTGTCGCAGATCCCGGTGATCGGGCCGATCCTCTTCCTCAACAATCCTTTCGTCTACTCGATGTTCTTCTTTTTGATCGTGATCCAGGGTGCCCTGTTCTTCACTCGATGGGGTTTGCGCCACCGGTCGGTCGGGGAGCATCCGAAGGCCGCCGATACCCTCGGGATCAATGTCTTCCGGACGCGATATGTGGCGGTCCTGCTAAGCGGGATGATGGCCGGGTTCGCCGGGGCCTACTACACCCTCGGGTCGGTCGGGCGCTTCGATGAGGTCATGACGGCCGGGCGTGGCTTCATCGGCCTGGCGGCGATGATCTTCGGAAACTGGACTCCGTTCGGGGCGTTTGGCGCCAGCCTGCTGTTCGGCTTCGCCGATGCGATGTCGTCCAAACTGGCGATCCTGGGGATCGCCATCCCGTCGCAGTTCCTGCTGATGACCCCCTACATCGCCACGATGGTCGTCCTGGCGGGTGTGGTCGGACGCGGTCAGATGCCCGCGGCCGACGGGGTTCCCTACGAAAAAGAGTGACACCGTGCCGGGTGATCGCCGGCTTAGGCTCGGCCCGTCTCCGCCCATGATGGCGGGATCCTGATGTTCGCCGAACCGGCGTTGACCCGCTTTGATTTGAGATTCTCGGTCGCCGGGATTCCGGTTCGGATCCACCCTCTCTTCTGGCTCATCGCCGTCCTGCTCGGGTTCTCCGCCGGCGACCCGCTCTTCATCGTGATCTGGGTCGCCGTGGTCTTGATATCCATCCTGGTCCACGAGTTTGGCCACGCGTTGGCGTTTCGTGCTCTGGGAGAGCGCTCGAAAGTGGTCTTGTACGGCATGGGGGGCCTGACAATCCCTGAGAGCGCAACCTGGGGAGGCCTCGGGCAGCGGACCTACGGAACCGCGCAACGCGTCCTGATTTCTGCTGCCGGTCCGGCCGCCGGCTTCGGGTTGGCCTTCGTCGTCTTCGTGGCCGCCATCGCCGGAATGCTGACGACGGCCGCCCTGTTCGAGAACTTCTACGTCCAAGCGCTCTTCGACGCTCTCCTGTGGGTCAACGTGGTTTGGGGATTGGTGAATTTGGCGCCTGTGCTTCCCCTGGACGGCGGCCAGATCGCCCGTTCAATCCTGGAACGGCTGGATCCGCTTGGAGGGCTTCGCAAGGCGCTATGGGTCTCGACGATCACGGGCGGCGTGATTGCCGTGGTGGCGTTCTTCACCCAGTACTACTTCGCGGCGTTCCTCTTCTTCATGCTGGCGGCGGGCAGCAGCCGGCTGCTGCGCGGCTCCGGGGCGAGCGGCCTCAGCTAGCGGGCCGCCTCGCCGCGTCTCCATCTCTGTTTCGACGTTTACCCGAGACCATGAAAGAAGGGAAACCGGTCGATCCCGAATTCGGCTCTAGAGGGCGGCCAGGAGCCGGAGTTCGGGCAGGAGCAACGGAACGGCCGCCGCTGCGCCGATGGCCAGGGCGCCGAACGTTGCGAACGCCCCGGATGGAAGCACGACCCCGAGCAACGCCGCCGCTCCGCAGGCAACGCCTGCACTGAGGACGGCCCTCGCAACAGGTCGGCCGATGCGGCCGATGGAAGGATAGGTTCGCCGCAGCAAGAACAGGAGGATCGCCGCCTCGAGGCTGAAGGCGATCGAGTTGGAGAGGGCGATTCCCACAGCGCCGAGCGGCCGAAAGAGCAGCGCCGCCGAGACGGCGAAAGTCGTGAGGCCGATCAGCGTTGTCCGGAGGGGGGTGCGCGCATCCTGTTGGGAGTAGAAGGCGCGCGCCCCGACTTCCAGCAGACTGTGGCCCAGCAAGCCGAGCATATAGGCCCGGGCCGCCGCCGCCACCAGGGCCGTACCCGCCGGATCGAATCCGAAGACGATTTGCACGAGGGGCTCCATCCCGTATAGGAAGAGGGCCGCCACGGGGATCGCGAGCACGGTCAGGACGCGCACGGCGCGGGCCAGAAGCGCTTCGAACGCCTGCGCGTCCCGACGAGCGTGCTGGCCGGAGATCGTCGGGAGCAGGGCGGTGGCGATGGCGGTGGCGATCAGGGTCTCGGGAAGCTGCATGATCAGCCAGCCGAAAGTCAACGCCGTGACCGACCCGACGGCAAGGCGCGAGGCCAGGTTGTCCTGGATGATGAAGATCAACTGAAAGGCCCCGATGGTCAGAACGCGGGGGCCCATCAACCGCGCTACACGCAGCAACCCAGGATCCCTGCGGTCGAGGGACGGGGTCCAGCGGAAGCGATAGCGGATCAACCCTGGGATTTGCACGCCGAGGTGGAGCGCGGCGCCGAGAATCACCCCGTAGACAAGACCGTGGACGCCCAGGCCGGCTGCCGGCAACGTGATCGGGCCGAGGGTGATCGGGGTCGTGGGGGCGAGCACGAGGGCGCCAAAGATCTGGCCGAGGTCATAGACGATCGGGGCCAGGGCCGGCAGGAAGAAGTGCCGGTTCGATTGCAGGCCGGAGACGACGATCCCGCTGAGTGAGAAGAGCAGGGTCGCAATCAGGTTCAGCCGCATCAGGCTGACGACGAGTGTCTGGAGCTCGGGCTCGAACCCGGGCGCGACGCCGAACTCGCCGCGCACGATCGGACCGGCGAGCGTACCGACAAGGATCGCAAGGCCAGCTGTAATCAGGAAGACCCAGTTGGCGACGCGGCTGAACAGGGCCCAGAGGGCCGGCCGGCCTTCCTTCTCAAGCGTGGCGGAAAGGACGGGGATCAGTGCCAGCCCGAGGGCGCCACCGGAGATCATCGCGAAAAGCAGGTCGGGAACATTGTTGGCGGCGTTGAAGGCGTCGAGCTCGGCGCTCACGCCGAATTGACGACCGATGATCGCCTGGCGGAAGACCCCGAGCGCTTTGTCGATCGCAAAGAGGAGGGAGATTTGGAGCGACGCCCAGGCGATGGGCGAGAGGCGTCGCCGGAAGGAGAACCGACGCGGTGGTTCGACCGCAGCGGTGGTCAGCTTGGCGCTCCCCACTGCTGGAGATAGTACAGGGCCGGCTCAAACCCCGGGTGCATATTGACTGCGGCGCGCATGTCTTCTATCGCCCGTTGTCGATCCCCGATCGCGTCGAAGGCCAGGCCGCGCCAGTAGTAGCTTTCCTCGAGGACCGGCTCGCTCATCGTGACGAGAGTCTGAGTAGCCAGGTTGATGACCTTGTCGTAGCGTCCGGAATAGTAGTAGGCCCAATACGGGCCTGTCTGGTACCAGAGCATCCGCCACGGGCGGTTCTCCGGATCTTGGACGGCCAGCTGGGCATCGATGGCGAACGCTTCGTCATAGGCCTGGGCGGCGCCGGCGTAGTCGTCGAGGGCGACCAGGCTCGATCCACGATTGAACCAAGCGAAGAACTGATCCCGCCCGGATGACCCGAAGATCTCCTGGGAGGCTCGGTCGGCGGCCGTCAGGACTGCGGCTGCTTCATCCGCGTGAGGTCCGAGCAGGGCCATGACTTCCGCTTCGCGTTCCGGAGGGAAGATGACCAGGTACGTGTAGTTGAAGTGACCCCAATACTTGACCAGGTCGTCGTACGGAAACGGGAAATCGGCCATGATGTACGAGTCTTGGGTGAGGACCTGCTGCTTGGCGTCGTCGTAGCCGGTGATGAGGGCATAGTGCCCCATCCACCCTTCGAAGCCGTAGCCTTCAAAGCCCTTCTCGACGATGACGGGGAAGCCGGCGGCGACCAGGCGCTTGATCAGGTCGAGGTCGCCGCCCGCGCGAACGACGGCGCGGAGATCGGTCTCGGCGTTGACGAACTCCGCCAACTCATAGGGCATGACGTTCTTGTCGCGCGGGTTGGGTTTGGTGAACTCGGCCACCGGACGTTGGTCGCCATCCCAATCCCAAAAGGAGAGGCCCATCGAGAGCGTCGCCGGGCCGCAGTTGTTCCATTTCTGATACTCATGGCGCACACCGACCAGGCTCACAACCGGAGGCAAGGGCGTTGCCGTCGGACCGAGGGTAGCCGTCGGACCGAGGGAAGCCGTCGCCGGAAGTGGCGCGGTGAGGGTGGGAGTCGATGGCGGGGCGGGCGTTGGAGCGACCGCCGTCAGAGTCTGTTCGACGATCGCCGCCAGGGTCGGATCGGGGGTGAAGACGGCCTCCCCGGGTGGGAAGAGTGCGTACCAGACTTGGGCGCGGGCTTCGGAGAGTCGCCATCCGATGCGGTCCTGCACGGGTGGGAGAGTTGAAGCCGCGGCTGCGCCCGCGCCACATGCGACGATGAGACCGAGGCCGAGTACCCAGGGGAACCAGCGAGATCGCTTGCGCATCGAGGTCCGGTGTCCGCCACCTCCGAAGCTCGGGGACGCGGCGGGTCGGGGATTATAGCCGATGGAGCCAAGGGTCCCCGGCGAAGGCTACGGCCTTTCCCGTCGCGTCAGGAGGGCTCCCAAATCACGCTGGCTCGCTTGCGAAATCGATCGAGGACGCGCACCAGCGAGGTGCCCAGAAGGCCGATGAGCAGGAAATTGCCAAGGGCGCGCATGCTATCCCAGGCGAGGGAAGTGACCACGTAGTAGCGCGCGTATCGGGCGAGGAGCTCGGAGGCGGGCAGCGACGGAGCCCAACTCAGATCCGGCGCGCCCAGGGCATAGGGCCAGAAGTACAGGTTGGTCATCGCGCCATAGAGCAAGCCCCAGGCCGCCCCCACGGCGGCGAGGATCCATATCGGGGTGCGCCGCGGCAGCAAGGCGGCGGTCATGCCGGCCCAGCCGGCGGCGAGCATCTGGTAGGGAGTCCACGGGCCCAGGCCGCCCGGGGTCACAGGGTCGGACACGAGCAGGGTCAGGGCACCCATCAAGAAGCCGAGGCGCGGTCCGAAGACGAATCCGACCAGGAGGATCAGCAGAAACACGGGGGAGAAGCCGCCCGGGAGAGGCAAGAGATTGTCGGCCACCCGCAAGGCGGTGTTCAGGCCGATCAAGGCTCCCAACATCGCGATCGTGTGGATCGTAAGACCCTGCTGGGCTTCTGTCAGGATGGCCAGCAGGATCAACGCCATCGAGGCGCTGAACAAGAGGAGCGACGTGCGCGCCTCGGCCGGGGCCGTGAGGCCGGCGCGACCGGTCACGGCCGGAGCCCAGAAGGGGAAGAGAAAGAACCCCACCCCGGCCAGGGTCAGGCCCGCGAAGAATAGATTGCCGAGATTCAACTGAGAGCGCATGCAGAAGACCGGCAGGACACCCGGCGCGCCGGGCAGTATATCACGCACGTTCTTGGAGGCGTCTGGCACGGGCTATAATCGCCTCAATGAAGGGCACCAAGAGTCTTCGCCGGGCAGCCGGGAGGCTGGCCTTGATCGTAGGGCTGGTGGCCGGCCTGGCCGGTGCAAGTCTGGGCATGGTCTCTGCGGGTTTGGCGGCGCCCCAGTCGCAGGGATTTCAGACGCCCACGCCGGGTCCTGACGGGAAGATCATCTACATTGTCAAAGCCGGCGACGACCTTTGGACGATCGCCGCCTTGAGCGGCAAGACCGTCGAAGAGATCATGGCTCTAAATGGCATTCAGCCCGGCGACTTCATCACGCCAGGGATGCAGCTGCTGCTCGGGTTGGCCGGCCCGGTCCTGCCGACGGCCGCTCCGGAGAGCCGACCAACAATGACGATCCGCCCCCCGACGCCGACGCCGATCTTTGGTGCCGGCGCCATCTGTGTGCTGCTGTTCCTGGATGTCAACGGGAACGCCCGCATCGACGAAGGCGAACTTCCCCTGGAGGGTGGCCAGATCAGCCTGGCCGAGCCTTCGGGCATCATCGCCGGCGAACACACCACCTCTGCAGATCCCGAGGGCTACTGTTTTGAAGATGTTCTGAATGGCGACTACAACGTAAGCGCCGCCGCGCCCCAGGACTACAACCCCACGACGGCGATGAACACCCCGATTCGCTTGGCGCCTGGCGAGGTCAAGTACATCGAGTTCGGCGCTCAAGCCAGCGCAGCCATCAGCGGGAGTGGAGGAGGCGGGACCTCCCAGTCGTCCGTCTTGGGAGTCCTGGGTCTCGGGCTCCTGGTCGCCGCCGGCGCGCTCGGCTTCTTGGCCTTTCGCTATGGCCGGCGGACGCCGATGAGCCTCCGTTAGCACGGGCCTTCGAATCGTCTCGAGCCGAAGCCATGTCACGCCGCCCTGAGGCGGCCTGGCCGGAGTCAGGAGCCGCTGGCGCCGCTCGGCAGGAGGGCCCGCAGGGCGGCGAGCAGCGTCAGCACGTTCTCCGGTTGCGCCGAGTGCCCCATCAGGCCGATTCTCCAGATCTTGCCGGCGAGTGGGCCGAAACCGCCGGCGATCTCGATGTTGAACTCAGACAAGAGACGTCGGCGGATCTGGGCCTCGTCGAAAGCCCCGGGAAGCTGAGGTGTAGTCAGCGTCGGCAGCCGCCGGACTTCCGGAACGAGAAGCGAGAACCCCATCGATTCCAGCCCCTGCCACAAGAGTCGGGCGTTGGCCTGGTGCCGCTCGAAGCGCTCCAGAAGGCCTTCTTCGAGGGCAAGTCGGAGGGCCTCACGCAGGGCGTATGCCGTGCTGATCGGGGCGGTGTGGTGGTAGGGGGGAGACTCACCCCAGTACTTGTCGAGCAATTCGAGGTCGAGATAGAAGACCGGCGGGGGAGTCCGACGGCGGGCGATGGCCTGGCGGGCCCGATCGCTGACTGTGATCGGCGAGAGTCCCGGAGGCGCGGAGAGGGCCTTCTGCCCGGCCCCATAGGCAACATCAACCTGCCACGCGTCGACCTCGACCGGGAGCCCTCCCAGGGAGGTGACCACGTCGAGGACGAGTAGGGCGCCATGGCGGTGACAGCTCTCGGCGATCGCCGCGATGTCCGGCTGTCGGGCGCCGGTCGAGGTTTCGGCGTGGACCAGGGTCACCACTTTCGCCGGCCGAGCGGTCAGGGCCCGATCGATGGCAGCCGGATCTTGGACCTCTCCCCACGGGGCCTCCAGGCGGACGACCTCCGCGCCGTAGCGGGTTCCCATCTCGGCCAAACGCCCGCCGAAGAAGCCGTGGACGCAGGCCAGCATTGCATCTCCCGGCTCGACCAAGTTTCCGATAGCGGCTTCCATGGCGGCCGTCCCCGTCCCGGAGACCGCCAGCGTCAGGGCGTTTTCGGTTTGGAAGACGCTTCGCAGCATCTCCCGAATGTCCGCCAGGATGACGAGGAAGTCCGGATCGAGGTGCCCGACGAGCGGGGTAGCCATCGAACGCAGGACCCGCGGGTGGACCATGCTCGGACCCGGGCCGAGCAGCAACCGAGGCGATGGGTCGAGATCGCGCATCCGGGTCAGCCTTCGCTTGCTGATGCCATGGTCCCCGAGGCGGCGGCCGTCTTTGGAGGCCTCCGGGAGCTCACGAGATAGCCGACAAAGATGAGGATGATGGCGACGAGTTCGCTGATCCGGAACAGGCCAGGCCCGCCGAGGACGCCGATCGAGTGGGCCCCGGCCGCGACCAGGCCCCCGACTGCAATCAGGGCGACGCCGGCAACGTACGAGCCCGGCACCTCGCGATACCGCAGGAAGACCCAAACGGAATACAGGGCCGCCCCGATGAACGCCGCGCTCCCCAGGATATTGGAGATCACGATGAAGATCCGCACCGGGATGAAGGGGAAGACCGAGACCTCGACAAAGCCGAGCGAGTCGGTGACGCTCAGCACGGCGGGATCGATCGGGTAGGTGAAGATCAACGCCGTCCCGATCACAGACAGCGCAAGGACGATCCAGATGTAGGCTCCCGCCAGCCGTCGGCCGGCCGTGAGGTACAGCGATCCGGCTCCCAGCCACGCGGCAACCATCAGGGCTCCGAAGGCGTAGTAGATGCGATACGTCGTAGGAGTCCAGACGCCTTGGCGCGCCGCGGCGACCTCCGCAGCCACCGCCACCGTCCATACGAGCAGCGCCCATGCCCAGAGCAGAGAGTGCATCCTTCGGCGTGCGTACCATCGGTAGGCGACGACGACGGTAAAGATGGTGCTGACGAGCAGGTCTAGAGTCGACAGGGTGACGGCCATGAAGGCAACTCCCGAGAGTTGCCTCAAGGGTAATCCTCGCGAAGCGGCCGGTCAACCCTGGCGCCCGGCTTACAGGTGGATTGCATTCGCAACCCCGCGTCCGGAAATCCGGCATACTGGTGGCGAAGGGCGAAGGCAAGAAACCGGCCCCAGAAAGCGAGGCTCGCTGCCGCTGCCTCGCTTTTTGCGTGCCGCCGGGCCTCCAGGTGATTGCCTCCCTGAACGGCGGCCTCTATACTTGGGAGAATCCATGGATCCCTGCGATTCTGCCGCCAGAGCCGCCAATCCGGGGCAGCATCCGGCCCTCTGACCCATCGATGGAGCCTGATTTTGTCCGACTGATCGAGCACTCGCCCGACGCAGTCTTTCGTTGGAGCTTCGACCGCGGCCTGACCTATGCCAATCCTGCCTTCGCGCGACTGACGGGATACCCTCCGGAAGCGGGGCTGGAGTCCAAGGACTTCTTGCGGCGCTTGGTCGCAGCCGATGCGTGGGGCCCCATGGCGGAGGCGATCGAGCGCCTGCGGCGGGGAGAGGGGCCAGAGACGCTCCTGACTCGCGTGGCGCATCACGATGGCGGCGTGGTGTGGATGGACCTGGCCCTCGCGCCGGTCGAAGAAAGTGGCGGGAACGTCGTCGGGTTCGACGGGGTCGGGCGAGACATATCCCAGCAGCTCGAGGTGGCCGATCAGCTCCGGCGGCGCACGATGGAGCAGGCGACGCTCCTGCAGGTCCAGCGGGAGCTGCTGGCACAATTGGATCTCAACCCGACGCTGAACAAGATTGTCGAGCGCGCCTTGCGCCTGTTGGACGCCACAACGTGCACGATCTTCCTTGTGGAGGCCGACGGCGAAAGCTTGCGGCCGCTGGCGTCGGCAGGGGAATTCGCCGACGAACTGATGAGTCAGCGACCGAAGATCGGCCAGGGTCTGACCGGTTGGGTCGTCGAACACGGACTGCCCCAACGCGTCGATCACAGCAGCCAGGACTTCCGACCGCGGCACGTGGAGGGCACCCCCGAGGAAGATGAAAGCCTTCTGTGCGCGCCGCTGGAGATTGGGGGACAGGTGGCGGGCGCGCTCTTGCTGAGCGGCCAGGCCGGGCAATTTAGTGAGAACGACCTGGACTTTCTGGTCGCCCTGGCGCAGGTCGCTTCCCTGGCGATCGCCAACTCGCAGACTTTCGATCAGGTGCAGCGTCAGGCTACGATTGACAACCTCACCGGAGCGTTCAACCGCCACTTCCTGGCTCAGAACCTTCGGAACGAACTGGCGCGGGCGGCGCGGCTCGGATATTCCGTGGGGTTGCTGATGGTCGACGTCGACAACCTCAAACGGGTTAACGATCGCCACGGGCACCTCGTCGGTGACGAACTGCTCAAGGCCGTCGTCGACGGCCTGCGAGCGGTCAGCCGTGAGACCGACTGGGTGGCACGATACGGCGGCGATGAGTTCGCCGTGGTCTTGCCGGGATGCCCCCCTGACCAACTGCACGCCGTCGGGGAAAAGCTGCGCCGCAGCGTCGCCGGCCGGCGCCTGCGCTTGGCCGACGGAGAGAGCCTGGGCATCACCGTCAGCCTGGGGGGATCGGTCTTTCCCGAGGTCGCCGGCGATTTCGATACCCTGATGGCTCAGGCAGACGCCAATGAGCGGCGGGCAAAGCAGGCGGATGGCGACCGGGTTATCGTCGAGCCGCGTCCCAGGCCTCCCGGGGCCCGCTAGCTCCCTGGATCCGAATGGCGGGGATCAAAGCAGGATCCAAATACTCCCGGTTGTACGAGGAACTGCGCCTCGAGCCAGGGCCGCGCCTGAAGCTGACGATCTCCGATATCGAGGCGATCCTCGGCGAGCCGCTGCCGGCATCGGCCCGCACCGACCGCGGGTTCTGGGGCAACCGCCGCAGTGGACTGCAATCTTCGGCCTGGCTCGAAGCGGGGTTCCATGTGGAGGAAGTCGACCTGGCGGCGGGCATCATCGGGTTCGTGCGCCGATCGAGCGCCTTCACGCTGCGAGTAGAGGACGGGGAGGTCCGCTGGGACGGTGCCTTGGTCCTGGCGTTGCGGTCGTACCTCGGGATGAATCAGTCTGAGTTGGCGGACGCGCTGGGCGTGCGCCAGCAGACGGTCAGTGAATGGGAATCCGGACAGTACGAGCCAAGCCGGAGTCGCTCGAAACACCTGTCGCTGATTGCCGAGCGAGCCGGCTTCAGTCCAACCTCCGCAGAGAGCAGGGGTTGACAAGACATCCGTTACCGTGTATAGTGGCAATCACCAGGGAGGATCCCTGGTTCCGGGTGGCTGGTGGTCTGGCGACCCCAGCGAGGACGCCCGGGCGCCGGCCCTGCAGGGGGTGGGGTCAGAGCCCGGGCGTTCTTCACCCGGAGGAGAGTTGGCGGTCGGTCGCTGGCGGGGAAGGCGGCACCACCAATTGCGCAAGCCGGCCAAGGGCTGCCTGCTGACTGGGTCGGGCCATGCGGAAGAACGGGACGGATAGGAGGCGAGGGGTCATCAGAACGCGGTAGCGGTCGTGAAGGCGCGTTCCCTCGGGGATGGATTCGATCTCGACCGTGTTCAGTGCCATGCGACGCCCGTCCGAAGGGCGGGAAATCTCTTCGGTGTAGTACTCAAAGGGGTGCCAGTCGACGATGGTGTGGACGCTCTTGATCTGCTCGCCGTGCGTGCAGTGGGTTGTCGTCCCGACGCCGCTTCGACCGTCGGGGCCCGGGGGACGCTCATTGGTGAGGCCGAACCACTGGGAGCGAAGTCGCGGGTCGTTGAGCCAGTCCCATACGACTTCTGGCGGGGCTGGGAGATCGACGGTGTTTACGATGTCGGCCTCGGCCGTGCCGACATGGACGCGTCGGGCGCTCTGCAACACCGCCCAACGCTGGCGAAGGTCGAAGCTGAAGGTCTGGATCGGCTCGAAGTTCTCGTAGCGCTCGATCTCGGGGTGCATGCCGCTCGTCGGAATAGCCAGGTGCCGGGCAGCCGACTCGGTGATCATGGCGTAGGCCTTCCAGCCGGTCTGTTCCTGCACCTGGTTCTTCAAGAGGCGATGGGCCAGGTTGACGGACGATCCCATCGGCTTCTTCCCGGATCCGAGCGCCTGGACGATGTACTCGCCTGTATGGATGACGAACTTCAGGTCCAGGACGGGCACGGCGCTGCAGGCGGAGCAAGAACAGGTGGTGTGGAGACGGATCGACTCGACGCGGCCGAGGAAGAGACAGTAGGTCTGTTCAACGAGCTCGAGTAGGGTTTCGCCGCGCGGGAATCGATCTTGGGGGGCGAAGGCGAAGACTGCATCGCCTTCGACTTCGGCCAGATGGAGGGTCGGTGTCAGACGGCCGACGACAAGCTGGAGGATTTCGGAGAGGATGTCGTGGGCGTGCTCGAGTTCCGTTTCGGAGAGGAACCGGGTGAACCCGCTGATGTCGGCGAGGACCAGAACGCCTTGCTCGGTCTGTGGGCGCATGAACGACGCCTCCTCCGGCCTGCACAGCAGAGCGGGTTGAGGGTGGAAGGCCTGTTGTTCGTTTCGTGGCTGGCCGAGGCGCCCGTCTCACCCCGGGCGGCGGCCAAGGAATCCGCGCAGCACTGCGTGGAGTATACCCCCGTTGCGGAAGACTTCGACCTCGGAGGGCGTATCAAGGCGAATCCGAGTGTGGAAGGCGAAGGACGATCCATCGGGTCGGTGTGCCTGGACCTCGGTCGCGCCGCCCGGCCGCAGCGCGGCGTCGAGGCCGAGCAGGTTGAAGACCTCGTTGCCCGTGATCCCAAGACTGGAGGCGGTCTGTCCGTCGGGGAACTGAAGCGGAAGGACGCCCATTCCGATCAGGTTGGAGCGGTGGATCCGCTCGTAGCTTGCGGCGATGACCGCCCGGACGCCCAGCAGCCGGGTTCCCTTGGCGGCCCAGTCGCGCGACGAACCGGTCCCGTACTCGCGGCCGGCAATCACAATGAGCGGCACACCCGCCTGCCGGTACCGCTCGGCGGCGTCGAAGATGGTGACGGTTTCGCCCGTAGGGTGGTGAACCGTGATCCCGCCCTCCGTTCCGGGGACGAGCAGGTTCTTCAAACGAATGTTGGCAAACGTGCCGCGGGTCATGATCCGATCGTTGCCGCGCCTGGATCCGTAGGAGTTGAACTCTCGGGGCCCGACGCCGCGCTCGATCAGGTAGCGGCCCGCCGGAGAGTCGGCCGGGATGACCCCGGCGGGAGAGATGTGATCGGTCGTGACCGAGTCGCCGAGCAGGGCGAGGACGCGTGCCCCGGTCAGGTCCGGGATGGTCCCCGGTTCATCGGGGATGCCATCGAAAAAGGGAGGTTCCTGGATATAGGTAGAGTCCGGATCCCAGGGGTAGAGCTGCGAATCGGAGGGCGGGATGGCGTTCCAGGAGTCGTTCCCGGTGAAGACCTCGGCGTAGCGCTCGCGGAACAGAGCCGGAGAGATTTCCTGCTGAATCACGGCTTGGACCTCGGCCGGGGACGGCCAGAGATCGCGCAGGTAGATGGGAGTACCGTCGGGGGCCGTCCCCAACGATTCGGTGGTCAGATCGATCCCCATTCGGCCCGCCAAGGCAAAGGCAACGACGAGCGGAGGCGAGGCCAGGAAGTTGGCCCGCACATGCGGATGAACCCGTCCTTCGAAGTTGCGATTCCCGGAGAGGATCGCAGCGACCACCAGGTCACCCTCACTGATGGCTTTGACGACTTCGCCGGCCAGCGGACCGCTGTTCCCGATGCAAGTGGTGCAGCCATAGCCAACGACGTTGAAGCCGAGTTGGGCCAACGGTTCGAGCAGGCCCGCTCGCTGCAAGTATTCGGTGACAACGCGCGAGCCGGGTGCCAGGCTCGTCTTGACGTGGGGTGCTACCTTCAGGCCCCGCGCTACGGCATTCCGGGCAAGCAGCCCCGCCGCAACCATCACCGATGGATTCGAGGTGTTGGTGCACGAGGTGATGGCTGCCAGGACGACCGAGCCATGGCCGATCACGGCCGAGCCCCCGTTCGTCCCGATCTGAACTTGCGTGGCGAGGCGCTCCTGGGCGAGCCCGTATCCGCCCGTGCGTACGTCCTCGGTCAGGGACTGGCGCAGGCCGGGCCCGACCTGGGCCAGGGGAACTCGATCCTGGGGTCGTTTCGGCCCAGCCAGGCTCGGCTCGATCGTGGTCAGGTCGACGTCGAGGATCTCGCTGAACTGAGGGTCCGGCGTCGCGACGGTCCGGAAGAGGACCTGCTCCTTGCAGTAGCGTTCCACGAGGTCGATCCGATCTTCCTCGCGTCCTGTCAGCCGGAGATAGCGAAGGGTCTCATCGTCTACCGGGAAGAAGCCGACAGTGGCGCCGTACTCCGGGGCCATGTTGGCGATCGTCGCCCGATCGGGGAGGGACAGGCGTTGGAGTCCGGGGCCGAAGAACTCGACGAACTTGTCGACGACGCCGTGGCGTCTCAGCTTCTGGGTGATCGTCAGGGTGAGGTCGGTCGCCGTTGCGCCGGCCGGGAGTTCTCCGTGCAGGCGTACACCCACGACTTCGGGAAGGACGATAACCAGCGGCTGGCCAAGCATCGTCGCCTCGGCCTCGATGCCGCCCACACCCCAGCCCAAGACGCCCAGGCCATTCACCATCGTTGTATGCGAATCCGTGCCCACCAGGCTGTCCGGAAGGGCAAGGGTCCCGTCCTGTGTGGTCTGGGTCTCCACGACCCTGGCCAGGTATTCGAGATTCACCTGGTGGACGATCCCGGTGGCCGGAGGGACGACCCGGAAGTTGCGGAAGGCCGCCTGTCCCCAGCGAAGGAACCGGTAGCGCTCGGCGTTGCGCTGGAATTCAAGGTCAGCGTTTCGTCGAAAGGCTTCCGAGGACGCGAAGAAGTCGACTTGGACGGAGTGATCGATGACAAGGTCCACAGGGAGCCGGGGGTTGATCCGGCCCGGGTCCCCGCCCAGGCGGGCAAGCGCCGAGCGCATGGCGGCCAGATCGACGACGGCCGGAACCCCGGTGAAGTCCTGCATCAGGACGCGGGCCGGAAGAAAGGGGATTTCGGGGCGTGAGTCCTGCTTCGGCTTCCAGTCCGCCACGGCCCGGACGGCGTCCATCCCAGAGAGTTGGCCGTCGGCCTGGCGCAGGACCGACTCGAGCAGGACGCGGATGGAGAACGGCAAGGTCTCCAGCCGGGTCAGGCCGGCCTCCTCGAGGGAGAGCAGGCGGAAGAAGTCGACTTCGCCGGCTTGGGTTGGAAGCCGACGGCGTGCCTGGAGGGCTGTGGTCAAATCCTGCGTCTCCGGTTCAGGGTGGGGCGGCGGGGCCGCCGGGACCAGCGTCCGGCCTCGGGAGGGAGGCCTCCCTGAGTATAATCGATGCGCTAGGCGGGCGGGGCCTCCTCGGGCCGCGTACTGCCGTCCCGGGGCCGTCCGTCAGGGCGGCTCGTTTGCTTTCGGACACGGGCTTTGCGTCGGATAGGATTGAGGCGTGGATCGGGAGAAGCAAAGGACAACGCCTGGGATAGGCTCGGTGCGCACGGCCCCGCAGGCCGCTGCGCCCGACGTCGCGGCGGGGATCGAGATCGATCCCCGCGTCGAAGGCCCCTTGGGGGCGATCCTCGGCTCTCTGGTGACGCATGCAATGGCCCTTCTCAAGGGCGACGGAGGAGGCTTCTACCTAGCCGACCCCGGTGAGCGGACGCTGCAATGCGTCGTCGTGACCGGTATTCCCTCGAATATCCTGGGGAAGGTCCTGCGCTACGGCGAGGGCGCCGCTGGCAAGGTTGCCGAAGAAAAGGTTGCCCTCAACGTCGAGGACTACCGCACCTGGCAGGGACGGTCTCCGCAGTTCGAGGCCTCGGCGCCCTTCCGCGCCGTGGCCAGCGCACCGACCCTTGTGCGCGGCGCCGTCGTCGGAGTCCTGCATGTCTTGCGGACTTCCGGCGGGGATCCTTTTTCCGCCGCCGATGTCGAGGTGTTGTCGATCTTTGCCGACCAAGCCGGCATGGTTCTGGAGAACGCTCGTCTCCTGGAAGAGACCAATCGCCGGATCCATCAACTCTCCATGTTGAACGAACTGACCCGAGTGGCCCTCGCTGCCGGCGACCTTGCTTCGATGTCGCAGGGCCTTGTCGAAGGGATCGAATCCTTGGTGGGAGCCGACGGGTGTCACCTGGTTGTGTGGAACGAGGACGAGAGCGTCGCCGTACCTTTGGCCGCCTCGGGCCTGTTGCGAGAGACCTATCGGGATATCCGACCCGTCGCGGGCCGACTGACCCTGACCGAGAGCTCGCTTCGGGAGGGGAGGCCTCTCGCCGTCGAGGATTGCCGGAACTCCCCTTTCCTCAGCCCCGAGATCGCTGCCGACTGTCCGTATGAGTCGATGCTGGGCGTGCCGTTGATCGTCGAGGACCGATGGATGGGGGCGGTCCTGCTCGTCTACCGGGAGCGACACTCGTTCGGCCCGGATGAGATCCACCTGTGTGAGCAGGCTGGCGGCCAGGTCGCACTGGCCTTGGCCAAGGTCCTGGCCTCGGAGGCCGATCGGGAACAGCGCGAGCAATTGGAGGGGTTGCGGCGTGCGGGGCTGCGCCTAACCGCCAGTCTGGAACGCCAAGCTGTCCTCGAAGCGCTTTTGGAAGAGGCCATCGATCTGGTCGGGGGGATCGATGCTCACATCTTCCTCTTCGACGGCCGCGCCCTGACGTTCGGGGCGGCGCTCTGGGACGGAACGTTCCGGTCCGCACCCTGGTCGGAACCGCGTCCCGAGGGTCTGACATGGCAGGTGGCCCGCAGCGGAGGGCGAGTGGTTGTGCAAGATGCGGGTGATCACTCGTTGTACCGCCAAGCTCCCTGGCAAGGAAGCATCGTCGGTTTGCCCCTTCGCATTGGTGAGCATGTGCGCGGGGTGATGACAATGGCCTTCGGGAGTCCGGGCGCTGTGACCGACGGCCGGCTGCAGATCCTCGAACTCCTTGCGGATCAAGCTGTCGTCGCTATCGAGAATGCGCGGCTTTATGATGCCGCCGACGCCGAGCGGCGGCGGATTCGACTTCTCTACGTGGTCAGTCGTGAGATCTCGACGAGCCTGGACCCGGCCGAGATTCTGCGGCGGGCGGTCAGCCTCGCGGTTGTCCACCTGGGAGGGAACCGCGGGGCGGGGTACGTGCTGGAGCCCGCCACAGGCCGGCTACGGCTGGTGGCCGCGGAGCCTGTATCTGAGGTCTCCCTGGAGGAGCAGGACCGGAAGTTGGGGCTCCGCCTGGGGCGCGGTTTGGCGGGTTGGGCAGCGGAGCGCCGGGAACCGGTCCTAGCATCGGATGTCCTTCATGATGAGCGGTGGGTCCCTGTGCCGGGGATGGAATCCGAGGGCGGATCGGCCATGGCTGTGCCGATCGTCTCGGCGACCGATGTGCTGGGGAGCCTGGTCCTCCTGTCCAGCGAGCCCCTCGACGAAGGGCACCTCGAGCTGTTCCAGGCGATCGCGCGACAGGTCGGCCTGGCCCTGGCCAATGCCCAGCGCTACCAGCAGGTCACCCGTCGGTTGGCGGAGTGGACGGCGCTCCAGCAGGTTGCCAAGGTCGTCAACCGACGGCTGGAGCTTCTTCCCCTTCTCGATGAGATCGTTCGTCAGGTGAGCGATGTCTTGGGATATCCGGTCGTCGAGATCTCCCTGATTGAGGGGGACGAACTCATCCTGCAAGCGGCCAATGGGTCGGAGGTGGTCGGATCCAAGCGGCTGTCGCTGACACAAGGGATTATTGGTCGGGCGGTCCGCACGAATCGTCCGACCCACGTGCCCGATGTCGAGGCCGATCCAGATTATGTGGTTGGAGTCCCTTCCACGCGTTCGGAGATCGCGGTGCCCCTGTACAAAGGGGACATCGTGGTGGGCGTGCTGAACGTGGAGTCACCGGTGACCGGAGGGCTGACTGAGGAAGACCTGGACCTGTTGACGCTCCTCGCCGATCAAGTGTCCGTCGCTCTGGAGAACGCCGCACTCTACGAGAGGCTGCGCCGGCACACCGCGGACCTTGAAGCGACGGTCTCCGAGCGGACGGCTGAACTGCAGACCGCCTTGGCGGAGTCCCGGGCGGCGGACCAACTGAAGACTCGATTTGTGGCCGACGTCTCGCACGAGCTACGAACACCGCTGACCAACATTCGCCTCTACCTCGACCTGCTGGACAAGGGAAGGAGCGAGCGGTTCGCCGACTACCTAGAGACCCTCCACCGAGAGACGAATCGCCTGATTGACTTGATCGAGGATCTGTTGACGGTCTCCCGTTTGGACGCCGAGACGGCCGAGATGACTCCGGTCTGGATCGACCTGAACAGCATGGCCTTCAGCCTGGTGGAAGATCGGCGTCGTCTGGTCTCCAAGCTGGACCTGGGGATCGGGTTCGAGCCCCAGTCGGATCTGCCCCTCGTGCGCGCCGACGAGCGCATGATTTCACAAGTCCTGGCGAACCTGATGACCAACGCGGTGAACTACACAATGCCCGGGGGATCCATCACGGTCCGAACGGACACGATCGCGGATGGTCAGAACAAGTGGGCGCGCCTGTCCGTGATTGACACCGGGCTCGGGATCTCCGAGAGCGAGGCTCCGCGGCTCTTCGAGCGCTTCTTTCGGGGCTCGGCCAGTCGTGCGCGGGGTATCGCCGGAACCGGGTTGGGTCTGGCGATCTGCAAGGAAATCCTGGATCGACACGGGGGCCGGATCACGGCCGCCAGCACAGAGGGCATGGGCTCAACGTTCACCATCTGGCTTCCCGTCCAGCGGGCCAGCGAGATCGCGACAACCCCCGCCTAGCCCTGGTTTCTAGAGCAGGACCGCCACAGGCTCGAAGCTGCGCCGGTGGACCGGAGACGGTCCCCAGCGACGGAGCGCCCGCAGATGAGCCTCCGTGCCGTACCCCTTGTGCTCGGAGAAGCCGTACGTGGGGTATTGGTGGGCGAGAGCGTCCATCACGCCGTCGCGGGCGACCTTGGCCAAGACGGAAGCGGCGGCAATGCTGAGAGAGCGTGAATCGCCTTGATCGATGGGCGACTGGGCAAGGGCGACGTCCGGAAGTGCGAGGTGATCGATCAGGGCGTGGCGCGGCCGCAACGACAAGGATTCCAGCGCCCGCTGCATGGCCAAGCGGGTAGCGACCAAGGGCCCGACGGCGTCTACCTCCTCCGCCTCGGCCCAGCCGATGGCCCAATCGAGGGCGATGAGGCGGATGGATGCGGCGCAACGAGCGCGCGCCGTGGCGCTGAGCGCCTTCGAGTCGCGAACGGCCTGCAGGGCCGAGGCGAGATCAAAGCGCTGAATCGGGAGGATGACGGCGGCGGCGAAAAGGGGGCCGGCGAGGGCGCCCCGCCCGACCTCGTCGATACCGGCGATCGGCAGCTCCCCGCGCCGGGCGAGGTCCCGCTCGAACTGAAGGTCTGGTCGTGCGGCGGCTTCACCGTGGGGCATAGCGTCCACGACTCCAGTTGAACCGGACTCGCAGCAGGTCGGTGAACATCGCCAGCGAGTCTTGCACGAGGCGGACCCGGCTTCCGGGAACGTGGTACCAGGGAGCGGGGACCTCCAAGACGCGGTACCCGCGTTGCCTGGCGAGGAACAAGACCTCTACGTCGAAGGTCCAGCCATCGAGACGCTGAACGGAGAAGAGATCTTCGGCGACGCTGGCGCGGAACGACTTGAACCCGCACTGGGTATCGCGGATGCCCGGAACAACGAGCAACTGGACCAGCAAGTTGAAGGCCCGACCGAACCAGTGGCGGTGTGCGGGTTCGTCGTAGCGGACGGCCCCCGCTGCTTCACGCGAGGCAATGGCGATATCGTAGCCATCGAGGGTCGGAGGCAGAAAGCGCGGGAGTTGCTCGATCGGCATCGACAGGTCGGCATCGCACATGAACCGAACGTCGCCGGAAGCGGCCAACATGCCGCGCCGCACTGCGCGGCCCTTCCCGGCGATCGGCTCGCGCAGCAAGCGCAGGCTTGGCAGGCTGCGCATCATCTCCTCGACGATCCCGGCGGTGTTGTCCTGGCTACCGTTCTCAACGACCAGAACTTCCGAAGCGTACGGTTGCTGGGCAAGGTAGCTGCCGACGCGGCGCAGCGTCGTCGGCAGGCGCACTTCTTCATTGTGGGCCGGGATGATCACGCTGAGAAACGGGTTCAAAGGGGAGTCAGCCCAGGAGATTCGGATAGAGGATCAGCGCCGCGAACGCCGACAAGATGCATGCCTCGACGACGACCATGACCACGAGCAAGGTGATCTGTCGACGTTGGAGCCGGGCTCGTCGTCGCCGCGGCCGGGGGGGGACTTTGCGTTGGTCGAGTTGGAAAGGTCCCGCCTCGTCGAGGGCCTGTGGGGCCTCGGGCAGAGGCCGAGAGGGGCGGACCGGCCTGGCCTCCGGCTGGACCTCCGGTTCCGGCTCCGGCGGGTGAAGCAGCACGTTCACCAGAATCTGCACGTCCTCGCCGTCCATGATCGGGGGACGCTCACGCAGGCTTCCGGCGAAGTGCTCGATGGCGTCGGCGAGGACGATCCGGGCCTCGGGGTGAACGGTGTCGACATGGGCCGCCGGGTTGGTGAACGCCAGCACCGGCTCGACCTGCGGGACCTCGTAGCCGGCGTCGCGGAAGTAGCGGCGCAGGACTTCGGCGGTGTCGAAGGCCGCCTGTTGAAGGTTCGGCCGAGCGGGGCGGAAGCGGCCGCCGGCATGGGTCAGCCACTCGGCACCCTTGGCGCGGTAGACGCCCTTGGTACCCGAGGGCTGGATCACGAATACGCCGGGGGGGCCGATCAGGATCAGTGAAGCGATCAGGCCGGTCCCCGGAACGAGTGCGTTTCGGATCAAGACGAAGTCGTTCGGCAAGTTCCGGCCGAGCTGGTCGCTGACGCCTTCCTGGGCCTGCATCTGGCCGTACCAGGCCGTCCCGAAGCGGAGCGTGGCACGCAGGCGGTTCTGGAAGGTGATCCCCATCCCTTCTTCGCGGAACTCAGACCGTTCAATGACTCGCATGGCGCCTCGTCCAGATTATAGGTCAGTCTCGCGGCGAGACAAACGCCGGAGGTACAATGCAGGGAGGGCACGTTTCATGCCACGGAGAGCCATCCTGACCTGGGTCGCCGTCGTGCTGTGGACTGGCGCCTCGACCGTCCCGCCGCCGCAGACCGAACCCGGCCCCGTAGTCGTCCTTTCGGTAGAGGGCCCGCTCACTCAGGCGTCGGCCGAGTACCTCGAGCGAGGCCTCCGGGTAGCCGAGCAGGGCGGGGCGTCCCTCGTTGTTCTTGAGATCGACACCCCCGGCGGCTCCGTCGACGTCATGAACCGCATGGTGCAGCAGATCCGCGGCAGCGCGGTGCCCGTCGCCGTCTATGTCTCGCCCCGCGGGGCGATCGCGGGCAGCGCTGGGACCCTGCTGGTGCTGGCCGGGCACGTCGCCGCCATGGCGCCGGAGACGGCGATCGGCGCCGCGAGCCCTGTCGGCGCGCAAGGCGAGGACCTGGGTGAAACCCTGGCCGCCAAGACGCGCGAAATCCTCAAGGCCACCGTACGCAGTTTGGCCGCCTGGCGCGGGGAGGCGGCGGTCGGGATGGCGGAGTCGGCAATCGATGAGGCCTCGGCGGCGTCCGCCGAGGAGGCCCTGGCCTCTGGGATGGTGGACCTGATCGCCTCGGACCTCACCGAGCTCTTGGCCCAACTTGACGGTCGATCGGTGGCGGGAAGCCAGGGGCCGGTTGTGCTCCAGACGGCCGCAAGCGATCTCGAGCGCGTCGAGCCCACGCTCGTGGAACAGTTGCTTCAGGCGCTCACCAACCCTAATCTCGTCTTTCTGCTCCTTTCACTAGGAGTCCAGGCGATCCTGATCGAACTCTCAAGTCCTGGGGGGTGGGTCGCCGGTTTCATCGGCGTCGTGGCGCTGGCCCTCGGAGCCTACGGGTTGGGGATCCTCCCGGTCAACTGGTTTGGTTTGGTGTTCATTGCTGCCGCCCTCGTTCTCTTCATCTTGGACTTGAAAGCCCCGACCCACGGGGCCCTGACTGCGGCCGGACTCGGCAGCTTCATCGTCGGTGCGCTCGTCCTCTTCAACTCGCCTGGGACACCCTCCTTCCAGCGCGTGTCCGTCCCACTCGTTGTCAGCGTTGGCGTCTTCATGGCCGGGCTGTTCTTCGTCCTGCTGACGTTTGTCGTTCGGGCCCAGCGCCGGCCGGTCGTGGTCGGCGCGCCGGCGGTCATCGGCAAGATCGGCGAGGTTCGGCGACGCCTGAACCCGAGCGGCCAGGTCCAGGTCGCGGGCGAGCTGTGGGCGGCCGAGGTGGAAGACGAGGGGATGATGATTGAAGAGGGCACCCGCGTTGAGGTCACCGGTGTGGAAGGCCTGCGCCTGCGGGTCAGGCCCTCGGGGAAGAAGCCCGGTTGACGTTGCCTCTCTGCGACTGTACACTAGCCACACTTCGTTCGGTCGGCATAAGGAGATACCCATGGCAGACGGATCCAGCCGCCTGATCGTTCGGACCGGTCCCAATCCGGGGACCGTCTTCGACCTGACCAAGGAAGTCACGATGCTCGGCCGGGATGTAACCAACGACATCCCGTTGGGAGACGCCGAGATTTCCCGCCAACACGCGCGTCTGACGCGTACCCCTGGTGGGATGGTCCTAGAGGATCTGGGATCGACCAACGGGACCTTCGTCAATGGGGAGCGATTGACCTCACCGCGGGTCCTGCAATCGGGTGATCTTGTCGGAATGGGCGAGAACGTGACCCTGACGTACGAGTCGACTTTGCCGGAAGGTGCTGCAACCGTGATGGGTGCGGCGGCGCGCGTGTCACCGCCGCGGCAGGCCGCCCCGCCGCGGCAGGCGCCGCCACCGCCGCCCCCCGCGGCGCAGGTGGCCGTTCCTGGCGAGGAGCCCGCGGGTCGGACGGGAGTCGGGCGCTGGGCCGTCGCCGGATGCGGTTGCCTGCTCATCCTGGTCGCGTGTGTCGGTCTGCTGTGGTTCCTGGATGCCTACTATCCGGATGTTCTCTACGCGCCATTGGGTTGGTTCGGTTTCTGAGAGAGGTGCGTTGTTCACCCATCCAAGGCGGCCGGAAGGCCGCCTTCTTGCTTCTCTGTCAAGACGTGGACTCGCGTAGAATGGTCATATGAGACGCTGGCTTCTCATCGGGGGCTTGGCAGTGGTTGTCGTCGTTGGCGGCGCAGCCATTGCGGTCTATCTGAGAGCCGACGAGGTTCCCGAGGCGCCCGATGGGCCATCGGTCGAGGACCCGACGATGGCGGCTAGGCGCGCCCAGTTGGTCCAGGAGGGCGTCATCGGGTGGGGAGTGCAAGATCCCGAGGTCATCGATGCCCTGCGCACTGTCCCTCGACACCTCTTTGTCCCTTCCGACTACCTCGACCAGGCCTATGCGAACCATCCCCTGCCGATCGGATACGGCCAGACGATCTCGCAGCCGTACATCGTCGCCCTCATGACGGAAGCGCTGGGAATCGAGGCCGGCGACAAGGTGCTTGAGATTGGCACGGGTTCTGGGTATCAGGCGGCCGTGCTGGCCGAGGTCGGTGCCGAGGTCTTCTCGATCGAGATCATCGAGCCCCTGGCGGCGGCGGCGACTGAGCGTCTGGGACAGCTGGGATATGGCTCGGTCCGCACCCGGGCGGCGGACGGCTACTACGGATGGCCCGATGAAGCCCCCTTCGACGCCATCATCGTGACCGCCGCGCCCGACCATGTCCCCCAGCCCCTCTTGTCCCAGCTGGCGCAGGGCGGGGTCATGGTCATCCCGGTCGGCCCGCAAGGTGGGTATCAGGAACTGTGGCAGATCACCCGTGTCGATCTAGATCGCTTCGACACCCTCAGCCTGGGCGGAGTACGCTTCGTCCCGCTGGTTCACCCTTCTGAAGGCTTCGGTCCCGAAGAGTAGCCTCGCTCAGGTAGGCTGGGCCGGAGGGCTCTGGAAGACGAGGCCGGCGATGAGGTAGGCCAGGCCGCCGAGGATCAGACTGGCGGTCAACCCCAAGTCGAGCATCACCATTGACGATAAGACCCCGGCAACCCCGGAGGCAGCGCCGTTGACAGCCCAGGCCAGGCCGACGGCGGCGCGGTCGCCGGCGGCATATCTTCGGATCCCGGCCGGGAACGGCGCACCCATCAGGAGTCCCAGCGGGACTAGGAAGACCAGCGCCAACAGGGCTCGTCCGGCGATAGGCCATCCGAGGATCTGTGGAAGGAGTGCCCGCAACAGGATTGCCAGGGCGACCGCCATCGCAGCCAACGCGAACAGGATCGGGCGGGTCGGCCAGCGATCCGAAAGGCGACTGCCGACGCCGGATGCCAGGAGGAGGGTGGTGACGACGAAGATGAACGCCGCGGTCGGGCGTTCGAGGGGCAGCGTCAATCGCTGGAGCATCGAGACCTCGACAAGAAGGAAGCCGCCCCCGATCGCGCCGAAGAAGATCCATCCGTCCCCTGGCAAACGGCCGCGCCCACGCCTGGAGCGTGCGGCGGCGGCGAGCAGGCCTCCCGCCAGCGCAATCACCAGCAGCAGGAGAGCCAGCAGAACAAGGTAGCCGCTGCCGCCAAAGGGCTGCCACGTCCGCCCCAGCGCGGCCAGGGCTTCGGAAGTCTGTTCCCACCGGAAGAAATGGAAGAAGAACGGCCGATCATCCGTCGCGGGCTCGACGCGGAAAGGATAGGACTCGATGAGTCCCTCAGGATCGGCCAAGAGCTGGCGGAAGAGATCCGGATACGGATCGTTCGGGATCCGGATGAACCGGTTCGTCTCTTCCGACTGCAAACGGGGCCAGTAGATGGGATCGAAGCCGTTGCGCTCAAGAAAGACGCGCACCGTCTGGAGTTCGGCCTGGGTCCATGGATCGAGGGAGGCGATCAATGTGGACGTGCGCAGAGTCCGGAAGGCGATGACCCGCTCGGCCGGCTCAAGGCCTTGCCGTCGCAGGGCCGTCACGGCCGTGGTCCAGGCGCGCAGCGACTCGGCCGGAGGCGTTGTGAGCCACCGGTCGACAAGGAGCAGACCTCCCGGTCGGAGTCGGCGAATTGCCGCACCAAAGGCTTCGAGGGTCAGGTCGTCGGTCTCGGTCAGGCTGAAAGCCCCCGACGCAACCGGTCGGAAAGGGTCTGAAAGAGCGAACCGGACGATCTCGTAGCTCTGGTCGGTCCGTTCCAGTGCGCTGCGGCTGTTGGAGGCAAGCCACCGGACTCGGGGGTGCTCGAGCACGGAGTGTGTGTAGTCGCGGTGGGACGCGAGGAGGGCGTCGGCCACAAGAGGCTCGTCGATCGGAAGGGTCACCGACTTCGCTCCACAGCCCACAGCGAGGGCGGCGTCGAACCCGGCTGCGGAGCGCACGACCAAGACCTCGGCACCGGGTCGCAGGGCGCAGCCGATCCCGATGGGCAGCGCATCCGCCAGATCTCGGGAGGTGGGGCCATCGGGATCGAGTGCCGTGGCCGGCCAGGGCCCATCGCCGTCGAGGAAGATGCCCGCTTGAGCGGGAAGGTCGCCGGTGTAGCCGAGGCTGAGCCCGGGGTAGCTGTGCACGCCAGCGCTCTCGAGGATCTCCAGCCGCGCCGACATGCTCTCGCGGAATACGGCAACTCTGGCTCCCGGGTAGGTTCGGGCCTGGGCGAGGGCTTTGTTCGGCGAGAGCTGCAGGTGAAGCCAGGGGGGAGGCTGAACTGCGAGCCCAATCAGGAGGAGCGATCCGAGTGCAGCCGTCCAGCGCATCGCCTTGGGCTCGGAGAGCCATGCAGCACTGGCAAGGCCGGTTGCGGCGGCGAACAAGATCGCCGACTCGAGACGGCCGAGGCTTGTGGCCAGGAGCGCCAGCAGGGGGCCGGCTGCGGACCCGATGAGGCTGGCGGCGTACGTCGGGCCGGGGGCATCGCCGGCGGCCGCCAGGGCGGCGCCGGTGAACCACCCGGCGAAGAAGAAGGGGAGCCCGGCGCTCCCAAAGTACAGGATGAGAATCAGCACCTGGCGCCGGTCCCAGGCAACGGCGTACGAGTCGAACGGGAAGGCGTTGAGGAGGCCGTACGCCAGGACGATCGAGATCGAGGTGGCGACGGCCAGGCGGGCGGGGGAGGCCGGGCGGCTGCGCAATGCCAGGGCCGTCCCGCCGGCCGCCGTTCCCAGGACGGCCAGGCTCACAACAAGGAAGGCGAAGTGATAAAACTGCTGTATCGCGTACAGCCGCAGCAGCGCGACCTCGAAGCACAGCGCTCCGGCCGACAGCAAGAACAAGGCGACGGCAGGACGGAAAGAGGAACCGTGTGTCATAGCCGCCTGCGTTGATTGTACGCGCGATCGAGGAACGGACTTTGACCCAGGAGGACGAACGTGCACACTTCTCTCGAGATGCCTGTCCGCAAACGCGTGGCCCTGGTCGCTCACGACAATCGCAAGAATGATCTGTTGGATTGGGCGGTCTACAACCGAGATTCTCTCGCCGGGCACGACTTGTTCGCCACGGGTCGGACGGGCAACATGCTGGCCGAGGCCCTGCACCTCCCGGTACAGCGCCTGATCCATGGCCCCCTTGGCGGCGACCAACAGCTCGGGGCGCGCATCGCCGAGAACGAGATCGATTTTCTGGTGTTCTTCTGGGATCCGCTGCAGCCGATGCCGCACGACCCGGACGTCAAGGCCTTGCTGCGGATCGCCGTGCTCTACAACGTGCCGACGGCGTGCAATCGGGCGACGGCCGACTTCCTGATCTCGTCGCCGCTGATGCAGGCTAGCTACGAGCGGATCATCCCCGACTACCTGTCCCGGCTGACGGGCGAGGCCTGAGGATCGTCCAGGCTCCCTGCCCATCGCTCCGTGAGACTTGGGAGGGGTACGTGTCGGGTGCGGGGGTCCGCGCCCCCCCCGTGCGACATCACAGTGGCTCAATGCACCAGTTAACGAGGCTCATACATTGGGCCTACTCCGGTCTAATACGGGGAGCTCAGAATGCGGGCAATCTGAAACACGGTTGGAGGTATCAAAATGATGAGGTACTACTGGAGAACGCCCGCCCGCATTTCCCGCACGAACGCCGCGTGGGGATACACCGGTGGAAGCCGCATGCCGGTTGATATTCGTGAAGACGACGAAGCCTACCGGATCACCGCCGCCGTCCCCGGGCTGAAGGCCGACGACGTGGAGATCCAGGTCTTGGAGGATGTCGTCACCCTGCGCGTCAAGACCGAGGCCGAAGACGAGGAACGACCGGCCTACCTGCTGCGCGAGATCCGTGAGGGGAACATGGAGCGCAGCTTCCGCCTCCCGGCTCCGATTGATCCGGCCGGCGCCGAGGCGACGGTCGAGGACGGGATGCTCCATCTGCTCCTGCCCAAGGCCGAGGTCGTCCGGCCCAAGATGATCACCGTCAAGTCCAAGTAACCTCGCGAAGCAGCCTCTCATTGCCAGGCCGGACCCCTTGGGGTCCGGCTTTCGCGTTGGAAGGAGGCGGAACGGCCAGCCGGCCGGGTAGAATTGGGCGATCTCCCGTTGGCCGTCCGGAGCCGCGGGCCCATTGCGAGAGGTGGGTCATGAGCAGCGAAGCCAAGGAAGTCTCGACGCAGGAGATACCCGCCCGACGCGTGGGTTGCGTCCGGCGCGGCCTTTACATCTTCATCGTCGCCGTGGTGATCCTCAGCTTCGCGGCGGGATCGATCTACTACCTGTGGGTCCAGCCCATCAGCCAGGAAAGGGCCTCCCTGGCCAGCAGGCTAGAGGCGGCCGTCGCCGAGCTGGAAGACCTTCGACCGCTCGTGGCGGAGAACGAGCGCCTGCAGGCTGAAGCCAAGAACGCAGCGCTGCAGTTGCTGGTCCTGTCGGCCCTTGTCGACGTCAACGCGGCGCGCGTCAGCCTGGCCCTGGGAGATGCGGAGGCGGCCGCCGCCACGCTGGCCTCGATTGAACGCGGGTTGTCCGCGCTTCAGAGCCGTCTGACCGGTGAAGAAGCTCGGGCCGTCGGGCAGATGCGGGATCGGCTGGCTCTGGTGCGCGGGGAAATCGCGGCGGATGCCTTCGCCGCGGGACGGGACCTTGAAGTGCTAGCAAACGATCTAGCGCAGCTGGCGGAGGCTCTTCAAGCTCCGTAGCGCGCAAGACAGCCTTCGTCGGTTGCTTCTCGCCGACTGGCCTCCACCCCGGGCTCAGTACCGCAGACGGGCGCCGATCGAACCCGCATCCTCCAAGCCCGTCGCCGGTCCGACGATATCGACTTCGCCCCCATCGCGCAACACTCGCCGGATGGCGAGCTCCACGGCATCGGGGATCTCGCGGTACGGCTTGCTGCAATACGGGCATCCATCGAGAGGCCGTTTGGCCGTCAGGTCGCCGCAGCCGGTGCACTCGAAACCGGGTGCCCGGAAGCCGTCGCGTACAAACATCGTCATCACTCGTCCCTGCTGGACCGCCTGCAGCGTTTCGTCCAGGTGCACGACACCATCCTGTCCCTTGGCAGCGGCCGTCACGAGCGCCTCGACCCGTTCGTGCTCGGCCCGGCTCTCGGACGCCTCGGCCAGGCCGAGGACGCGTTCCTGGATCTCTTCGATCCCGGCATCCATCTCAATCGCGAACTCGGCGACGATCAGGCTTTGCCAGGTCTTGGGGAGCAGGGAGCGAAAACGAGGAGTCGTCGTCGGATGGCCGCCCAGCAGGATCCGGCGGGTCCGGCGACTCTGGAAGTAGGCCGCCGCCGCCTCGGCGCTCTCGCGCAGGTTGCGGTCGGCGACCTCCTGCGTGTGGCGGGTCCGTCCAGCGATCCCCCCGAGCCGGCCCGGGAAGCTCGAGGCGCCGCCCCGCTTCGTCCGGCGAATGGGCTCGCCCAAGGTTCCGGCCTCCTCTTCCAAATGGCCGAGGTGGAAGTGGAAGAGGCGCAGGGCGCGCTGGTCGACGATCGCCACGGCGCTGTTGCCATAGTTGTCGAAGAGATCCGCCAGGGGCTTGATGTACGGCCGGTCCGACCAGCGGGCGCGGCTGCGGAGGGTGAGATCGAAGGAGTAGGCACGGAAGAAGTGGCCGGCTCGATGGCTGAACATCGCCAAGCTTCGACCTCGGTGGCCGCGTCCGTAGTCAAAATGATGCAGAACGGCTTCGATATCGTCGTCGGCGTCGCCCTCGAAGGGTCGCAGGATCTCGCGCAGACGGGCCCGAACCGCGTCCGGCGCGGAGTTCATGGGATCGAGGTCCACGTAGACACTGAGGATCGGTGACGAGGGGGCGTATCCGAGCAGTTCCTGCACGACCGGTTCGTCGATCATCATCCCCTCCCAGGAGACGGTCAGGGGCGGGCGTCGAGCGTGACGGGGATATCCAGTTGCTGGCCGCCACGTAGGACGGTCAGAACAACCTCCTGCCCGACTTCCGTCTCCTTCAACAGATGTGAGAGCAAGTCGGAGAAGTCTTGGACGACGTGGCCGTCAATGGCGACGATCAGGTCGCCGCCGGCGGTCAATGCCGACCCGTTGCATCGGCCGGCGCCGACGAGCCCGGCGCGCGCCGCCGGACCGCCGGGCGTGACGCATGTGACATACGCGCCGGTGGCCTCGGGCGGGAGGCCGAGGGCCTCCACGGTGCGAAGATTCCAGGCCGATTCGTTGAGGCTGGTCACGCCGAGGTAGGGGTAATCGTAGCGTCCAGTTTCAATCAGCGCTGGGGCCACCCGGCGGACAATGTTCACCGGGATGGCGAATCCCACCCCGCTGTTGGCGGCCTCGCCGGCGACGGTGAAGGTCTCGGTCCGGATGGCCCGGTTGACGCCGACGACCTCACCGGCGAGATTGATCAGCGGACCCCCGGAGTTGCCGGGGTTGAGGGCGGCGTCGGTCTGAAGGATGTCGCCGGCGGTGTAGAAGCTGTCTCCGTCGGGGGTAGACCGCTGCGAGTCCAAGGTCCGTCCAATCGCCGAGACGACGCCCAGGGTCATGGTGCCCGTCAAGCCGAAGGGATTCCCGATCGCCACCACCAGGTCGCCGACCCGGACGTCGTCCGAGTCGCCAAGGGGGAGAGGGGTTAGAACCTCGGGCGACACCTCGACGCGGAGCAACGCGAGATCCGAGTCCGGGTCGGTGCCCACCACATCGGCCCAGGCTTTCAGGCCGGAGGTGAAATCGACCTCGACCTCTGAGGCGCCTTCGACGACGTGCTGGTTCGTCACGATGTGGCCCTGGCGGTCGATCACGAAACCCGACCCCTGAGACAACGGCACGTTCGAGTCGTGCGCCCCGCCGATGTCGCTGTAGACCCAAATCGTGACGACACCCGGGCTGGCGGCCGCGTACAAGTCGGCCAGGTCCGGCAGACCGGTCTCGACGGTCCCAACCGAGGTGGGAAGCGGCGCCAGGGTCACGGCCGGCGCTCCGACTTCTGGCGTCGGAAGCGGCGCCTGGGTCGGCAGCGTGCAGGCCAGCGAGGCGGCGAGAAGTGCTCCTACGGCGGACCATCCGCCGATCCAGCTCCTGAGCGATCGCGTCATTCGATACCATTCCGTTTTCGCCGCAGCGCGGCAAGTCGCTCGAATAGGTCCTTCTCTTCCGGCGTCAGGTTGCGAGGGATCCGGACCTTCAAGCGGGCGTACAGATCACCCTTCTGTGATGGTTTGTGGAGAGCGGGCATCCCGCGTCCCTTGAGGCGGAAGACCTGGCCGGGTTGGCTTCCGGCCGGGATCTTGAGGACAACTGCGCCGGTCGGGGTGGCGACGCTGGCCTCGCCGCCCAGGGCGGCAATGCTCACCTCGACCTCCACGTCGACGTGAAGGTTGTCCCCGTCGCGGCTGAAGCGCGGGTCCTGGGCAACGTCGATCATCAGGTACAGGTCGCCGGTGGCGCCGCGCCCCGCCTCGCCCTGTCCGCTGACGCGGACCCGCGTTCCCGAGCGAGCTCCCGGCGGGATCTTGACCTCCAGGTTGCGGCTGTTGCGCCGGATCTTCCGCTGCGTACCGTGGTAGGCCTCCTCGAGAGAGATCGACACTTTCTGTTCGAGATCACGCCCGCGGGGCCGCGCCCCGCTGGCGGTCATCCCGCCGAAGATGGCCTGGAAGAAATCGGAGAAGCCGCCGCCGAACAGGCTGTCCAGATCGCCCACTTCGACGCGAACCCCGCCCGGGGCGCCGCCCATCCACTGGGACCAGTCGAATCCACCGGGGGCCCCGCCCATCGAACGCCACTGCTGGTAGGATGCGCCCAGCCGATCGTACTTGGCGCGCTTCGTCGGATCTCCGAGGACTTCGTAGGCCTCGTTGATCTCCTTGAAGCGGTTCTCGGATTCGTTGTCTCCGGGATTCTTGTCGGGGTGGAACTTGACCGCCAGGCGCCGATAGGCGCGCTTGATCTCCTTTTCGTCGGCGTTCCGCTCGACACCAAGAATCCGGTAGTAGTCCTTGTATTCCAATGCAGCCTCGCTCGATTTCATTGTAAAGGCCGACTTCAACAGGCGTCAAGCGACAGGGTCCGGGCGAGCTCACCGGAGGCGCCCCGGGCGACCACCGTCCAACGGACGCTCACGCGCCGGCCCTGGCTCGGAAGTCCCCGGCAGGGCCAAGAGTCGTCGCGGGGCGCTGCCGAGAGATGCGGCGGCATGGGGTCCGTGCTATGATTCCGGCATGGCTGGCACCTCGACGCGCGAGCGCGTTCTCGTCGTCGATGAGGATCCTGATGTCCTCGACCTACTCGAGCGGCAGGTGCTGGAGCCCATGGGCTACACGGTGGCGACGGCCGACGACGCCGGAGCCGCGATCCAGCACGCACTGAATTTCTCCCCCGATCTGATCATCGCCAGCCTGATGCTCCCCGGCCTGTCGGGCAAGGATCTTCTGGTGGCTCTCCGGTCACAGGGGATGGACGTCCCGATGCTTGTCACGGCGCCGGAAGGCATGGAGGGAGATGCCATCCAGGCCTTCCGGCTGGGCGCCCGCGACTACCTGGTGAAGCCCTTGCGTGAGGCCGAAGTCGTTGCGGCCGTCGAGCGAGCGTTGAATGACGTCCGCCTGCGCCTCGAGCGGCAGCAGCTGGCCGACGAGTTGGCCGAGAGCAACCGCCAGCTCGAACGGCGGGTCCGAGAGTTGACGACGCTGTACGGGATCGGGAAGGCGGTCACCTCGACCACCAACCAGAGTCAGCTGTTCGCCAAGCTGATGGAGGGCAGCCAGTACGTGACCGAGGCCGACCTGGGCTGGGTGCTGCTCGAAGAGGACGACAGCGAGCAGCTGGTGCTGCGCGCCCAGAAGAACCTGCCGCCGGCGTTGGCGGCGAAACTCCACCAGCCATGGGACGACGGAGTCAGTTCCCTCGTGATGCTATCGGGGGAGGCGCTCAGCATTCACGGCGAGGGCTTGGGTCAATTCAAACTGGCCCGTTTCGGGAAGGCGGCCCTCCTCGCCCCGATCAAGGTCCGAGATCAAGCCATCGGGGTCATCTGTGTCGCCCGTCAGGATCCGCGGCCATTCGGGGAGCGCGAGCAGGCCATGCTCGAGGCGGTCGCCGACTACGCCTCGATCTCCCTGGTCAACGCCCGCCTTTTCCAGGCGCTGGAGGGACGGGCGCGACATCTGCAGCGCGTGCTCGATCAGTCGGGAGGTCTGTCGAATCTCGAGGCGGCCGCAGACCTGCGGCGGAGCCTGGCTGATCTCGACCATCGGCTGGGCCAGACGCTGGAGGCCGGCAATCCGACCGAGATGCGCGCTGCCGCCGAGGCCTCCCGGGCCAAAGTGGAGGAGCTCCTGAGACGGTTGGCGGCCGCCGCGGAAGAAGGCTCCCCGGCTGGCCCGCGGCCCTGACATCCGCCCCGCCTCGACCGGATCTCATGGATCCGCCGCTCATCCTCATCGCTGACGACAACCGAGACATCCGAGAGTTCCTCGAGCAGGCTGTCCTGATCCCGGCTGGATACCGCGTGCGTGCCGTCGGCGACGGGCTCTCGGCGGTTGCCCTGACCCGCGAGCTGCTGCCGGATCTGGTCATCACCGATCTCCAGATGCCCGGGATGCAGGGGCTCGACGTGATTCGGCGGATTCGCCAGGATCGGAACGGGCCTCCGGTCATCCTGATGACGAGCGAGGGATCGGAGCAAGTGGCCATCGAGGCGTTGCGGGCTGGCGCCGTCGACTACCTGGCCAAGCCCTTTGAAGCCGAGCAGTTGCTGGCGGCGGTCGGCAGGGCTCTGGCCGAGGGTCGGCGCTGGCGCGCCGTCCGTCAGGAGCAAGCTGATGCCGAAGTTTCAGCCGCCACTCTGGAGCGCAGGCTGCAAGAGCTGGAGGCGCTGTCGCTGATCGGGCGGACCGTCACGGCCGTGCTGGACCTCGACGAGGTCCTGACGACGGTCGTCGATGCCGCGGTGCGCCTGACCGGGGCCGAGGAGGGCAGCCTGCTGCTCCTCGACCCGGCGAGCGGCGAACTCTACATGCGAGCCTCCAAGAACTTCGACGAGGAGTTCGCTCGGACCTTCCGGCTGCACGTCAAGGACTCGCTGGCGGGGCAGGTTCTCGCGACCGGCGAGCCGGTGATCCTCGACCAAGCATCGCCACAGAAGATCAAGACGGCGTATCTGGTTCACTCCCTCCTGTATGTGCCCCTGCAGGTTCGCGGAAGGACGATTGGCGTTCTGGGAGTCGACAACCGCAAGGCGGGCCGGAGCCTGACCGCACAGGACCGGACGATAATGCTGGCGATGGCCGACTACGCAGCAATCGCCATTGAGAATGCGCAGCTGTACCAGGCCAGCGAAGCGGAGCGCCGCAAGATCGAGACGGTCCTGACCCAGACCGAGAGCGGGGTCCTGGTCCTCGATCCTGAGAACCGGATCGTCCTGCTCAATCGGGCCGCCCGCCAGATCTATGGGATCGAGCGGAATGTCGACGGCCGATCGATCGCCGAGGTGGTCGACGATCCGCGCCTGCTGGCGTTCACGCGGGCCGGAAGTGAGATCACCCGCCGGGAGGAGATCGAGGCGCCCGATGGGCGGGTCTTCATCGCCCAACGTTCGCTCATCCCGCCGCTTGGCCAGGCGATCGTGATGCACGACGTCACTCACCTCAAAGAACTCGACCGCATCAAGTCGGAGTTCGTCACCACGGTTTCCCACGACTTGCGCTCCCCGCTTACGGCGATCCTCGGGTACGTCGAGTTGATCGAACGCGCCGGCGACGTAAACGACCAGCAGCGCGAATTCATCCGGAGGGTCCGACTCTCCGTGGAGCAAATGACTCACCTGGTGACAGACCTGCTCGATCTGGGAAGGATCGAGGCGGGGCTGGACGCTACCCGCGAGGCGACACCGGTCTCCGTCCTGGCCCGCTACGCGCTGGACGGGCTGCGCAATTCGGCCGAGGTCAAGCGACTGGTGGTCATCGCAGATCTCCCCGATGAGCTGCCCCTGGTGCGGGGAGATCCCTACCGCCTGCGGCAGATGATCGGGAATCTCCTCGAGAATGCCATCAAGTACACCCCCGAAGGCGGAAAAGTGACGATCCGAGGGAGCGCCGAAGGAGAGCAAGTCATCCTGCGGGTCGTCGATACTGGCCCGGGGATCGCTGCCGTCGAGCAGCCCTACATCTTCGACAAGTTCTTCCGTGGCAGCAATGTGCCCGAGGACAGCGGCGGGACGGGGTTGGGGCTATCGATCGTCAAGTCGATCGTGGATAGTCACCAGGGGCGAATCTGGGTCGACTCGGAGATCGGCAAGGGGACGACCTTCACCGTGGTCCTGCCGCGCGCCGAAGCCTGACCCCGGCACGGCGCACCGGCCGCGCGCCGGGTCGATCCGCGATCTTGGGCGGTGCACGGTTCACTGCGGATCGCGGTCTTCCCGCGTTGGAGGCCATTGGCAGGCGGTAGACGCGAGCCTCCGCCGGGGCGGTGAGGGGGGTAACCCGGCGGAGGCCTTCGCCAAAGGAGGAGACAGCGATTGGCAATGGGGTGCCCGATCTTGTCTCCGCTCGCTATAATACGTCTCGGCAAGGGAGCGCTTCCACGAAGAAGGTCACGCACCCCGAGTGACGTTGCTCCGAGGCCCTTCGCCAGAGCCTTCACGGATGCGAGATTCGGCAGACCTCCGACGGCGTTTGGATCGCCTCGGCCGCAAGCGGCCGGCGCGGGCTGAGCCGCGTCGCCCAGATCGGGTTGCGGCGCGGGACCTGCCGCCGGGCGAAGAGATAGCAACCTCGCGCGGAACCGCCTACCGGATTGAGAGTCGCTTCTCTCTCGATCATGAGCACGGTCGGTGGCCGCTCCACGCCGCGTTGAGCTACGATCCGGCCCTGGCGGCGCGCCTTGCACGACCGCAGGAGACCAATGGACTTGCGCCGGAACGCCTTGGATTCCTCGATACCGAGACGACCGGCCTGGCCGGTGGAGCGGGAACCATCGTGTTCCTGGTCGGGATCGGCCGGTTTGTCGGGAACGAGTTCCAACTGCGCCAGTACTTCTTGAGGGACCCTTCGGAAGAGGCGGCGATGCTGCTGGCGCTGCAGGAGGACCTCGAACCCGTCGAAGGCTTTGTGACCTTCAATGGCCAGCGCTTCGACCTGCCCCTGCTCGAGATGCGCTACACGACCGGCTTGCGGCGCCGCTGGCGCCTGAGCGACCTCCCCCAGTTGGATCTGCTCTTTCCGGCGCGGCGACTCTGGCGGAGCAGCCTGCCGGATTGCACCCTAGCCACCTTGGAGACAGAACTCCTCGGGGTACAGCGTACCGACGAGGACATTCCGGGGTGGGAGATCCCCGGTCTGTACGTCGACTACTTGCGATCCGGACAGACCGACGCCATCCACCGCATCGTGTACCACAATGTGCAGGACATCCTATCGCTCGTCGGCCTGGCGGCGCACGTGCTCGACCGGCACGCCGGCGACATCGGTGGGCTAACGGAGGCCGAGGCCCTGGCGCTCGCCCGCTGGCATTCCCGCCTGGGCAACCGGGGCGAGGCTGAGTCGTACTACCTTGCCGCGCTCGAGGCCGGCGACCCGGGAACCCGCCGGGAAGCCCTGCGGGGGTACACGGCGCTGCTCAAGAAGATGGGTCGGCGGGAGGAGGCGGTTTCCGGCTGGGACGCCTGGGGGGCCCTGGCGCCGGAAGACCCGACGCCGGCCATCGAACTGGCCAAGTACTTCGAGTGGGAAGCGCACGATCCGGCCTCAGCGATTCGCTGGACCGAGCAGGCCCGCGCCAGCCTGGATGCGTGGCCGGTCGACTGGCGTCGCAAGGCAATGGAGGCTGAGATCGAACACCGCCTGGAGCGGCTTCGCAAGAAGGCCTCGTCCTCCGCGGCCATCCCTCGCCGGTGAACCCGGCTACCGGGCCAGCAACCCCCACCGTTCCCGGGCTCGGCGCTCGAGGGCCCCAAACACCAGTTGGTCGCTGGCCAATCCAAGGGTGATGATGATGAGCATCACCGCCACCACCTGACCCATATCATTCAACTCGCGGCCCATCATCAAGAGATTGCCAAGCCCCGGAAGCGCGTACAGAAGCTCCCCGGCCATCAGCGAGCGCCATGCGAACGCCCAGCCGAGCTTCATCCCGGTCAGGATTGACGGCAAGGCGGCCGGCAGGATGACATATGGGTACAGCTGCCAGCCGCGCGCACCGAGGTTGCGCGCGGCCCGGATGAACACCGGAGGAGAGTTGCGGACTCCATCCTCGGTCGCCTGGCTGATGGCCAGCACCGACCCCATCACCACAACGAACAAGATCGCTTGCGGGTTCAAGCCGAACCACAGGAGGGCGAGGGGGAGCCAACAGATGCTCGGAAGAGCCTGCAGTCCCATCACGACCAGCCCCAGGGTTTCCTTGAGCCACCGAACCTGGGCGAGTAGCAACCCAAGTGTCAGTCCGATCACGGTGGCGATCAGGTACCCCTGCAGCAGGCGGCCAAGAGAGCCGAGGATCCCCTTGGCGAACATCCCCATGGAGAAGCCGCTCAGGAGGGAACTGGCAACGGCCGAGGGCGACGGGAAGATGTAAGCGGGCCACAGGCCCATCCATGCCAGGACCTGCCAGGCGACCAGGATCCCAAGGAGAAAGAGGCCCCGGCGGATCCACAGGTTGGCCCGGGGCGAGAGGCGCCGTGCGACATCAGTCATGGCGAATGGCCTCCGTCAGTTGCAGGTCGGAGGCGATCCGACCGGCCAGTTCAGCGGTGGCGAGATCGTCGATGTGGCGGGGGCGAGGCAGGTGGATCGGATGGTCGGCCAGGATCCGTCCGGGGCGCGGGCTGAAGACGACGACCCGGTCGCCCAAGACGACCGCCTCACGGACATTGTGGGTCACGAACACGACGGTCTTGCCCATCCGCATCCACAGTTCCTGAAGCTCATCATGCAGGAGCTGCCGGGTGATCGCATCCAATGCGCCGAAGGGTTCATCCAGAAGGAGGACGGCCGGATCGACGGCCAGGGCGCGCGCAAGGGCGACCCGCTGCTTCATCCCTCCCGAGAGCTCATGGACCCAGGCATCGTCAAAGGCCTCCAGATGGACCATTTTCAACAGTCGATCCGAAGTCTTGTGACGCTCCGCTGCCGGAACCCGCTTCATTCTCAGACCGAACTCAACGTTGTCGCGGACCGTCAGCCAGGGGAACAGGGCGGCCTCCTGGAACAGCAGCACCCGGCTAGGGTCTGGGCCGGTGACAGTCTCGCCGTTGACATGAACCTGGCCGGAAGACGGCGTCTCGAGCCCGGCCAGGATGTACAGGAGTGTCGTCTTTCCGCACCCTGAAGGCCCGATGGCGCAGACGAATTCGCCGGCGGCGACGGTGAGGTTGATCTCCGAGAGCGCCAGCAGGTCTCCCGAGCGCGTCGGATAGAACTTGCTCACGGTGACGACTTCGAGGGCTTGCATCGGAATGCACCCCCTGCGCTAGCGGACCTGAGGGTACCCCTCTTCCTCCAGCAGCTCGTTCAGGATGGTGAGATCGTAGATCCCGTCCAAGTCTGGTTGCTCTCGCAAGAAGCCGGCGGCGAAGGCGGCTTCGGCCGAAGCGACCAGGGATGTGGAAATCGGATCCCAGGTCGGCCGCAGGCGCGACCATGCCATCGAGAGAACGGCCGGGTCGAGTTCCTTGCCGGTCATCCGTCCGATCTCTTGATTGAGGAGGGTCTGGGCCTCGTCCGGGTGGGCCAAGGACCATTCGGTGACGACGAGGTGCGCCGACAGCCAGTTCCGGACAATCTCGGGGTGGTCGCGGAGCAGGCTGGGGCGGACGATCACATGGGCGGTCACGAAGTCGCCGTTGGGCCACAAGTCGCGCTCGTCGAGGAAGAGTTCCCCGCCGCCCTCGACGATCAAGCGGGCAGCCCACGGCTCCGGGACCCAGGCGCCATCGATCTGGCCGAGACGGAAGAGGTTCAGGATCTGTGAGTTCTCGGTCGGAAAGATCTCGACATCCCCACCGCGCTCGACCGTATCGAAACCGTGGGCGATCAAATAGCTGCGTAGAGCCACGTCCTGGGTATTCCCCAGCTGGGGGGTGGCCAGGCGACGCCCGCTCAGGTCTGGGGGAGTCGTGATGCCGGCCTCCGGCCGAACGACCAACGCTGCGCCGCCGCTCGTGGCGCCGGCCACGATTCGAAGCGCCTCGCCCTGGGATTGCACATATCCGTTGATGGCGGGGTTCGGGCCAATGTAGGACATGTCGATCTCACCGGCGAACATGGCCTCGATGACCGACGGGCCGGCGTTGAACTGGATCGGCTCGATCTGCACCTGCGGTCCAAGGGCCGTCTGGAAGTCCCCGCGCGCCAGTCCGATCAGGGCCTGGCTGTGGGTGATGTTCGGGAAGTAGCCGACTCGCAGAACCATGGCGCCATTCGGATCGGAACGTCCGCTGGTGGAGCAGGCGGCCAACAGGAGGCCAAGTGCGAGGGAGTAGAGGCGAGGAAGGAGGGGCCGGCGGGGCATTGGAGTACCTCCAGAAAGGAGGCCGCGGTGGGAGGCCGCCGCGTCCAGATTCAGTTCATCACGTCTCCAAGGGTGCGGTCGTGGGGTGGTCCAACTCCTTGCGGACAGCGCGGTACAGGTTCTCCGCCTTGAGTTCAGCCAGAGTGTAGCATGGGCCGCCCAGCTTCTCCGCCAGAGCCGTCGCCAGTCCCTGATCGAAAGCGGCGTGTTCCATGTTGATGACGACCGATCGGACGTCGGACTGCCTGATCAGGTCGGCGATCCGGTGGGCTTCCTCCTGCGGCGGTAGCTCGCTCATCGAAACGTTCCCGGCGCCGTCGGTCAGCAGGATCAGCAAGGGGAGGACGTCGGGGTGAGCGATTCGCTCCTGCTGGAAGAGTTCGTAGGCGAGGCGCAAGCCTGCCGAGAGAGGCGTCTTGCCGCCGACCGGGATGTCGGCCAGGGCCTTCTGGGCGAGTTGAACGGAATTGGTCGGCGGCAGCACCGTCAGGGCCCGATCCTTCTGGAAGACGATCAGGCCGACCCGATCTCGGCGTTGGTAGGCATCGGTCAGGAGCGAAACGATCGCGCCCTTGGTCGCCGACATGCGCTCGGCCACGGCCATCGACCATGAGGCGTCGACGACGAAGAGGATCAGGTTGGCCGCACGGCGGACGCGGATCTTGCGCTGGAGATCGCTTGGCTCGATCGCCAGGGCCACCTCGTTGCGTTTGGCCAGGCGCCGACGCTGGTAAGGGGCGGCGGCGCGAAACGTGGCATCGAAGGCGATGTCGCTGGTCCGGCCCTGGGCCGGGCGGGCGGCGATGTATCGGCCGCGCTTGCGATCGGTACGGGTCTGGGTTCGGCGACCGCCCTGGCGGCGAGTCAGCCGGTCGATGGGGGATTCGAGGCGCCGGGGGGCGAAGGACTCGCCGACGCGCACCTTGTCGCCGCCCTCCCACCACCGGGCCTGAACCGAGGTCGACGTCGGCTGTCGACCGGGCTCCGGTGTGCCGGCCGGCGGACGTTCTTCCTCGCCTTCACGGATCACGCCGTGTGGCGGGCTTTTTTTTTATCCTCGGCGGTGGCTTCGCCGGATCCATCGTCTCCGGCGGAGGGCGTCGGTTCGGGCTGTGCCTGAATCTGTTGGATGCGCGATTGCAGGTCGTCGAGCGCGACGTCGGATTGCTGGAAGGGCCCGCGGCGCAGCCGATGAGGCAGCGCCAGCTCCGCCGCCAGGGCGATATCCCGATCGGTGAGGCGCGTGCGCCCTTCGTATGCGGCGTGGGCCCGGGCGGCTTTCAAGATGACCAGATCGGCCCGGTGGCCGTCGACACGCAGGGAGGCGGTCAGGGTGGCAATGGCGAAAAGGTCGCGGGGCGAGTACTCGACGTGGTCGACCAAGCGCCGGGCGGCGTCGATCTCGCGGGAGAGTGTCTGCTCACGGTCGAGCCACTGGCGGCGGAAGCCGTCGGGGTCCGCCTCGAAGGCCAGGATTCGCTCCATGATGGCGATCCGGTCGTTGGGGTCCTGCAGCCCGCGGATTTCCACCGAGAGGGCGAACCGGTCCAGCAGCTGGGGCCGCAGGTCGCCTTCTTCGGGGTTCATCGTCCCGACGAGGATGTAGCGGGCCGGGTGGCTGAATGAGATCCCTTCCCGCTCGACGATGTTCATTCCCAAGGCGGCCGAGTCGAGCAGGACGTCGACGACGTGGTCGTCGAGCAGATTGACTTCGTCGATGTACAGCAGACCTCGGTTGGCGGCGGCGAGAACGCCGGCTTCGAAGTGCCGCTCGCCTTCCTTAATCGCCCGCTCGATGTCCAGGGTCCCGACCACCCGGTCTTCGGTCGCCGAGACGGGTAGGTCGACGAAAGACGTGCGTCGCAGGGCGGTCGGTAGTGCCTTCCCGGCTGCGGATCGCTCCCGGCATTCGGTGCACCAGGTTGTGGGTTGATCCGGATCGCAGCCGAAACGGCAGTCGGCAACTACCCGCACTTCGGGAAGGAGTTCCGCCAGGGCGCGAGCGGCGGTGGATTTGGCCGTTCCGCGCTCGCCGCGAATCAAGACGCCACCGATCCGAGGGTTCACGGCGTTGAGGATCAGGGCGCGGCGCATCCGCTCCTGGCCGACAATAGCGGTGAAGGGAAAGACCACGGTCATCGGCTTCTTCTCGCGCCGGATTATACCGCCGGGCGGCGCGCCGAAGGCCCCAAGGTTTACAAGTCTCCGGTTCACTCGTATAATGCCCGAACCCTATCGATAAGGAAATCCCGTTCATGGAATCAGCCAAAGAGCCCCTCGAAACACCGGCGGAGGACAAGCCGGAAGCCGAGGGTGCCGAAGCCCATCCGATGGATGCCTTCCTCGAAGAGGAAGCGTTCGGGATGGAAACGCCCCGACGGGGCGAAATGCGAACCGGCACCATCGCCCGAATCAGCGGGAACGATATTCTGGTGGACATCGGCGCCAAGTCGGAAGGCGTGATCCCGGCGTCGGAGATCGAACAGATGTCGGAAGAGGAGCGCGCCGAGCTCGTCGTCGGCCGCGAGCTGCCCGTCTACGTCGTGCGGACCGGCGACCGGGAAGTCGGGACCGTGCTCTCGGCGACCCGGGCGATGGAAGAGAGTGATTGGACCAAGGCCGAGGAGATGATGCAGGACCAGGAGGTCTTCGAAGGCCAGGTCAGCGGGTACAACAAGGGCGGCCTGATCGTCAAGGTCGGCAACCTGCGCGGCTTCATCCCGGCTTCTCAGGTCAGCCTGTCTCGCCGCCGGCGAGCCGATGGCGAGACGCCGGACAAGCGCTGGGGCAAGATGGTCGGCGAACCCATCATCGCCCGGGTGATCGAGGTCGACCGACGCCGCAACCGCCTGATCCTCTCCGAAAGGGCCGCCGCGCGGGAAGCCCGCAAGGCTCTCAAGGAACGCCTGATCGGCGATCTGCAGCCCGGCGAAGTGCGCACGGGCCGGGTGATCTCGCTGGCCGATTTCGGCGCCTTCGTCGATATCGGTGGCGCCGACGGCCTGGTGCACCTGTCTGAGATCTCCTGGAAGCGCCTTGGCCACCCCAGCGAAGCTCTCGAGGTCGGCCAGGAGGTCCAGGTCAAGGTGCTCTCGGTCGACACCGAGCGCCGCCGGATCAGCCTGTCGATGCGGGAACTCGAGCCGGATCCGTGGGAGACGATCGTCGCCAATCTGAGCGAGGGTCAACTGATCGAAGGCCGGATCACGAAGATCACGAAGTTCGGCGCCTTCGCCAGCCTGACCGTCGCCGACGGCTACGAAGTCGAAGGCCTCATTCACATCTCGGAATTGGCGGACCGCCGGATCGAGTCTCCCGACGAGGTTGTGCAAGAAGGGCAGACGGTCACCCTGCGGGTGATCAAGATCGATCGGGCGCGCAAGCGCATTGGGCTGAGCCTGAAGCGCGTCTCTTCGTCGGAGTACGCTGAGATGGACTGGCAGGCGGCGGTCGGGGGGCCGGCTGCGTCGACGCCGACGTCGCCCGAAGTCGAGGATTTCGACGCCGAGTTGGATGAGGAGCCCGCCCCGGCGGAGGCCGACGACGAGGAGCTCGACGACGACCTGGATGAGGATGACGACGACTTCGAGGACGACGACGACAGGGACTGAGTCTGGGAACCAGAAACCGACGCCGGGCGCCAAGAGGCGCCCGGTTTGGCTTTTCGGAGGCCGAGCGCGCGATCCGAGCCCTCCGCGCCCGGTCTGGGATGTGGGTCGACTGGGACGGAAGGCCCTTTCCGTGGGCGAGTGTGTTTCTGGTAGAATCCGACCGATGCGGGCGAGATTGGCCGCCCGCGCGGAGTGATCTCGTGGCCGACAAGATGCAGCGATTTACGCAGAGGGCGCGTCGCGTGCTCAGCCTCGCTCATGAAGAGGCTGAGCGATTGCATCACAACTACATCGGCACCGAGCACCTCCTGCTCGGTCTGATCCGGGAAGAGGGGGGCGTCGCCGGGCGGGTCCTGCGTGAGCTCGGCCTCGACCCGGCCCGGGTCAAGGAGACGGTGGAACGTCTGACCGGGGTTGGGCGGCACGCCGGGGGGAAGATCGAACTCGCCCCGAGCACCCAACAGGTCCTCGAACTGGCGATCGAGGAAGCCCGCCGGATGGGCCATCATTACATCGGGACGGAGCACATCCTGCTAGGGCTGGTCCGGCAAGGGGAAGGCGTGGCGATCGATGTCTTGCGGCGCCTGGGGATCACCCCGGAACAGGTCCGGCGGCAGACTCGACGCGTGCTGCAGGAGACGCCGGCGCGTCAGGTCTCGGCGCAACCCGCCGGGGCTCCCGAGCGCAAGGAAAGCACCGCCAAGACACCATTGCTCGACCAGCTGGCCACGGACCTGACGGCTCTGGCCGAGGCCGAGAAGCTTGATCCGGTGATCGGCCGGCAGACGGAGATCGAACGGGTCATCCAGATCCTGGCCCGGCGAACCAAGAACAATCCGGCCCTGATCGGCGAGCCGGGCGTGGGCAAGACCGCCATCGTCGAGGGCTTGGCCCAACGGATCGTCGCCGGGGAGACGCCGGAGCCATTGCTGGGCAAGCGAGTCCTGCAGCTTGATGTGGGTTCGTTGGTCGCCGGGACGATGTACCGCGGTCAGTTCGAAGAGCGGCTCAAGCGCGTGATCGACGAGCTCAAGTCGGCCGCAGCCATCCTGTTCATCGACGAAGTCCACATGCTGGTCGGCGCCGGGTCGGCAGGATCTTCGGTGGATGCCGCCAACATTCTCAAGCCGGCGCTGTCGCGCGGTGAGCTGCAAGTGATCGGGGCAACGACCCTCGAGGAGTACCGCAAGTACATCGAGAGCGATGCCGCCCTGGAGCGGCGCTTCCAGCCGGTGACCGTCGATGAGCCGACCGTCGATGAAGCCCTCGATATCCTGCGCGGGGTCAAGGGTCCGTATGAAGAGCACCATCGGCTGGTGATCAGCGACGAGGCCCTCGAGGCCGCCGTCCACCTCTCGGCCCGCTATGTTCCCGACCGCTTCCTTCCCGACAAGGCGATCGACTTGATCGACGAGACGGCCTCCCGGGTGAGGATGTACAAGAGCCCGGAGGCTCGGACACTGAAGAGCAAGATAGACGAGCTTCGGCAGACGCGCGAAGCACGGGCCCTGGCCGAACAGGAAGCCCGCTACGACGATGCCCAGGAGCTCCAGGCCAGTCAGAAGACGCTGGAGGACCAGCTCCAGCAGCTGCGCGCTGGTTGGGAACGCAACGAATCCGGTCCGCAAGTGACGGCCCACGACATCGCCGAGGTCGTCTCGATGTGGACCGGCGTCCCGGTGATGCAGATCGCCCAAGAGGAATCAGAGCGCCTGCTGCAGATGGAATCGGCGCTGCACGCCCGCGTGATCGGGCAGGACGAAGCGATCGAATCGATCTCCAAGGCCGTTCGACGCGCCCGGGCCGGTTTGAAGGATCCCAAGCGGCCGGTGGGATCGTTCGTCTTCCTCGGTCCGACCGGCGTCGGGAAGACCGAACTGACCAAGGCTCTGGCCGAGTTCATCTTCGGCAGCGAAGAGGCGATGGTCCACATCGACATGTCGGAGTTCATGGAGCGGCACAGCGTCAGCCGCCTGGTAGGCGCACCGCCCGGCTACGTCGGCTACGACGATGCCGGCCAACTGACGGAAGCAATCCGCCGCCGACCCTACTCGATCGTCGTCTTCGATGAGATCGAGAAAGCTCACCCGGATGCCCACAATATGCTTCTCCAGATCATGGAGGAGGGGCACCTCTCGGACGCGCGGGGGCGCAAGGTCGACTTTCGCAACGCAATGGTCGTGATGACCTCGAACGTCGGGGCTGATCTGATTCGGCGGCAGGCGCAGCTCGGCTTTGCCGTGAAGAAAGACGAAGCGGTCGAGGAGAAGCAGGCGTTCGAAGACATGCGCAAGAAGCTCATGGAGGCGCTGCGCAAAGTCTTCCGCCCGGAATTCCTCAATCGGGTTGACGCTGTCATCGTGTTCCATGCCCTCACCCGACAGCAGATTGCGGCGATCGTCGATCTGGAGCTGGCCAAGGTCGCCCGGCGGCTCGGCGGCCACCGGATTTCCCTCCAGGCGACAGACGAGGCCCGCGATCTGCTGGCGGACATGGGCTACGACCCTGAGAATGGGGCCCGTCCGTTGCGACGGGTGATCCAAAACAAGGTCGAAGATCGACTCTCCGACGCTCTCCTGGCGGGCGAATTCAAGGCCGGCGACTACATCCTGGTCGAAGCGCACGACGGCGATCTCGTCTTGACGCGGCTGGAGCCCTCACCGGAGTCGGCCGAGGCGATGCCATCTCCGTGAAGCCCGATTGAGTTCGACTATTCATCGCGCCGCCGACGGCCCGGACTTTGCGCCGGGCCGTTCCTTTCACCGACGGCCGGTATAATCGCGTGCGGATCATCGCTTGCAGTGGTCCCCAGCAGACTGACCCCGGTGAGGGCCCGATGGAGAACCTGTGCGGCCCCTGAGACCCATGACATCCGATGGATAGCCACTTCCCCCAGCCTCCGGCGAGGCTCCGATCACTCCTCGAAGCGGTTCATGGGCAGTACGCCCTTGCGTGGTGGGGGCTGCATGGAGTGACCCACTGGGCCCGAGTCTACGAGAGCGGCGTGCGCCTGGCGCCCGAGACCAACGCCGATCTTGACGTTGTGCTGCTGTTCACCCTTTTTCACGATGCACGCCGGCTGAACGAAGGCTGGGACCGCGGGCATGGAAAGCGCGGGGCGGAATTCGCCGCCAGCCTGCGGGGCGATTTGCTCCAACTCTCCCCAGACCGCTTCGACATGCTCTACTACGCCTGCGCCATGCATACCGAAGGCCTGACTGACGCAGACCCCACGGTCCAGACCTGCTGGGACGCCGACCGACTCGACCTGGCGCGGGCGGGGATCAAGCCAGTGGCGGCCCGCCTGTGCACCGAGGCCGCCCGGCTTCCGGAAACGATCGCCTGGGCAACCGAGCGAAGTGAGCAGCGCTTCGTGCCGGCTTTCGTGCACCGCGAATGGGCCATCCCCGGGGTCCAGTCTCCGGACGATGGGTGGGCTTGATGGCGCGCCAACGCGTCCGCTATGTCTGTCAGCAGTGCGGCCGGGCGGCGCCCAAACCGCTCGGGCGGTGCCCGCAGTGCGGATCATGGAACAGCATGGTGGCGGAGGCCGATTCGCCGCGGTCGGTGTCGGCCCGGCGCGCGGCACGGCCGGGCGCGGCCGCGGTCCGTCTGGAGGACATCGAAGGCGACAGTGAGGGGCGCGTGGCGCTTCCGATCGACGAGTTCGCCCGCGTTCTGGGCGGTGGGATCGTGCCTGGCTCGATCGTCCTGGTGGGGGGTGACCCGGGGATCGGCAAGTCGACGTTGATGCTGCAGGTGGCCCTCGCTCTGTCCAAGGACAAGCCAGTCTTGTACGTTTCGGGGGAGGAATCCGCCCGACAGATCAAGGGGCGGGCGCGTCGACTCGCCGAGGTGCCCTCGGAAGGTCTGTACGTTCTGGCGGAAACCGATCTCGCCGTCGTCTTGGAGCAGATTCACGCCCTTTCCCCGCAACTCGTCGTGATCGACTCCATCCAAACCATGAGCCATCCGGATCTCGATCCGGCAGCCGGCTCGATCAGCCAGGTCCGAGAGTGCGGGGCGCGTCTGCAGGAGCTCGCGAAGACAAGCGGCATTCCGGTGTTCTTGATCGGACATGTCACCAAGGAAGGGGCCATTGCCGGGCCGAAGGTCCTGGAACACCTGGTCGATACCGTCCTGTACCTCGAAGGCGATGCACGGCACGCCTTTCGGCTCCTGCGCTCCGTCAAGAACCGTTTTGGGCCCACGACCGAGGTCGGAGTCTTCGAAATGGGTAGCGAGGGAATGGTCGAGGTCCCCAATCCTTCCGAGGCCTTCCTCGCTGAGCGGGCCCTGCAAGCGCCGGGATCGGTCGTCGGTGTCACGCTTGAAGGAACGCGGCCCCTCCTGGTCGAGTTCCAGGGCCTGACCAGTCCGACGGCCTTTGGAAATCCTCGGCGAACCGCGAACGGTGTCGATTTCAACCGCCTGCTTCTCGTGACCGCCGTTCTGACCCGGCGCCTGGGCCTCCGGTTGGGGGACCAGGATGTCTTCCTGAACGTCGTCGGAGGCCTTCGGGTCGAGGAACCGGCGGCCGACTTGGCCATCGCCGCCGCCCTGGCCTCGTCGGTGCGAGACCGCGCGGTGCCGGCGGATATGGCCGTCATCGGGGAAATCGGCCTCTCGGGAGAGCTCCGGGCCGTCCCGCAGCTTGGACTCCGCCTGCGGGAGGCCGCGAAGCTTGGATTCAGGCGAGTCGTCGTGCCGCGGACAGCGCGGGGAGACCCCTCCCCCGACGGATTGGAGCTGCTTGCCGTCCGATCGCTGCGCGACGCGCTCGATTCGCTGCTTTCCTGAGCCGCTGGATCGCCGAATCATTCTCCCTGGCGTGTTGTGCTCGCCTCGAATGGGCGAAAAAGATCATCCTCAAAGCGTGATTTCCCATTGAAGCGCTCGGGATCTCCTTTGAAGTGCCGTCCGGAGGGCATTACACGGCGTTAAGGAAGCACCGTAGATGCCTTCTGAGCGGGGTGGGGCGAGACCGTGCAGCCCCACATGCGCTGCGGTTGACGCTGTCGGTCTGCAGATATGGGGGAGGCTGCGC
>DATIPT010000070.1:0-16278 GCA_035471625.1 Anaerolineales bacterium
TCCAGGTCGGCCCTCGGGAAGACGTGTTTCGGCATCCGGCGACTCCGGAGGTCGCCCGGTTGATGGGGATGCTCAACGTCATTGACGGAGTCGTCGAGGCGTCGGAGGCGAAGGGCGTCGTTCTGCGCTGGCAAGGTGTCCATCTGCGCGCCGCCGAGTCGTCGTCGGTCGGCGCCGGCGGAACAGCCCGCGTCGGGATGCGGCCGGAGGAGCTCATGATCCTGCGCGAAGCACCGGTGCCTTCCCTGGGAGAGAACCTCCTGCCGGGGATCGTCACCGCCGATCGCCCCCAGGGCTACGATCACCTGCTGAGCTTCCAGGTCGACCAGGCGGGTGAGCTGACCATCCGCATCCCTCACCCGGTCGTCATGCGGCTCCAGATCCAAGTTGGATCGCGTCGGGTCGTGGCCATCCGCCCGGAGGCGATACACGTCTTCGCCTCGTCCGGATCGACCCCGGCCCAGCCGACCTCCTAGAGAGTCTTCAGCCGGAAGAGCAAGGCGCCGGACCAAGTCCGGCGCCTGGGGTTGTCCAAGAGGCCGTCGCTCTACGACTCTGGCAGGAAGCCGTAGCCCACGGCGATCCCGAAGCCACCACCTACGACCGCCAGGAGGGCCGCCCACAGGAGAATATTGCCGGCGACGGCGCCGACGAGGACGCCAAACACGGCGCCGATGGCAACACAGATGAGGAATGCAACGCTGACCGTAAGAAGACCTTTGAGCATGGAACCCCTTGCCTCCGGGCGAGAGCGCCATTCTAGCGGCGCCCCCAAGACCCGTCAAGCCTCGCGACGACGAACCCGGGAACTCGGGCGCAATCGGGACTTCCCCCGTCTGGTCTAGGTCTCTTGAATCCCTTCCCGGATCAGGCCGGGGAGCTCCGCCAAGGCCCGGGCCAACCGCGTCCCATGCCAGGTCAGAAGGCTGCCATCCACGGTGCACACCGGGATGGAGCCAAAGCGCGCCTCGAAACGCTCGATGTCCTTTTCACCATAGGCGAAGGGCTCGCTCGGCAGGAGGATCAGCTCAGGACGGCGCTCCAAGACCTCATCCGCCGTGATGCGCGGGTAGCGGACGTCGCGGCCGGAAGCATCCTCGGCGGCCACCAGGCCCAGGTCGGCCTCGAGCGGGTAGCGACGCTCCCGGTCGGCAAACACATTGTCGCCGCCGCAGGTCGCCAGCACATCGTGCATGTAGGTCTCTCTCGAGATCGTCATCCACCACGACATCTTCTCGGCGGTCTCCCCTTCCCATATGGGGACGAAGACGCGCACCGGGTCACTCGCCGCGCCGGCCGTCCAAGCGACACTCATCTCCAACGTCTGGACCTTGGTGCCAGCCTCAGGAAGGCGGAACAACCGAACGACTGCCCACAGGACACGGATCGCCTCCTCCACGGTGCGAGGGAACGTGACCCACACCTTCCGTCCCGCCGCCTCCAAAGCCTCCACGACGTCGCGGGAATTCTCCTCCTGGTTCGCCAGGACCAAGTCGGGTTGGAGGCCCAAAATGACATCGACGTCGGCCGATCGAGTTCCTCCGACGAGGGTCAACCGGCCGCGTTCCGATTCGGGGGGTCGACAGAATTCGGTCACCCCGACCAAGGCGCCGCCGGCGCCGAGCTCGAACAGGCTCTCGGTCAGTGAAGGCACCAGGCTGACGACCCGCTCCGGGGCCCGGGCGAAGGAAAGAATCGGGGTATGGCCGTTCCCCCCGCTCATGCCGCAGCCCAACCCGTCCCGAGCAGGACCTCAGGGGCATCGTCGCTCCAGGCCTCGACTGCGCCCCCCGGTCCCAGGGCCAGGACCGATCCAGGGTCCAGGAGGATCGCCGCCCGGCGCTCACCACCCTGGAGCCAGGAGCGGACGACCGATCCGTGGGCCTCGCCTGGATCGGTCAGGACCATGACGGACGGCAGCCAGTCAAGACCAGGGACCAAGGCATCCGGCCGCACCGCCGAGATCCATTGCATTCCGAACAGGCCGGAAGCGCCACCGACGGCCAAGATGATCGCACCCCGGGTGAACGCCTGATCCAGGCGATCACCAGCCGAGCCGGCCAGGGCTTCCATCCAGGCCTCCCGGTCATCGCCGATCAGCATCAGGAGCCCCGAGTCCTCCCATCCGGGGACCTCCAGATCCGTGTCGGCCTCAAGGACCCCCGCCTCGGTCCCGAGCCACTCCTCCAAGGTTTCGAGGAAATCCTGGACCTCGGCCGGCTCGGCGTCGATCCCCACGACCGCCGCGATCGGGCGCGAGAGGTCCAGATGCGCAAGCAGCCGGTCCATCAGGCCCGCCGTGCGCCCGCCGAGCTCCGGGATCGAACCGGCCAGGATGAGCCAGCCTTCCCCTCCTCGAAGATGGAAAACGTCGGATGGGTTGGCCACGGTCATCCAAACGGTTCGAGGCGGAGAAAGCGCTCCACGTAGCGAGGGCGGTCGGATGGAGAGCCCGGGTCTCGCAAGCGCTCTTTCACATAGGCGGCGATTTCGTCGAAGTCTGGAAGCTGCGAGCGATGGCACCTCAGAGCTTCCAGCTTCCGATCCATGTGGTCGGTGATGTCGACGCCCATATTCGGATCCTGCGAACCGGCCACAAAGACCTCTCGCACCTTGTGCGGTTGCAGGCCTTCCTCCAGCAGCTCCGGGAAGTATAGGGCCGAACCGGCCGCCGGGTAGACGGCATCGAGCGTGGCCTGCCCGGCGGCACGGTGGTCGGCATGATTGATCCGCTGGCGGCGCGGGAAGAGGGTTGTCGGGTCACATGTGATCAGCCGCTCGGGGCGGATGGAACGGATCACACGGGCGATATCCCGGCGCAAGTCGATATCCGCTTGGAGCATCCCGTCGGGGCGGTCGAGGAACATCACGGACGCGACCCCCAGGACCTTGGCGGCCTGGCGCTGTTCCTCCTCACGAAGCCGCGCCAGATCCTCAGGATCGACGCCTTCGCCATCCGCCCCCTTGTCGCCTCGGGTCAGCAGGCAGTAGGTGATTTCGGCCCCTTCCGATGACCAGCGAGCGACGGTCCCCCCACAGAAGAATTCGGGGTCATCGGGGTGCGCCAGGACCACCAGGACGCTGGGCGGTCCGGAGGGATGGGCTTGCGGGCTATTCACCGTAGGGGGTATCCGCGAGTGGGCCGACGAAGTTCAGGCCCTCGAGCGTCGGGAGGTCGAGGCCTACCGAGGGCGACCGCGCTCGCCCGAGTGGTCTGGCCGATCGGAGCGGACCGCGACCATCAACTGTCGTCGTCTTTCGTTTCTCCACGACCACACGTGCACTCCCCTGCGGCGTGCCGACCGCACGGAGCCATGGCCTTCGCCTCCAGGGCCTTCAGTTCCTCGAACGGCTGAAGCTCATGCTTGAGGAATTCAGCCCGTTTCCCGTCCTCGAAGGCCACGATTGCGGCCCCCTTGAGGGCCAGCACCTCGATGACGCGGCCCTCCCCCATCGGTGTGACGACACGCTTGTTGCGCTTGGGAAGGTTCTTGCGGGCTTCGACGTACTGTTCGTATTCGTACACCAGGCAGCATCGCAACCGGCCGCACATCCCGGTGATCTCCTGTGGGTTGAGGGAGATCCCTTGGGCCTTCGCCATCTTGATCGAGATCGGACTGAATTCGGTCAGGAACTTGGAGCAACACCGCTCCTCGAGTCCGCAGGCGCCCATCCCCCCGAGGATCCGAGCGACGTCCCGGGGCCCGATCTGCCGGAACTCAATCTGGGCCGGGCGGTACAGCTTCGACATTTCCCGGCGGAGATCACGCGTGTCCACCTTCTCGTCGCCCTCGGTCGCGAAGAGAAAGGTCAGGCGCGATCCGTCGAAGGCGTACTCGGCAGCGGCGATCTTGACCCGCCGCAGGCCGAGCTTGGAGGCCTTCGCCCGACATTCGATCATCGCTTCGAGCTCCTTGCCTTTCCACAGGCGTCGCTCGACGAGCTCTTGGGCTGTGGCGCGGCGCTCGATCGGTTTCCACGCCCCATCCGGAGATTCGGGGGGCGATTCGACGAAACCGGCGACTTCTCCCATTTCGCGGCCGCGGGAGGTGTCGACGATGACAAAATCGCCCGGCTGCAGATCCGAGAACCCAGCAGCCTCGAAGTGGTACAGCTTCCCGAGATCCTGGAAGCGGATGGCGACGACGCGGGTGCCGACAGAGGTGTGGACGGACGAGCGTTCGACGTCCATCAATCGACCATCGAGAGGGGGATGACGTTGGATTGCTGGAACGACCGGACGCTCAGCGTCGCCGCCAGGCTCCGGGCCAGAGCCGTCATCGCCTGGGCCACGGGGGAGTCCGGCTCGGCCACGACGACCGGGCGCCCGCCGTCCCCGGCAATCCGCACCCGTGCATCCATCGGGATCTGGCCCAGGAACGGCACGCCGGCCTCGCGCGCCAATCGCTCCCCGCCGCCGCTGCCGAAGATGTCATGCCGCGTTCCATCGGGGAGCTCTAGGTAGCTCATATTCTCGACGACGCCCAGGATCGCGACGTCCATCGTCCGGAACATCTCGAGGCCGCGACGGGCGTCGTCCAGGGAGACTTGTTGTGGAAGCGTGACGATCAGGCCGCCGGAGAGCGGCAATGTCTGCGCCAGGCTCAGCGGAGCGTCCCCGGTTCCCGGCGGAAGGTCCACGATCAAGTAGTCGAGTTCACCCCAGGCGACATCGGCGATGAACTGCCGGATGGCGCTGTGCAACATCGGCCCGCGCCAGATCAGCGGCTGCCCGGGCGGCATCAGGAATCCGGTCGAGACCACCCGCACGCCGAAGGCCTCGGCCGGGACCATCTTGCCATCCACGGGCGGCGGCATCGTCGCCAGCCCCATCATCGTCGGAACGTTGGGGCCGTACACATCGGCGTCCAGCAAACCGACCCGGGCCCCCGTTCGGGCGAGGGCGACCGCCAAGTTGACGGCCACCGTGGTCTTTCCGACGCCGCCCTTGCCCGAGGCCACGGCGACGGCGTTGCGGATCGGCGCCCGGACCAGGCCGCGGGTCATCCCGTCGGGGCGAACGTTCGATGTCATGCGGATCTCAACGGCCTCGACCCCGGGCACAGCTTCGACGGCCTCCCTGGCTTCCCGCTGGATACGGTCGCGCAGTGGACAGGCCGGAGTCGTCAGCTCAATGGTGAAAGCAACCCGGGCGCCGTCGACGGCAAGGTCGCGGATCATGCCGAGGCTGACCAGATCGCGGTGCAGCTCCGGCTCTTGAACCTTGCCGAGGGCCTCCAAGACCTGAGCCGTGTCGGGGGCGTCGGGGCGCGCCGTCATGCGGTTTGCGCCTGCGGTACGACGCGCTCGACCGGGGGGGCCAGAACCCGTGCCAGATCCTCGAGGTACAGCTCGACGTCGGCCCGGGCCCGACCGTAGAGTTCGGCCAGGTCGTCGTCTTCCCCGCGATGGCGGCGAATCGTGTGCGCGGCGCAGGCGGTGCACCCCCGCAAGGCGCGATAGGAATCGGGATGGCACGTGAGGCAGCCTGCCAGACGGATCACCAGCAGGCCGAACGCCAGTTGGTGGACCGATCCGTCCGGCGCGTCCATGGCTCGATCGACGATTCGTTTCCACTTGCGGCCGCGCAGGGACCGAAGTTCCGGGGCGACGCGCATCGGGAAGAGGATTTCGGTGTCGGCGTGGTACACAGACCCTCCGGTGCTAGGCCGTTTCCGCCTTGGCGCTCTTGGCGGCTTCCTTGGCGGCCCGCGCCGCTTCCTCGCGGGCATAGTTGACCGGCCGGATCGAGGCGTAGTAGGCGGCCGACTTCGACAGCCGCTCCTTGTTGTGGATATGACGCTCCATCCGATCGAAGGACGCCAACTCGTAGTCGTGATCCATCTTGATGGCGTCGAACGGGCAGAACTCGGCGCACAGACCGCAGTTCATGCAAATATCGATATCGATATAGAACTCGGTCGGCTCCGGGATCGGGCGCCCGGTGTTGGGGTCGTTCGATCGGACGATCCAGATGCACTGGGGCGGGCAGACCTTGGCGCAAATCCCGCACGACGTGCAGCGGTCCTGGCGATTGCCCTCGGCGTCCTCATCGTAGACCAGGAAGGGCAGGAACCGGAACTCCTCGGGGACCGGCAGCTTCTCTTCCGGGTATTGCACCGTGAAGATGCCACGCGCCTGGGAGCCCTGACGGACGGTCAGCGAGTCGGCATTGTAGTACCGGCCTCCGCTCGCCCCGCTGATGCGCCCGAAGAACCAGCGTAGGTCGTCGACGTAGGTGGCGACGAAGTGCTTGAGGGTGACCCCCAGCCCTCGAATGATTCCTAGTCCGTACATGCGTCTCTCCGCCTCGTCTACCGGTCGACTTCGCCCAGGACGATGTCGATCGAGCCGAGGATCGCGACGACATCGGCGACCTTGTGACCCCGGCACATGAGGCCGAGGCCGGTCAGATTGATGAAGGATGGAGCCCGGACGTGGTAGCGCCACGGGTTCGGCTTCCCGGTCGAGACCACGTAGTAGCCGAGCTCACCCTTGGGGTTCTCGACCCGGCCATACGATTCGCCGGCCGGTACGCGCACCTGGTACTGCGGCTTGCCGGTCTGGATCTCGCCGTCCGGGATGTCGCGCACGGCCTGCTGCAGGATGCGGAGGCTCTGGCGCATCTCGTCGATCCGGATCAGGTAGCGATCGTAGATATCGCCGTTGGACCGGACCGGCACGTCGAAGTCGAAGCGGTCGTAGATCCCGTAGGGGTCCGCCCGCCGGACGTCGTAGGGGACTCCGGAGGCCCGCAGCATGGGGCCCGCCGCCGAAAGTGCCAGCGCCTGGTCCCGCGTCAACACACCGACGCCGATGCACCGGTTGCGAACGATCTCGTTGTTCGTCAGGAAGGCATCGATCTCATCGATCCGGCGCGGCAGCCGCTCGAAGACCAGTTCGCGGATCTGCTCCAGCACGCCCTCGGGGAGGTCACGCGCCAAGCCGCCGAACCGGAAGTAGTTGCACATCATGCGCGACCCGGAGGTCGCCTCGAAAACGTCGAGGATCAACTCCCGTTCCCCAAAGGCGTAGATGACCGGCGTGAAGAAGGCCCCCAGATCGTTGAGCAGGAAGCCGATCGTTGCCAGGTGGTTCACGATCCGGGTCAGCTCGGCCATGATCACCCGGATATACTCGGCCCGCTCCGGGGGCCGAATCCCCATCAGTTTCTCGACCGCCAGGGCGTACCCGAAGTTGTTCCCCATCGAACAGAAGTAGTCGAGACGATCGGTGAAGGGCATATTCATCAAGAAGGTGTTGCGTTCGCCGATCTTCTCGTGATTGCGGTGCAGGTAGCCCATCACCGGCTTCAAGTCGATGATCGTTTCCCCCTCGATCGAAGCGACCATCCGAAAGACGCCGTGGGTCGAGGGATGCTGCGGCCCGAGGTTGACCACGATCGTGTCGGTGTCGATCGCGTGACCGTTGCCGCCATTCCCGCCGCGGGCGAGCCCTGCGTAGAGCGCCGTCTCCGTCTCGGGGATCCAACGCTCGGGATCGAAGGCCTCCGGGAAGGTCGCGTTCTGCCCCACCGGCTGCTTGTCTTCGATGCGGTAGACCTGCCCGTCGGGCCAGCGGTTCTTGTACGGCTTGCCGTCTTCCTCGTAATACGTTTCCTGCCAATCCTTGCGAAGCGGATGGCCGGCAAAGCCCTCCCACATCAGGATGCGGCGCAGGTCGGGGTGGCCGGCGAACCGGATGCCGAGCAGATCCCACGCCTCTCGCTCCTGCAGATCGGCGCCGGGGTAGATCGGAACGAGCGACGGCACAACCGGATCCGCGCGAGACACCTGCGTCCGAAAGACCGCCGCCGGACCGCCGGCGCTGCGGAAGGCGTGGTAGACCACCTCCATCTTGTCCTCGGGGAGGTAGTCAACCCCCGTGACCGACGAGAGGTAGTCGTAGCCATGCGTGTCGCGCAGCGTTCGGGCGAAGTCGATCAGTTGATCAGCGGGGACGATGGCGCCGGTGTATCCAGGCCGCTCATCACGCGTGGCCACCCCCGGGAACAGGTCGGCAAGATCGGTGGAGGTCTGCGTGGCTTCCGTCATGACGACACCGCCTCGGCCTCGGCCGCCTCCGGCGGAGAAGGCGGGTTCTTCAAGGTCTCCACATCCCGCGGATCGAAGATGTCGGGTCCGAGGACCGGGATCGGGCGCGCCTCGGAGAGTTCCGGTCGATACCAGCGGACGGTGCGGACCGACTCGCCGTCGATCTTCTCCTGCACCTTCATCAAGCCGTGCAGCAGCGCCTGAGGCGTCGGCGGGCAACCCGGCACATACACGTCGACCGGGATGTACTTGTCGATCCCGGAAACGACGTTGTAGCCTTCCTTGAACGGGCCCCCGCCCGAAGCACACGCCCCCATCGCCATCACGTACTTGGGCTCCGGCATCTGGTTGTACAGACGGACGATCTGCGGGACCATCTTCTTGGTCACCGTGCCGGAGACGATCATCAGATCGGACTGGCGGGGGCTCGGCCGCATGACCTCCATCCCGAAGCGCGAGAAGTCGTAGCGACTGGTAGCGGTGGCGATCATCTCGATCCCGCAACATGCCAGGCCGAACATCATCGGCCAAACCGAGTTGCGGCGGCTCCAGCCGTAGACCTTGTCGAGGGTCGTGACCGCCACCGTGTTCAAGAGCTCGGGGGGAATAGGGATGCCTTTTTCGAGTTCGTCGGGCATGGATCGAGCTGCTCCTGCGATGGGCGCGCTTCCCGGCATGCCGCCGACAATGGGGTCGCCGACGGCTGGCAGCACACGTTGCACCAGCGCCGGGAAGGACAAGGGCCGGGTCGGTCCGGTGAATTATACGTGGCGGCGGGGGACTGTCAAGGCAAGGGAATTTCGAAGACGCAATTTGACAAATTCCGATTCAAACCTACAATGGGCTCGGAATGCCTCCAGTTGCGAGTGACTCACGCCAGCGGATCGTCGAGGTCCTGAAGCGGCGCGGGGAAGCTTCGGTCGCGGATCTGAGCCAAGCCCTCGGTCTGACCCCGGTGACGATCCGGCACCACCTCGACGGGTTGCTCGAGGCCCAGGTCGTCTCCGAGCCGTCACCACGGAAGAAACCCGGGCCGGGCCGGCCTGAGATGGTCTACTCCCTCACCCACAGGGCAGAGGAGTTCACCCCGCGGAACTACGGCGAGCTGTGCCTCTGCCTGCTCGAGGCTCTGGCCGACACACCGGTCGATGCGCACTGGGTTCTCACGACCGCCGGTGACTACTTGCCTGCCCGGGCCGTCCACCTCTCCAAGACGCCGAAAATGGACGATAGCCTGGCGTTCCTTGAGGCACGCGGATACTTCCCCAGCCTCGAGCCGGGCGAGCGCCCGGCGATCATCCTGGCGAATTGCCCCTATCTTGAGGTCGCCCGCGCCTACCCCCATGTCTGCGAGTTCGACCGCGCACTCATCGGCCGCCTGGTCGGCGCCCCGGTCGTCGCCGAAGCGAGCATCGCCCGCGACGACCCCACGTGCCGGCTGCGCCTGCCCTTCGGCGTCCCTGTTTGACGATCCGGACCATCCGGAGTAAACTCATCCACACAGTCTGAGCTTGGTTCAACAAGGAGCGGTATCCATGGAAATCGCGGACAAGGTAGAGACCCCGACGACCGAAACGGCGGTGGAAACCCCGTCGGTCGAGCTTTCCCCGGCAGCCGTTGATCGCGTCCGCCGGCTGTTGGAAGAGCGCCAGCTCGCCGACCACGCCCTGCGAGTCTTCATCTCCGGCGGCGGCTGCTCGGGGCTCCAGTACGGGATGGCCCTCGAAGGGCAACCGCGCGACACGGATCACCACTTCGACTTCGACGGAGTCGGCGTCGTCGTGGATCCGATGTCGATGGAGTACTTGGCCGGCGCCCGGATTGACTACATCGATGATGTGATGGGCGGCGGCTTCAAGATCGAGAATCCGAACGCCGTCTCCTCGTGCGGCTGCGGCCATTCCTTCCGCACCAGCCGGGAAGGGGCCGGAGCCTCGGGCGCCGGTTGCGGCTGCCACTAGGCCAGGACGCCTTGCAGGTTGGTGAAGCAGGTCGCCGCGGCGACCTGCTTTTCGTATGATGGCCCAGGGATTTGCCCGACTCTTCACCCCCGACGAGGCGACCGACCGTCTCCCCGTCTTGGTCCCGCTGGTCGAAGAGATGATGGCCGCGCGCACCCGGCTGGTGGCTCTGCAGCCTGAACTGGCGCCGGTCCTGGAGAAGCTACTCGGAAATGGAGGCAGCCGGATCAGCGCCGCCGTCCTCGAGAGCTTCGACCGTCTTCGCGCCTCCGTTCGGGGCCTTGAATCTCACGGCGTCCTGGTCAAGGACATGGAGCGCGGGTTGCTCGACTTCCCGGCGGAACGCGACGGGGAGATCGTCTTTCTTTGCTGGCTCTATGGTGAAAAGACGGTCTCGCACTGGCATGGGGTCGACGCCGGATTCGCCAGCCGTCGGCCCCTGTAGGCGCTGAGATCGACCGCCCCACGAGACGTGGTCCCGTCGCTCGAATCTGAGGAGGAAAGCCGGCCCGGCTACCGTCCGCGCAGGACGGAGATCACCATGCCGAAGATTCCGACGACGACGAGACCGAGAATCAAGAGGATTGGTGGAAATCCGCCGGCGCGGGCCGTCGAAGACGGCGCGAACGTCGGGGCGAGGACCGGCGGGGCCGGCGTGAAGGTCGGCAGCCGCGTCGGCGTGATCTGGTTGAGGTTGAATTGGGCAGCCAGGGTCGGATCAATCGTGGCCGTGACCCGGGGAGTCGGGGTCGCCGGCGGCTCGACGATCGGAAGCCCGCCGGCCTGGCTCGGCTGCAGCACGACGAACGGCGCGTAGACCCAGGCGACGTTGCCCGGCACTCCAGCGTACAGGATCTGGATCCAAAGCCCGGCGGCCGTCCGCCCGATGGCCGGCGCCGTTTGTCCGGCGATCAGAACCCCCACGAGATCACATCCGACGTCCGGGCACAAGCGCACATTCACCAGTTCGGGCACCAAGATCGTCGGCCCTTGCGGCGTGACGCTCGGCCCGGCCGTCTGCTGAATCTGCGCTTCCACCCGCGTCGGATGACCGCCGGCGAAGAAAAGGGCGACGAGCGTCGCCACGAGGAGCAGGAGCGCGAACTTCGATCGCATGGGTCTATTGCCGTTGGATTTGGGATTATACTACCCACTCAGCCGGCACGGAGGCGACGTGGTGCTGGATCCAAGCTCGACACAGCGCACCTTTCACGGCCCGATCTCGACGGACGGCATGGCCAGAGCCCTGGTCGCAGAGTTCAGTCGCGGGAATCTGCGGGCCCAGCAGGTCGGCAGCGGCGATCACATCGTGGTCCAGATCGCGTCCCGCCCAGAACCGGCCTCCGGCGGCCCGACGGCATTGACGGTCGACCTGCGGAAGATCGAGGACGGAGTCCACGTCCGGATCGGCAAGCAGGCCTGGCTCGGGGTCGCCGCCAGCCTGGCCCAAACTGGCCTGTGGGCCCTCAAGAGCCCCTGGACGCTCCTTTCCAGGCTGGACGATCTGGCGGAAGACATCGCCTCTTTGGGAATGACGGACCGGGTTTGGAACGTCCTCGCCCGCAGTGCACAAGCGGCCGGCGCGTCCTACCAGATCTCCGACCGCCTGCGTCGCCTCACCTGCGTCTATTGCCTGTCGGCCAACGCTGTCGGGGCTTCGACATGCGAGTCCTGCGGCGCTCCACTGGGGCCTGTGCAGCCGTTGGGCTGTCCGAATTGCGGCTATGTGGCCGCACCCGGGACTCCGCTCTGCCCCCAGTGCGGCCACGCCCTGTCGTCGTAGCCCCGCGCCATCCCCGGTTTCGATCGATGTGCCTTCACCTTACGACGGAGGGAAGCAATGTGTCGTAACATCAAGAAGCTCCGCCAGCCGCAATCCAGCGCGTCGGATGAGGAGATCGAGCTGGCCGCGCTTCAATTCGTGCGCAAGGTGTCGGGCTACCGCAAGCCGTCCCAGAAGAACACGGCAGCGTTCGATCTTGCCGTTCGGGAGGTCGCCGCGGCCACGCGCTCGCTGTTGATCAACCTCCAAGCGTCCTCGGCGCCGACGCCTGACGGAGGTCACGCGGGGAGGGGATGATGGACCTGTGGGTCGGGACGAGCGGCTACAGCTACAAGGAGTGGAAAGGCAGCTTCTACCCGGAGGACGTCACGGCCGATGGGATGCTGCGTGCGTATGGGGAGCGCCTCCCGGCTGTCGAGATCAACAACACTTTCTACCGACTTCCGAACGAGCGCGTGCTCGAGGGCTGGGCATCCCAGGTCCCCGAGGGTTTCCGTTTCGTCTTGAAGGCCTCCCGGCGCATCACCCACATCAAGCGGCTTCGCGAGGCCGGCGATGAGACCTCCTACCTGTATCGCACGGCAGCCTCGCTCGGCCCGCGGATGGGCGTCGTCCTGTTCCAGCTCCCGCCGAATTTCAAGAAGGATCTTCCCCGGCTGGAAGCCTTCCTCGAGCATGTCCCGCCAGGGCGCGGCGCCGCCTTCGAGTTCCGCCACGAGACCTGGTTCGATCCGGATGTCTTCGAGCTCCTTGGACATCACCATTGCGCGCTCGTGCTGGCAGACACGGACGAAGATTCGATCACCGACTTCGTAGCGACGACGGACTGGGGATACCTGCGCCTGCGCAAGGAGAAGTACACGCGCAAGGCGATCGAGAAGATCGCCGCCCAGGTGGCGGCGCTCCCGTGGCAGGGTGCCTACGTCTTCTTCAAGGACGAAGGCGAGGGCGCCGGCCCCAAGTACGCGCTGCAGTGGCTCGAGATGTCGGGAGACCGGTAGTTCTGCCGTACGGTCACGCGCCGCATGAGATCGCCGCTGGAAAGAGTACGCCGGGCTTCTGCCTCCGTGTGGTCCCGGGCGGCCGCCTGCGCAGCGCTCGCCGCCATGTGCACGGTCGCGTCGGCCTGTGCACCGGCACGCATCGAGCCCAAGGCGCCTCCCACCGCAATGCCGTCCGCCTCGCCGTCTGCAACGTGGACGCCCTCCCCCACCTCGACTCCCGCACCGGCGCCGACGCCGACGCGGCATCCCCTGTCCATCGAGGCAATGCGGATCCGGGAGTATCCCGGGAGCGAAGTGGTCATCGAACAGGTTCTCGAGCCGGGGGTCAACTACTCCCGTTCCATCGCCTCCTATCAGTCTGAAGGCCTGAAGATCTATGCGCTTCTGACCGTTCCTCGCGGGGATCCTCCGCCGGGGGGTTGGCCGGTGATCGTCTTCAACCACGGCTACATCCCGCCGGACGAATACCGAACGACGGAGCGCTACGTCGCCTATGTCGGGAACCTGGCCCGGAGTGGGTATATCGTCTTCCGACCGGATTACCGGGGCCACGGAGACTCCGAGGGTTCTCCTTCGGGGGCTTACGGTTCGCCCGACTACGTCGTCGACGTCCTCAACGCCGTGGCCAGCATGCGCCGGTTCCCATCCGCCGACCCGACTCGCGTCGGCATGTGGGGCCACTCGATGGGGGGCTACATCACCCTGCGGTCCATGGTGATCGACCCGGGAATCCGGTCGGGGGTCATTTGGGCCGGCGTGGTCGCCTCGTACCCCGACCTGCTCGAGCGCTGGCGGCGTGGCTCGCCCTCGACGCCGATGCCTCGGCGAAGCTGGCGGGTGTCCCTGCTGGATACGTACGGCCTGCCCGCCGACAATCCCGTCTTCTGGGACTCGATCTCGGCCAACGCGTACCTGGCCGACCTTTCCGGACCGATCCAGCTGCACCACGGGACTGCCGACTCTTCGGTGCCGTACGAGTTCTCCGAGAAGCTCTACCGCCAGATCCTGGAGGCGGGCAGATCGGCGGAGATCTTCCTGTACGATGGAGCCGATCACAACATCTCCGGCCCGTTCGCGACGGCGATGCAGCGAACGATCGAGTTCTTCAACCGGACGTTGAAAGGGGATGGATAGGCGCGAGCCGCCACCCGCCTGGCCCATCGCCCCAAGGAGCAGCCATGACAACCCTGCGCTCGTTCTCTCGCTGGCGACCCCATCCTTGGCACGGACTCGACGTTGGACCGGATCCGCCGCACGTTGTTTCCGTGTATCTGGAGACCGGTCCCTTCGATCTCGTCAAGTACGAGATCGACAAGGAGACCGGCTACCTGCGAGTCGATCGCCCGCACCGCTCGTCCTCCCAGATCCCGGCGCTCTACGGCTTCATCCCGCGGACCTTCTGCGGCGAGCAGGTTCGGGCGCTGATGGACGGCGCCGCCCGCGGCGACGGAGACCCCTTGGACGTGTGCGTCATCAGCGAAAGGCCGATTGCCCGCGCCGAGGTCCTGGTCACCGCCAGGGTGATCGGCGGGCTCCCAATGCTCGACAACGGGGAAGCCGACGACAAGATCATCGCCATCCTCGAGAAGGATCCGATTTGGTCGAAGGCGGAAGACCTGACCGGCCTGCCAGCCGCACTTCTCGAGAGGCTGCGGCACTACTTCGAGACCTACAAGCTCTCCCCGGACCACCCCGTTCCGGTTTCCATCGGGCCAGCCTACGGGCGCGAACATGCCGAGGCCGTGGTCCGTGCAGCGATGGCGGACTATCAGCAGTTGTCGGCGGGAGGATCGGAGGACTGAGGGGGGCGGAAGGTCAGGCGGCGACGGCGGCCCGGGCGGCCTCGAAGCCCTGACGCAGCGCCTGGTAGTTCGACTCCAGCAAGCCCCGCCGATGGCTGGGGATGTGCCGGGCCAGCGACTCCTCGATCTGCTCGAGGGTGAAGATCGGCTCGACCGCGAGGTACGCCCCGAGCAGGACCATGTTCGCCATGCGCCGATCCCCCAGTTCTTCGGCGATGGCGTTGGCCGGAACCATCCTCCATCTCAAGTCCGAGCGGGACGGCTCGCGGTCGACCAGAGATGAGTTCACGATCAACACGCCGTTCGGCTGGATCACAGGCTCATAGCGATCCAGCGACGGGAGGTTCATGACGATCGCCGCCGACGGGTTGCGGACAACCGGGGAACCGATCTCATCATCACTGATGATCACCGTGCAGTGGGCCGTACCGCCCCGCATCTCGGGCCCGTAGGAAGGGATCCAGGAAACCTGGCGCCCGTTCTCCATCGCCGCATACGCCAGAAGCGTGCCGGCGAAGAGCGCTCCTTGCCCACCGAAGCCGGAGATGATCAGCTGAGTCTCCACCGCTCAGCCCTTGCCGGCCACAGCCGGGTGCACCTTGTAGTCCCCCAGCGGGAAGGCCGGAATCATATGGTCCTTGATCCACGTCAGGGCGTCTTGCGGCGCGATGCCCCAGTTCGTCGGGCAGCTCGAAAGAAGCTCGACCATCGAGAACCCCAACCCCTGCTGTTGGACCTCGAACGCCGCGCGAAGCGCCTTCTTCGCCTTGCGAATGTGGGCTACGTCGTGGAGGCTGCGCCGGACGACATAGGCGGAACCGTCGAGCTGCGAGAGGACTTCACACATCTTCAGCGGAAGCCCGTGGATCTCGACGTCCCGCCCGGTGGGGGTCGAAGTGGTGTGCTGGCCGGGCAGTGTCGTCGGCGCCATCTGCCCGCCGGTCATGCCGTAGATGGCGTTGTTGATGAAGATCACGGTGATGTTCTCGCCCCGCCCGGCGGCGTGAAGGATCTCGGCCGCGCCGATGGAAGCCAAGTCCCCGTCACCCTGATAGGTGAATACGGTCTTTTCCGGGGAGACGCGCTTGAGACCGGTCGCCATCGCCGGGGCGCGGCCGTGCGCCGCCTCAGCGAAGTCGACGTTGAAGTAGTTGTAGGCGAACACGGCACACCCGACCGGGGCGATCCCGACCGTTGAGGCGCGCACGCCGAGCTCATCCAGCACCTCGGCGATCATCCGGTGGGCGACGCCGTGGGTGCACCCCGGACAATAATGGGTGTGAATCGGAAGCAGGCTCTCGGGCCGCTGGTAGATCACGCTCTCGACGCGGGCCGGTTCCGTCATCGTCTCAACTCCGTCGACCCGGCGTTCACCTTCCGGATCGCCTCTAGGATCTCTTCCGGGAGCGGGGTCACACCGCCCATCCTCCCGTAGAAATGCACCGGGAGCCGGCCTTCGTTGGCCAGCCGGACGTCTTCGATCATTTGCCCGCTGTTCATTTCGACCACCAGGAAAGCCTTCAATTTGGCGGCGAGCTCCGAGAGGCGGGCGTACGGGTAGGGATACAAGGAGACCGGTCGGAACATCCCGACCTTGATCCCCTCGTCGCGGGCCGCCCGGATCGCCGATTGGGCAATCCGTCCGGCCGACCCGAACGCGACCACGGCCATCTC
>DATIPT010000071.1:0-52795 GCA_035471625.1 Anaerolineales bacterium
CGACGGGGTCGAGCCGGACGCTGGGAAGGTGGGGCTGCTGATGACCGGAGGCGGGGAGGCTCAATGAGCGCTGGAGGTGGAACCATCGGCCGCCGTGGGACATACCGCCTGCGGATCGAGCCCCGGCTCGACCAGCCCCGCTGGCTGAGCCCGGTCGTGTCCGCGGTTGCCATTTTCATGGCCCTGGTCCTGGGGGCGGTGGTGCTCGAGTTGGTGGGTGGGAACTCGATCGCAGCCTACCGTCACATCGCCAGCGCCGCCTTCGGCAACGTGGGTGTGTTCTCTGACACGTTGGTCAAGGCCACGCCATTGATCTTCACCGGAGTCGCGTGCTCCGTGGCGTTCCAAATGAAACTTTGGAACATCGGAGCGGAGGGTCAGTTCCTGATGGGCGCGCTTGGCGCCAGCGTCGTCATTCTTGCCGGAATCGTGCCCGAGAGCGCGCCGAAGATCGTGATCTTGACGGCCATGATCCTGGCAGGCGTGCTCTTCGGCGGTCTGTGGGGCTTCATCCCGGGCTGGTTGAAGGCCAAGTTGCGAGTGAACGAGATCATTACGACGCTCATGCTGAACTACGTCGCCCTGGCTCTGCTCAACTACTTCATCTTCGGGGTGTGGAGCGAGGGTGGATTCCAGATGACGCGTACCTTCGAACGGTCGGCTTGGTTCCCACGGCTGTCGGATCTGGCCGAACAAGTCCCCAGCTTCCGCGGCCTGACATCGCACGCCGGGTTCATTCTGGCCATCCTTGTGGCGATCATCGCCTGGTACATCCTCCTCCGTAGCCTGTGGGGCTACGAGATCCGGCTCATCGGCGACAATCCACGCGCCGCGGAGTACGCCGGGATCAACATCAGCCGCAACACGGTGCTTGTCATGATGCTGTCCGGCGCCATCGCCGGATTGGGTGGGATGTCCGAGATCGCGGGAGTCGTGCACCGGCTCCAGGCCTCGATCTCGCCCGGCTACGGCTTCTCCGGGATCATCATCGCTTGGCTGGCCAAACTCAACCCATTGGTGGTGGTCCCGGTTTCGGTGCTCTTCGGCGGCCTGATCCTGGCCGGGCGCGAGATCCAGCCAGCGGGCGTGCCGCGCCTCATCCAGGGCATTATCCTGTTCATGCTGATCGCCAGCGAGGTCTTCCTTCGCTACACGGTGCGAGTCGAGCGCAGGACCGCCTAGCCGTGGATCCAATCATCATCCTGAACGCGGGCGTGGCCACCGGAACGGTCCTGCTCTTCGCCACGATCGGCGAGATCCTCGCAGAACGCTCCGGCGTCCTCAATCTGGGGCTGGAAGGCATGATGCTGGTCGGTGCGATGGCCGCCTTCAGCGTCACCGTGTCGACCGGGAACGGGTGGCTGGGGATCGTCGTGGCGATGATCGCGGCCGGCGCACTGGCCCTGCTGCACGGGATCGTCTCGATCCACTTTCAGGCGGACCAGGTCGTGAGCGGCCTGGCGCTCACCTTCCTGGGGGTTGGCCTGGCGCTGGTCTTCGGTGAGGGCTTGAGCAAGGCCGGATCGATCGCGCTGCTGCCGAGCGCCACCATCCCGGTGCTTTCGGCGATTCCGGGGATCGGCCCGATCTTCTTTACCGACCAGAGCGTGCTGGTCTATCTGGGCTTTGCGCTCGTGCCGCTCTCCTGGTTCTACATCAACCACACCCGCATGGGGATGCACCTGCGGGCGGTGGGCGAGAATCCGACGGCGGCCGACGTCATGGGCGTCAGCGTCTACCGGCAGCGTTACACCTACGTCGTGATCGGAGGGCTGCTGGCCGGGCTCGCCGGCGCCACCATCAGTCTGGCGATCTCTCCGGGCTGGTTCAGTGAGCTCACGACAGGTGGGCTGGGGTGGATCGCGGTGGGATTGGTGATCTTCGCCGCCTGGAACCCGTGGCGGGCGGCTTTCGGGGCGTTCGCCTTCGGCGCATTGCGGCGCACCATCCTCGACATCCAAGGGCCCCAGATCGTCCTCGGAATCCGGAACCCGTTCTTCTTCAACCCCTACTACGGGTTCTTCCTCCAGATGCTGCCGTTTGTGTTCGTTATCGTGGTGATGATTCTGGGCTCACGCGAGGCGATGCGCAAGCGCATTGGTGCGCCGGCCGCACTGGGTCAGCCCTACGTTCGCGGTGAGCGAGGTCTGTAGGTGGCGGGGTTTCGCGGGTATACCTGCTCGATCTGTGGAACGGAATTCGGCTCCGACTTCTCCGACTACGTGTGTCCGAGGGATTCCGGCAACCTGAACGTCCGGCTGGACCTGGACGCGGTGCGAAGCCGGATGGCTCCGGCCGATCTGTCGTCCGTCCGGGAGGAGTCGCTGTGGCGCTACTTGCCGCTGCTTCCCGTGGGCGACCCCGGGTATGAAGGCTCCGCCTTGCGGGCCGCCGGCTGGACGCCCCTTCTCAAGCCGGCCCGGCTCGGCCTGGAGCTCAGGATGCCGGATCTCTGGCTGAAGGATGACGGCCGCAACCCGACGGCGTCCTTCAAAGACCGGGCCAGCGCGGTGGCCGTGGCGCGGGCGCACGAGATCGGCGCTGAGACGATCGTCACCGCCTCGACCGGCAACGCCGGCGCGGCCTTGGCCGGGATGGCGGCCGCGGCGGGAATGCCGGCGGTCATCCTGGCGCCGCGCACCGCACCGCCGGCGAAGGTCGCCCAGTTGCTGATCTTCGGGGCGCACGTGATCCTGGTGGATGGAAGCTATGATCAGGCTTTCGACCTGACGATCGAAGCTTCCAGCGAGTTCGGGTGGTATTGCCGCAACACCGGGTACAACCCGTTCACGATCGAAGGCAAGAAGACCGCTGCCTTTGAGATCTGCGAGCAGCTGACGCGGGTCTCGCCGTCGCGGGGGACGCCGACCTGGTCTTCCCCGGACGCCGTGTTCGTCTCGGTGGGCGATGGAAACATCATCTCCGGCCTGCACAAGGGCTTTCGGGAATTGCATGAACTCGGCTGGATCGAGAAGATCCCGCGGTTGTTCGGGGTCCAGGCGGAGGGATCGGCGGCCGTCGCCAATGCATTCCGCGCCGGCGGCGAGACGATCGTTCCGGTGCGGGCGGCCACGCTGGCCGACAGCATCTCCGTGGATCTCCCGCGCGACGGCGTGCGCGCCGTTCGGGCGGCGCGCGAGACGGGCGGTGCGTACATCGTCGTCTCGGACGCCGACATCTTGACGGCGATCAGCACGCTGGGCGCGAAGGCGGCGGTCTTCACCGAACCGGCAGCGGCGACCTCCTTTGCCGGCCTGGTGGCGGCCCTCGAGGGCGGCCTGATTGACCGCGAGGCGCAGGTCGTTGTGGTGTTGACCGGTAGTGGGCTCAAGGACGTCGGAGCGGCGATGAAGGCCGCAGGCGAAGCGTCCGTCATCGAGCCAACCTTGGATGCGCTTCGCCGTATCCTCCCGAATGGAGGACGCCGATGACTCCTGTCGCCCGCGCTCGGCTGCCCGTCTTCTCGATCGTCGCCCCGGTCTACAACGAGGTTGAGTCTCTCCCAGTACTCTGGCGACGGGTGCGGGCTGTCATGGAGAAACTCGGCGGGGCATGGGAGCTGATCATCGTCGACGACGGAAGCACCGATGGATCGACCGAGGCCATCGAGCGACTGGCGGAGCAGGACAAGCGAGTCCGCCCCGTCATCTTTGCGCGCAACTTCGGCCATCAAATCGCCGTGACGGCCGGGCTTGACTACAGTCGCGGCCAGGCCGTGATCATCATCGACGCCGATCTGCAGGATCCCCCGGAACTGCTGCCGGAGCTCGTAGCCAAGTGGAGGGAGGGATTTGAGGTCGTCTATGCGGTTCGGGCGGAGCGCGAAGGCGAATCGTGGTTCAAGCGCACGACCGCCTCCGTCTTCTACCGCCTGGTCTACCGCATCACCGACGTTCGGATCCCGCTCGACACCGGCGACTTCCGGTTGCTCGATCGGCGCGTCGTCGACACGCTCGACGAGATGCGGGAGCGGCATCGGTTTCTACGGGGGATGTCGGCGTGGGTGGGGTACCGTCAGGTCGGCGTCTCCTACAAGCGGGCGGCCCGGTTCGCCGGCGAGACGAAGTATCCGTTCCGCAAGATGCTGCGCCTGGCCCTGAACGCGATCACCAGTTTTTCCCACTTCCCGTTGCAGATCGCCACGTACCTCGGCTTCATTTGCGCCGGATTGAGCGCCGCATCGATCCTCGCCGTGGTCATTCTGCGCCTCAGCGGGAACCAGGCCTTCTTTGGTCAGGCCTCAACCTTGATCGCCGTGTTGTTCCTGGGGGGGATTCAGTTGATCAGTCTGGGCCTGCTCGGCGAATACCTGGGGCGCGTCTACGACGAGGTCAAAGGCCGTCCCCTGTACGTTGTCCGGCGTGGTCCCGCCGACCCGCCGGTATCGATTCCCAAGCGAAGGAGCACCGCCAAGAAATGATCGATCTGACCGTTCACCCCGATCGGAGGGAGCGTGCCGTCCAGCGAGTCCGGGAGCGCGGCATCATCATCCCGACGTACGCCCAGATGAAGGATCCGTCCCGGATCGCGCCCGAGATTCGCCGAAAGCTGAGCTCGGTCGGCCTGTGGGATGTCGATCCCCTCAATCTTTTCCGGATCACCTGGAAGAACGACCCCAAGGCTTCCGGCGGTGGATTCGGAGGCGTCAATTACGTCGAGTTTCCTTCCAGCCTGACCGGCGTGCCGGCCCGAATCGTGGCACTCGTAGGGAAATGGTTTCCGACCGGGGCCCACAAAGTCGGGGCGGCGTTCGGCTGCCTGGTGCCGCGCCTGGTGACCGGGCAGTTTGATCCGACGACCCAGAAAGCGGTCTGGCCGTCGACCGGAAACTACTGCCGGGGCGGCGCCTATGATTCGGCCCTCCTGGGTTGCCAATCGATCGCCATCCTTCCGGAGGGGATGAGCAAGGAGCGCTTTGACTGGCTGGCGACGGTCGCCGGAGAGGTAATCAAGACGCCGGGGTCCGAGTCGAACGTCAAAGAGATTTTCGACAAGTGCTGGGAGCTGCGCCGTTCCGGCCAGGACCTGATGATCTTCAATCAGTTCGAGGAATTCGGCAACTACCTGTGGCACTACGAGGTCACCGGGCATGCCATGCAGGAGGTGATCGGGCGCGCGCTGCGGCCGGGCGGAACCTTCGCCGGGGTCATCGTCACGACCGGTTCGGCCGGGACGATCGCCTGCGGCGACTACCTGAAGCAGGCCTTTCCGGGAAGCCGGATCGGCGCCAGCGAAGCGCTGCAATGTCCGACGCTCCTCGAGAACGGTTTTGGGGCGCATCGAATCGAAGGGATCGGCGACAAGCACGTGCCCTGGATCCACAACGTGATGAACACGGATCTGGTCACGGCGATCGATGATGCCGCCGTCGTCAGCCTGGCGCGGCTGTTCAACGAGAAGCCGGGTCGCGAGTTGCTGACGCGCGCCGGGGTCCCGAGCGAGCTCGTCGCCCGCATGGATCTGCTGGGATTCTCCGGGATCGCCAACCTGCTTTCGGCGATCAAGTTCGCCCGCTACTACGAGCTGGGGGAGGAGGACCTCGTCCTGACGGTGCTGACCGATTCGATGGAGCTCTATGCCAGCCGCCTGGACGAGATGCGCAAGGAGTCCGGGGACTATACCGACCGGGACGCGGCGGCTGACTTCGCTCGGTACCTGCTGGGGGAGAACACCGACAACTTGCTCGATCTTTCCCACCGCGAGCGCCGGCGGATCCACAACCTGAAGTACTTCACGTGGGTGGAACAGCAAGGACGCACCTATGAGGAAATCCTGGCCCAGCGCGAAGACCCGACGTATTGGACGGGCGTCCAGGGGCAGGTGGATGCGATCGACGCGCTGATCGAAGAGTTCAACGGACAGGTGGGGCTCAAGATGTGATCAGACCGGGCGGCGCGGGCGTCTGGCGCCGCCTGGCGGAACCGAGGGGGATAGCCATGGTCGACATCCGAGATGACGATCTCGTCTTGGTCGCGCTGTGCAGGACCCCGCGCGACTTGGAGATCGCCCGACTCCTGGGCTGGTACCGAATCCCGCTCGCCTCGGCGCCCAAGACCTTGCGGGTCGATTGGATCGCTTTCTTCCTGACCTCCGCCTTCGGCGACGAGCGCTGGTCTGTCCGCCATGTGGCCGAGGTGCGGGGGTATGAGCTCCGTCGCCGTCTTGAACTGCTGCGTGACGAGCCGGATCATCCCCGGGCGGACGAGCCCTACTATCGCATCCAGATCGGCCCGGTTGAGTCGCTCCTGCGTCCTATCCCGGCGCGGCAATGGCGTCGCCTGGTGTTCGTCTACACGACTGGGGAGCGATTGCTGCGCGCCGGGGACGTCCGAGATCTGAGTGTGCCGCTCTCCGAAGGAGAGGACCGCCTGTGGTCTCTCTTGCGAGAGCGTGAGGCCGCAGCTCCGGCCCAAGGAGGCCCCGAGTGACCCAGGATCATCAGGGATGTGTCGTGATGACAACCGTGGATACGGCCGAGGCGGCCGCGACCCTCTCGAGGCGCCTGGTTGAGGAACGCTTGGCGGCCTGTGTCCAGCGCGTTCCCGTCGAGAGCTGCTACGAGTGGGAAGGTTCCCTCGAGGAGGCGAAAGAGACGCTTCTCATGGTGAAGACGACGGTCGAGCGGTACCCGGCGGTGGCCGCATGGCTTTCTCAGAATCATCCCTACGACCTCCCGGAGGTCGTCATGGTGCCGGCCGGGGAGGTCTCGACGGGGTACCTCGGGTGGTTGGTGCGAATGACGACTCCGCCGCCGGGGGCTGCACTGGAGACCTGAGCAAGGCCTTTGCGTCGGGCACGCAGGGGAAAGGGTAGCCCAGGACTGCAAGCTGACTTCCATGGGTCGCACGGAAGGAACAAGTGTTCGGGCCCCACTAGCGCCGGATCCGTGAGCCGTGCTACGATTGAGAGTTGTCTAGGGCGGCGTCCTGAGGGCGCCGCGAGAACGATCCCAGGTATCCAAGGAGGCTACCGCCATGTCCGAGACGCCGCAGCCACCCTCCGCTAACCAAGCCGCCCCAGCAGAAGGTGAACCGAAGAAGAAGACCTCGCCCTGGATCATCGTAGGGTCGATCGTCGCCATCGTCGTGATCGCTGGCCTAGCCTGGGCGGCCTGCGGCCGCCGGGCCACGCCGGAGCCTCCCGTCCTGAGCGATCCTGTGTGTGAGCGGGTCGACTCGACCGGCAAGATCATCGTCGGCACGGCCGGCGACTACCCGCCCTTCGAGTTCTACAAGGAGGGGCGCCAGCTCGACGGTTTCGACATCGCCCTGATGAAGCAGATCGGCCTGGTCCTGGGCACGGAAGTAGAGTTCCGCGACTACGCCTTCGAAGGTCTGCTTGGTGAAGTCCAACTGGGCGGGATCGACGCCGCCATCGCCGCCATCACGGTCACGGATGAGCGGTCGGCCCAGGTCAGCTTCAGCGACCCTTACTACTTCGGGCGCGGGGCCGCCGTAGTCCAGGCCGATTCGGGGATCACGGCGCTGGCCACGGCTGGCGACTTTGCCGGCAAGCGGGTCGGCGTGGAGCGCGGCACGGTTTACGAATCTTGGGCCGAGGACAATCTGGTCGCCGGCGGTGTGATCGCCAGCACGGATCTCTTCGCGTACGAGAAAGCGGATCACGCCATTCGCGATCTCCTTGAGGGCCGCCTCGACATCGCCCTGATGGATGATCAGGTGGCCAAGGCGGAAGCAACGGACGATCGATTGGCGGTCGCCGGCGAGAGCCCGATCGGCCAGACGTACGCCATCGCCGTCCAACTCGGCGCCGAGTGCTGGCAGGGCAGGATCAATGAGGCTTTGGCCGCGCTCGAGAGCAACGGCAATGTAGAGGACCTCGTCCAGAATTACATCGGGGTCCCGCGCAACCCGATCCCGACGCGAACCCCCGGGGCTCCGGTTCCCACGGCAACCCCGGTCGTGTGCACCGACAGCAGCCAGTACGTGATGGACCTTTCGTATGACGACAAGAACGGGACGGCCCCGCCGAACGTCAAGCCGGACGAGAGGTTCACCAAGGGCTGGCGGATCCGGAACACCGGTACGTGCACCTGGACGGACAAGTACCGGCTTGACTATGTCGGCGGCAATAACAAAGCCGCCCTGATGGACGGCAAGCCCGTCTACGTGGTCGGCGAGGTCGCGCCAGGGCAGACCTACGACTTCTACGTCGACCTGCACGCCCCGTCGGGCGTCTTCGGCGAGCTGATCGGCCGCTGGCAAACCTTCAATCCGGTGAACCAGGCCTTCGGCCAGACGGTGTTCGTCATGGTGAATGTCGTTGCGCCGACGGCACAGCCGACTCAACCTCCGCAACCGACGCAGCCTCAGCCAACAGCGACCCCGATCCCGCCGACGCCGTCACCGGAGTTCCCGCTGATCGGTGAGACGGTATCGGTCGTGGCGATCGAGGAACAGCCGATCATCCCCAACACGGAAATCCTCCTGACCTTTGAGGACACCGGTGAGATCGAGGGCTTCGGAGGATGCAACGACTTCACGGCCACGTACGAAGTCGAGCCGGCTGGCGCCAACCAGGGTGGGATCGAGTTCGAGCTCGGAACGACCACGAGTATGGCATGCGCCCCAGAGATCCTGGCTCAAGAGCAGCTGTTCTTCCAGCTCCTGGAGGACAAGGTGACGGCCTACTCGTACGACCTGAAGGAGAAGATCCTGACGTTGCTGGACAAGAACGGAAAGGACATCTTCGAGGCCGAACTGGAAGAGTAGGACGGGTACGGTTCCCCCAGAACTCAACATTGCCGCCAGTCGATCCGGCTGGCGGCAATGTCTTTGGTAGGCACACCGCGGTTCGGGCGGAGGCCGGGCCCTACTGGAGTCCCTGGAGATTCAGGAGATCCGTGGCCCCCAAGTATGCGCCCAGGGCGGCGTTGGCCAGCGATAGGATGATGCCGATGGCGCCCAGAACGATCCCGGCGATCGCCATCCCGCGGCGGGAGCTGTTGAGACCGAGCGCTCCGAGGATCACCGCCACCACGGAGAAGGGTACGCCGCAGATCGGCAAGAGCCACGCGCAAAGGCTGACGACTCCGACAACGAGGGACGCGATCGCAAGGCCGCTTCGGTCGGGGGCTGCAGGTTGCACTTCCATCGGGATCCCTCCTGAACACCGGCCGAATCGCCGGTCGCCTGACTGTAGCACAGATCCTTGGCCCCGCCACGTCACCGGGTCTTGGGGAAGGCGTCACCGTAGACGGACGATCTCACTCGAAGTGAACCGATGCACCTGGTGCCGGTAGGCCAGCGACGGTTCCCCCCTTGTGGATAGGATGAAGATCTCGGTTGGGACGCCCCAGTTGCGCAGGTGCCGGGCTGCGGCAAGTGCCCCGCCTCCGTTGCGCCTGATCCGGCGAGGACCAAGGCGGACTTGCCGGCCGGATCCCCATTGAGGAACCGTTCGCGGGCCAGGCGCGCGAGCCCGCGTCCGGCATATTCCATCATTTGCAGGAGCGCGACGCCGACGTCCTCGATCATCACATGATGGACTTGGCGCATCTGCTCGGCGGTGAACAACGGTGTCGAAGGCATGGCCCTGTGCGTCCTTCAAGTCCGGAGGAAGGCCACGACCGGAACAGTCTCGCCCAGGGTGCGACACGCGTCCGGCGTGGCCGCAAGGGTCTCGCCGGTGAGGGTTCGGGTCAGGGCGCGGAACGCCGTGGGATGTCGCTGGGCATATCGCAGGAACTCTTCCCCGCCGGCTGCGGGGGCAAGCACCTCCGCTAAGCGGCGGCTCGTCGCCCGTCCGACGGTAATCTGGACCGAAGGCCCCTTCTTGATGTTGCGAAACCAATCGGAGTTCTCGCCCCAGGCGGCGGCCGCGACATACGCATCTGTCGCGTCGTCATGGCGCATCACTTCGACGACTGCTTGGCGCGGCTTCCCGCTCTTCCGGCCGGTATGGGTCAGCAACAGAAACCGCTGGCCGAAGAGCTCGCCGAGTCCGGCTCGGTAGAGCAGGATCGGGAACCGCAAGAACAGCTTCATCAGACCCTTGGGCCGTCCTCGTTCGACCATGATGGATCCTCCCTCCGAAGCCGAACTGGCGGGCTAGGCGAATCCTTCGGCGAGCATCTCGTCCCCCAGGCGGACCGACTCGCGGACCAGCAACTCGAAGTCCTCGCGGCGACTTCGATGATTCGTGATCGCCACCCGAATGGCAAATCGCCCGTGCAGGGTCGTCTGGGTCGGCGCGGCAATCCCGCGCTCCTGCAGGCGAATCAGAACCTCCTGATTGAGCGCGTTCAGGCTCTCGTCGGACATCCCCGGGGCGGTGAATCGGAAGCAGACAATGTTGAGAGGTGCCGGGGCCAGCCTTTCGAGCCGCGGTTCCCGATCTACGCGCTGGGCGAGCCACGCCGCCTGATCGACGTTCTGCTGAACAAGCCGGGCATAGTGAGAGAATCCGAAGGTGCGAAGCAGCATCCACACCTTGAGCGCACGAAAGGATCGGGAGAGCTCCGGGCCATAGTCCGACGGCGAGAACACCGGGTGGGCAAGCCCGCGGGCCGCCTGGGCCAGGTAGTGAGGGGTCAGGGAGAAGGTGCCCCGATGCGCCGTTTCGTCGCGGACAAGAACACAGCCAACGTCGTAAGGCATGTACATCCACTTGTGCAAATCGAACGCCACGGAATCGGCCTGCTCGATGCCCTTGACGCCAGGACGAAGAGTGGGGGAGAGCACCGCCAGGGCTCCGAAGGCCCCGTCGACATGGAACCATAGTTCCTTCTCGCGGCAGAACCGCGCCAGGCCGTCGAGATCATCGACGGCGCCGGTGTTGACGGTGCCCGCCGTTCCGATGACGCAAATGGGCCGGTCGCCGGCGGCCAGATCCTGGTCGACGGCTCCCCGGAGCGCGGCAAGATCCATCCGGAAATCGGCCCCGACCGGGATCTTGCGAAGGGATCTTGCTCCAAGCCCCAGGAGCTCGACCGCCTTCTGTGCCGAGCTATGCACTTCGGCCGAGGCGTAGACGCGGAGCTGTGGGTCGCTTCCCTGGAGACCACGATCGCGGACATCGAACCCGGCTCGATCGTTGCGGGCCACCGCCAGGGCGAGCAGGTTCGCCATCGACGCGCCGCTGACGAGCAACCCACTCGACTCGGGGGGGAAGCCGAAGGCCTCCTTGAGCCAAGCCAGGACCTGCCGTTCAACGTGTCCTGCAACTTGATTGCCTCCCCAGGCGTTGGGATTCACGCCTGCCGCGAGCATCGCGCCCAGCATTCCGAGCGGCGACCCGGTTCCGATCACCCATCCCCAGAACCGGGGGTGAGTATTCCCGAGTTGGTACGGGAGGATGTCTGTCCGGAACCGCTCGTAGACGGCCTCGGCCGGTTCCGGGTCGAGGGGGAGGGGTTGGTCGAAGAGGTGGGAAAGGTCATCGGGAAGCGGTTGCCAGACCGGACGGTCCCGGACCGTCCGAAGGTAGTCGAGCATGTCATCGACCATTCGATGACCCAGGCGCCGCAAGCCTTCCCAGTCCTGTGGGTCCAAGCTGATCTCGAGATCTGGTTCCTGAGCATGAGTCATCGGATGCTCCTCCAGGATGTCGGACAACTACCGCTAGGCATCTAGTCCCTCCCGCCCGAGAAGGCCAAGGCCCAGGGAGAGCTCGCCGCGGTGGTGGATTTCGTGTTCGATGGCGTGGAGGATTACATCCAGCGGCCGGGCAGTCTCACCCCAGGCGAGCTCAATCGGACTCACAACGGTATCGTTCGTTAGGGTCTGAAGATAGTCCATCGTACGCGCGTGGACTCCCATCCAGAGTGCATGGATCGAAGCCTTGGAAGGATAGTCGCTGGCTGGAAAGGACTCCGGAAGGACGGGCTGCGAGCCGGCAGCGCCGTGGCTGATCTCGATTTCCTCCTCGTGGGCGATGTGGAGACAGATCTCGCGAATCGAGTAGCCGCCCTGGATCGGCGTCCAACCCAGTTCGTCTTCCTCAAACTTGTCCAGGGTTGCCATGGTGCCGCCTCGCACGCGATCCCAGTATTCGATGAGTAGCTGAGGGTCCATCACACACTTCCTTCGGTACCATCCTTCACGGAGATCAGTCCAGGAATGTCGCGATCTCGGACAGGGTCTTCTTCTCGATGCGCGGAACGACTGCATCCTTCGCCGGGTATCCGGTGACCAGCAGGAGGTAGGGCCGTTCCGCCTTGGGCCGGCCCAGGATCTGATTGAGGAAGCCCATGGGACTGGGGGTATGAGTCAGGGTCGCGAGCCCGGCGTGGTGAAGGGCCGTGATCAGGATCCCGGTGGCGATCCCGACCGACTCGCTGACATAGTAGTTCTTCGCTCGCCGGCCGTCAGGCAGAAGGCGGTGGCCGAGGGCAAAGACGGCGATCAGGTAGGGCGCCGTCTCGAGGAAGGGTTTGTGCTGGTCGGTACCGAGCGGCGCGAGGGCTTCGAGCCATTCCGGGGTGGCCCGGCGCTGATAGAAGTCATGTTCCTCGGCTTCGGCTGCGAGGCGGATTTCGCGCTTGAGGGACGCGTTGGTGACGACGACGAAATGCCAGGGTTGAAGGTTCGCGCCGCTTGGGGCGGTTCCGGCTGCGGCCAGGCATGCCTCGATCACCTCCCGGGGGACGGCTCGGTCGGAGAAGTGCCGGACCGTCCGGCGCCGGGCCATGTCGGCCTGGAAGGCCAAAGCGCGATCGATCATCTGATCTACAGGATACTCGCGGTAGGTTGACAGAGGTTGCGCTTCAGGTGCAGCCAACGGTCCTTCCCTTCATTCGAGACCCAGGAAGAGGATGTTCACAGGACGCGCATCGGTTCCAAGGTGCTCGACGCGGATGCGGTGGGGGCCTTCGGCGAGACGGCGGACCTCGACGTAGCCCCCGTACTGGCCCAAGGACGCCCCAAGGTCGGCAGTGACCCCACGCCAAACCTCTCGGCCGTCCACTAGCAGGCGGGCGGGGCCCATAAACGCCGGCCCCCAGAACTGAACCCCAGCCGATGCGGCGGGGTTCTCGACCGTCCACTCGATCCAATCCCCCTGAGGCCACAGGATGACATTCAACCCATACCGAACGACACGCTCGGCGGCGCTTGCAGCTACACCCGAGGGGGCGGGGAGGTTGTCGGTGTTCGCGCCGACGACCATGGAGGGAGGGGGAATGCGGCGGCGGGCGTCCCCGGCATACACCACGACCTCAAGGTCCGCTGGCGGCGGGGAAGGGGGCGAAGCCGGCCGTGGCACTGGGGAGCACCCGGACGGGGTAGGCCATGCCTCGCTGGCAGCCGCCCTGGCGTTCGGAGGCGCGCACGACGACCAGATCCTTCCGGCCAGGTTCTCTGCCCGAAGGCCAAAGGCGCAAGCATCGTCAAGAAGCTCGAATTGCACTCCTTCCGGTCCGGCTGTCCACTCGTAAACGCCGGTCTCCCAGGGGCAGATCGGGTCATTGAAGATCGTCATTCGGTCACCGGCGGTGGAGAAGGAGGCGAGATTCCGCCACCCGGTCACATCATGAAGGATCCGCAAGACACCCTTGTCCAGCTGGAGATGCCAGGTTCCGCCGGTGGATCGGTAGTCGGCGCAGCGCCGGCAGGCCCACCACTGTGGCGGGGAGGGATCGATGCGCGCGAAGATCCCGTCGATCGGGCCGGGAATCGGATCGGGGAGCGGGGCGGCCTCTGGCATCGGGGTTCGAGTGTGCAGACCGCCCCAGAGTGGGGTCGGAGTAGGACGGAGCGCTTGGAAGCGGATGGAGGGTTTCGCACCGATCGCGGGAAGCAGAAACAGCAGGCCCGCGATCGGGAGAACCGATCGAGCCTGCACTCCGCGGCGGCTTCGGCGAGGTAGGCCCACCTGATCAGTCCCCGTTCTGCCTTCGTGCGATCCACAGGACGTACAGCCCGACGAGGCTGAGCACGACGCCAACCGGGAAGGCCAGGGGTGGAAGAGACAGCGCCGCGATCCACTTGCTGAAAGCAGCGCCGAGCAGGATCACGACCCCCAGGATGAGCAGAATGGCCCCGGCGATCCGGTAGTTGATCGGGACAAAGCCAGATTGCTGACTCATGCATCACTCCTTGTGGAGCCGGGCGAACCGCCAGCTCGCCACGGCCGAACGTTTCCCGGGGCCGCGCGGTGCCCCCAGTCACGAGGTCATGGATCCTCGTAAGCGCCGGGGCACGCGAAGTTCACCCACCGCTCCCGGTCCGAGGTCTCCTGATCTGGCGGCAGACTCCATTCGCCGGCCTCCAGGACGGCCACCTTGCGAATGACTCGGTCCGTCCATCCGATCTCTTCAAACTGGGTTCGGGCGGGGGTCAGCCAAATGGGAGTGCGGAGGTACAGGCGGAGGCACAGGGCCCGCGAAATCCCGGCCTGCTGATCGACGGATGGAACGGAACCCTCACCGGCGACTTCGACGTCGATCTCGCGGCAGGCCTGTTCGGGATTCAGGTCTCCTCGGAAGTCCGTTCCGACAACGTAGAGGCACTGGTCGTACTTCTTCTCGATCTCCCGACCCAGGGCCGATGGGATCTGGAAAGGGGACGACCAGACCCGGCCGGAGGCCCACCAAATCGCAACTCCTGCGATCCCGAGGATCAAGATCAGTCTCCCCCGATGGTAGGTCCACTGATCCCGCAGGAAGTCTAGGAGCATGCCGCCCGCCGACCCGGAGGCGGTAGTTCAACTTGGACCGGAGAGATGGGTTGGAACCTCGCGATGATCGGTCCTCCCGACTACCGACCCCGACGCCCGTCAGGGTCTCACGCGGAGATTGCCTCATCTACCGCACGGCGACAAAGCAGTAGATCCATTGTATCCCCGCCCACGACCCGGAGCTTATCAGAGGTCAGGTGGGTGCCTCCGATCAGGGCGGGAAGTCCTCCGATCCGCAGGAAATGGCGGTAGTTGCGGAAGTGGCGTCTCCCGGCCGAGACCTCGGCGGCCAGGATCAAGAGCTTGGTGGCCCAGCCCTTCAAACGCCGAGATCGTCCGGGGTGGAAATCGATCAAGAGGATTCGCCCATCTGCCCGCGTGACCCGCTGGATCTCCGCCAGGACGGCCGTGCGGACCGGATGGTCCATTTCGTGAAGCGTGAGCATGGACACGACCAGGTCGAACTCCCGATCGCCGAACGGGAGGGTCGCCGCGTCGGCCAGCCTCAAGTCGGCCTCACGACCGAGTCGAAGGCGGGCCTGCTTCAGCATCGCCACGGAGGCGTCCACGCCCGCCAGTCTTCCGGCGTAGCGCTGATACAGGGCGAGATGGGCGCCCGTGCCGCAGCCGACGTCGAGGATCGCCGCTCCCCGACGTGGGACGAACATCCGCAGACCGATCAGCCGAAGATTTCGATTCACCGGTTCGAAAATCCGGTCGTAGATGCCGGCGACTCGTCGGTAAGGATCTTCAGCCACACCCTGCTCCTTCATCAACCCCCCCCTGGTTGGGTCCTTCGCCAATTTGCCGCGGAAGGATCCCGGCGCACCGGCCTTGACGGATCCTCAGCCTCAGGCCTGGAGTCGTTTCTCCCGTGGTCGGGGAGTGGAAACCTGCTGGGCTGCGATGGCTCCCTGCCTCCAGTGTCAGCGCCAATCCTTCTACCTCACGCGGATCACCCGCTTGGGCCTGAGAGGAAGCAGGACCACACTCCCCACGACTCCAGCCCCCGAGCTGTCGTTCCACTGTGGAGGAGCGCAGGGTTCGTCATAGGAACCTCCTGATGGACATTCAAGATCCGGTGAGACGGTCGAGCGACGGTTCCGTCTACCGGACCGGACCGCCTTGTGACGACGTGGGCCGAAGCCGGGGGATCCACCTTGGCGTTGTGGCGAGGTACTCGAGATAGGCCGCCCCAAATCGGCGCTTCAGCTGAGGCTCCTCGAAAACGACCAGGAAGGTGTGCAAGGCCAGCCAAAGCAAGAAGGCGTAGAGCAGCAGTGGCCAGGATCGGAAGAGGGCGACTTCGGAGGCCAGGATGAGCAGGGCGCCGACGTACATCGGATTCCGCACGTAGCGGAAAAGCCCGTTGGCGACGAACTCGGCGGGCGGATCCACCGGGATCGGCGTGCCGTGCCCTTGCCGCACGAACGCAAACGAGACCCAGATGACCATTCCGGCGCCAAGCACAGCGCCTGCCAAAGCCAGGATCTCCAGGGGCCCAAGGCGCGCCGGGGCGCCGCCGCCAAACTGACGAAGGATCAGCCAGGGGATCAGGATGACGGCCGCTCCGGGAACGATGATCGTGGCCAGAGTCGATTCGACTGCGTGGCGCATCTCGGTCTCCCTCGGCGCCGGAGCGGGCTACTAGAACGGCTTGAAGACCATGAAGTACAGGATGACCGCCCAGCCACCGATGCCGATCAACGTCAGCAAGTGCGGCCGTCCCGAGCGCAGCAAGCCCTGGATCTCTTCGACGGATGCCGGCTCGACGGCCGGGTGCTCCTTGTTGCCCTCGCGGTAGGGCAATCCGATGGCCTTGCGCAAGGCGTGGAAGTGGTTCGAGGCCAGGAGCCACATGGCGACGAGCATCGCGACAAGCAGAATCAGCGACGCCCAGATCCAGCCGGTCGACCACCATCGTCCGGCGAAGCCGAGAAGGATCCCCGCCAGCACCATCACCAGCAGGCTGACGTACATCAAGACGAAAGAATACCCCGACAAGTCCAGGAGGGCGCGGATCCGGTCGAGGACGTTCTCCTGGCGCAAGCGGAAGGACACAAAACCGGATGCTCCGTGTGAGAACATGTACAGGAAGCCGGCCAGGACGTGAAGGTAGAGCAAGGGCTTGTAGAGTTGGGCAAGCATCAAGACTCCTTTGGCGAGTTCCGGCGGAAGCGGCCCGCAGATCTTGGCACCGGGGCGCCACGTGGACGCCAGGGGCGGAATCCTACCTTCTTCTGGTGGTCAGGCCAAACCGACGCAGCCAAGGATCGCGACATCGTTCCTGCTAGATCCACTTGAGATCGAGCCTGGTCCGTTCGTCCCGGATCTCTCCGGTGTTGACCGTCGACGTCGGTTCCAGCAGGATGACGTGGACTTCCTCCTCAGCGACCGGGCGATGCTCGACACCGCGGGGAACGACCAGGAATTCCCCTGCTCGAAGGACCTCCTCGCTCTTGCGAAACTGTATCTTCAGCTCGCCCTGGACGACGAGGAACAGTTCATCCTCCGCTTGGTGCTGATGCCAGATGAACTCACCCTTCAACCTGGCCAGCTTGAGGTACTGCCCATTGAGCTCGGCGGCGATCCGAGGCGACCAGAGCTCCGGGATCTGGCTGAACTTCTCGGAAAGATTGACCTTGGGCATGTAAGCCTCCTGGCTGCCCTACGTGCTCCGCGCGATCCAGGATTCGATCTGCTCGCGATGTTCCCGGTAGTGAAGGTAGGTATTGGCGGCGACCAGGTGCCACATCGGATCGCCCTTCCTCCAGGCGAAGCGTTGTCCGTCGAAGAGATCGGCATCGGTCATCGTCTTGAGTCGTGCGAGAACCTGGCGATGGGAGGCGGCGGCCTCCTCGAGGACCTGCGGCAGCGGATCACCTCGGGCGTCCCGAAAGATCCCTTCATTGACCTGGTCCAAGTCGGGCCAGGACTCGTCCGGGGCGGGACGGTCTGGATGGCGGCCGGCATAGCTGTCCTCCACCCACTGCAGCATCCTCTGCTCCCATCCGGTCAGGTGGGCGAGGATGTCCTTTGGGGATCGGCCTCCGTCGAGTTCAGGCGCGAGGAGGCGGGAGGCGTCGAGCGAGGCAAAGACTTCGTGGAGGGATTCATGCTCATCGGCGATGAGATCCAGAAGCTCGACCTTGGAAGATGGTTCCGTACCTAGATCCACAGTGGAGGGCCCTCCCGCCGTAGTCGAATCCTGTCACGCGCCCGAAGCGAAGGCAAGTCTCGGGAAACTCTATCCGGAAGGACGGTGATAGGCAAGCATCGCCTCGAGAGGCCGATCGGTCTGGGTCAGAGGCGTTCCTGGATGGGATGAGCCGGCCTACCAGACCCCGGGAATCAGTCGGTAGCGAACCCGGGAGGCGTAGTCAGGATAGCCGGGAAGCGAAGTCTTGAGAGTTCTGTCTTCGAGCCGCGTCCGAACGACGATGGCGACGAGAATCACAAGGGCAGGGAGAAGAGACCAGAGCGAATCCAGCATGATCGGTCCGCCGAGAGCTGAGAGGATCGCCCCGGCATAGGCCGGGTGGCGGACCGAGGCGTACGGACCGCGCTCCACGACGCGGTGACCACGTTCGACCTGGATCCGGACGACCGAAGAGAAGAACTCGTTGACGATCATCGCCCATACCGCCAGACCGTAGCCAAGCGCCAGGCCCACGGCTCCCACGATCTGAATCACGACGGGAAGAACGGGGGGCCAACCGAAGCGGTGGTCGAGCCCTGCGATCAATGCCACGATCCAGGGGCCGACGATGGCGATGACCAGGACGAGGGCACGGTCGCCCCGTGCGACTCCCTCGGCCTCGGCGAACCTCACTCGCTCGTGCAAGGTAGCCGGCGAAGTCCGCAGAACGATCAAGCGGCTGATGACGATCGCCCCGACCCCAAGCCCGGAGTAGAGCCAGCCCATCCACCACCCGGGATCTCCCGCTGCGATCATCAGAGTCCCAGGCACAAGGAGAACGTAGACCGAAAAACCCAGGATGGTTCGCAGCGGAAGACCGTGCGGACGAGGGTCTGAGGCGGGCATCGGGGGCACTCCCTAGGAAAGCGTCACGGCGCATCGGAATCCGGTTCGGTCGTTCGGGACGGCGCTGTGCGATGAATCCCGGAAGAACGTCGTCACCCACTCCTTCGGCGACTCCCAGGATCCGCCGCGTAGGCCGTGGTCGAGCACCTGACTCGGGCCTGTCGGAGCTCGCGCGGGTGCGACGGCGTAGTATCCCGGATCGTAGTAGTCGGCGACCCATTCCTGGACGTTCCCGACCATGTCGAGGGCGCCATACGGACTGGCGCCCGATGGGTAGGTTCCGACCTCAACGGGGCCGCTTCGGCCGGATTCGGCCGTGTTCGCCCGGGAGGCGTCCCAGGTGTCGCCCCAGGGGTAGCTGCGCCCGTCGGTCCCGCGTGCGGCCTTCTCCCATTCCGCCTCCGTTGGCAGGCGCATTCCCAGCCAGTGGCAATAGGCTTGCGCCTCCCGCCACCGGAGACCCGTCGCTGGCCGGTTCGAGGGGCCCGGAGCAGTGCGACCGTGCCAGGCTTGCGGAACCTCCCCCGTGGCCTCGACGTAGGCCAGCATCTGGGCGTTGGTGACCTCGGTCCGGTCGATCCGATACGCCTCCAGGTAGACCCAGTGGGCCGGCCTCGACGAACTGGGTCCAGCGTCGCTGCCCATCAGGAACCAGCCGGCCGGGACAAGGACCATCGCCGGTTCTTCGTACAGCGACGGTCGTGATGCGGGGGAGGAACACGCGGAACATCCCAGGAGGAGAACGGTCAGTAGGCAGCCGATCCCCTCCTGGATGTTCGGGATACCCATCCGAGCCTCGCACGATTGCCGGGGCGACGGCTGCTCTACAACAGTCCTGCCTCGGTGAACTCGGGGAACCCGCCTTGCCAGATGCCCCATATGGCGAACAAGAGCAGCGCGACAACGTAGGCCCAGAAGAAGAAGGCCGTCAGGTTGTAGTCTCTGAGTTCGCGGCGTCTGAAGGCGACCAGGCCGATGGCGATCAGGGCGGCCGCCGGGAGACCGAAGGGAACGGTCCCGCCTTCGTTGATCGCCGCGAAGTAGGTGAAACCATACAGGATCGCCGCCGGCACGATCACCGCCCAGGGGAGACGGCTGGTCGAGGAATGCGGCTCCCACGCCACCGCGACCAGGAGGACAGACAGACCGGCGACCCCGATGTGCCACAGGTAGTGGGAGAGGACCTCGTCATAGAAGTGAACCAGCTGATTTAGACTTGTCGATCCCTCCCCCAGGAGATTGTTGATCGAATTGGCCGAGAGATGCATTCCCTGACCTTCCGTCCAGAGCGCTGCCAGCACGAGGAAGGTGACGACGGCATTGAGCGGTCGCCGCAGGCGGCCCGAATCTGTGAAGAGCAGCCAGTAGAGAGGGATCAGAACGAGCGGCGTGAGCACGTCGAGGACGTCGGCCCAGTGCATATCGGGATAGATTGGGAACGGCTGACCGAGGAAGGGTGGGGCCAGGATGAAGAAGGCGAAGGCGAGGGCAAAAACCAAGATGAGCGAGGATCGGGTGACCATGGGAGACTCCTTGATGAGCGGTCGGGCGGGGGGCCAACGAGACTCGGTCGCACCTCGATTTGGATCGCTGACCTCCTGTGGGAGACGCATGGCGTGGTGCTGAAAGTATAGATGGACTCCATACCGACCAGGCCCTCGATTATGGCCCGGAGAGGATGTATCTGGAGCCAACACGTCTGGAATGTGGTCCTCGCAGAACGGGGACTTGCACGCCACGCAAGCGCCCGGCTTCATGCGGGCGTCGGTGGACCGACTCCCTGAGAACGAAACGGGGCTGGCCTTGGAGCCAGTCCCGTTTCGTTCCGAGATGGGAGTCTTGCCGACGAAGCTTCCTGGAGAAGGCTACAGTCGCTCGACGACTCCCGTCCCGATATAGGTCCAGAACAGGATCATGCCGACCGCAAGGTGAAGCAGAATCGTCATGGCGTTGGCCGGGATCATCCGGTAGGCGTAGCCGAAGTGGAGTCGCAGGGTCTGATAGGCGCTCCACGCGATGGGAAGGGTCAGCAGGACGAGCAGGGTGGCGGGAGCCAGGATCCCGGCGAGGACGCCGATCACGATGACGGCGTACGCTGAGCCCGTAAGGAGCGCATAACCGAGGACAATCGCGGGTTGAGAGAGGCGCACCACCATCGTGTCCTTACCGGCGCGCTGATCCCACGGGCGATCGGGGATCTCGTTGATATAGAGGATCGCCGCTACGAGGACGCCGACCGGGATCGATGCGATCAGGGCCTCCAGGCTGATTCCCTGGGTCTGGACCCAGAAGGCGCCCAGGACGATGATGGGCCCGAACCCGAGGCCGACGGCAAGCTCGCCGATCCCGCGATGCACCAGGCGAAACGGAGGGGCCGTATACAGGTACCCCGCCAGGAAGCCTGCCAGGCCGAACGCGACGACCGGGAGACCGACCCGAAAGATCAGGCCGATGCCGCACAGGCTTCCGAGAAGGTAGAACACGATCGCCAGGTTCCGGGTCTGCGCAGGCGTCATCAGCCCGCGCTGGATGAGGCGGGAGCCCCCGGAGAAGGGTGTCGGCGTGAGGTTGGCCTCATCCGCCCCACTCTTGTGATCGAAGTAGTCGTTGATCACATTGGCGCCGATGTGGAAGAACGCCGCCCCGAAGAACGCCAGCAGGAAGGCCGTCAGATCGAGCGGACCCCGGCGCCAGGCGACCGCCGTCCCCACCAGAACCGGGATGACCGAAGCCGTGAGAAACGGGAGCCGGGTCGCGTTGACGAACAAGGCCCAGCGGGAGGGAACCGGAGTGTCCTGACGGATCGTCCAGCGGACGTGATACTGTCCGTTCTTGTTGGTGATGGTGGCATCGGCGCCAACGATGTCGCAAAAACCGCGGACAAGCCCGGTCTTGAACGGCTCGAGCAACCCGTTGTCCATCTCCAGCACGAAACCGTCTTCACTCGAGGAAACGATTGCGCTCGCGTGAGGGTCGTTCAGGAAGTAGGGGTGAACCTCGGTGCAGAAAATCTCCATCATCTTCTGCGGCCGGCCTTGCAGTTGCCTGACCAGGTTGCGGAAGATGCTGGCCCAGCGCTCCACCGAAGCGATGGTGATCTCCTCGATCAGGCCTCCATCGCCCGACCCGAGTGTCCGGTCGATCCACAGAACGGCTTGGTTGAACGGTTCCATCGGGCAGTCTTCGTCGGGATCCATTCCGCGGAACTCGGGGGCTCCGACGGTCTTGGCCAGCTCGCGCCAGCCGTCGGCTCCCAGCCGCGGGCGGTAGTTGCCGTACAGAAGCTGCCAGGAGAGGGCCTTCACGGTCTGGGAACTAATCGGTCTTGTGTTCGTCATTGCGTGCCTCTTGATTGGGACTCGCCAGAATTGAAGTGGATGCGAGTCTACCGCTCAAGGATGGAATTGTGGAGGGTACGTCCGGTCCTTCGAGATCACCGACGGGGCGCCCCGCATCGGGGGTCCCAAGCCCGTGAGTCGGTGCTGGATTTCACAAGAGGCCAAGCTGCTGTGCACTCAGCCTCCACACAACGGCGGATCGCAAAGAACCTGGAGGCGGCGATCAAGCCGGCCAAGACCCATGGTCTGAGCCACGAAAGACAGGAGGCCCGCCTTGGCGGGCCTCCTGGATTCCTGCGTCATCCGGTCAGGGCGTCACAGGGGGGAGGATGTAGTCGGGCTCCCACCCGGTGAGTGCCTCCACTGGCGTGATCGGCCAGAACTCGATCCGGACAACCTGGCCTCCCTCGACGATCAGTTCCACCCCGAGGTCGCCTTCGGCTGAGACAAACATGATGCCGTATTCGCCTCTCGGCCACCAGGTCTCTTCAAAGCCATCCTGGGGGATCCGGTACACGGCGTAGATACCCCCCAGCGGGAACTGGAGCAGGTCGTCGAGCTCCTCCGGGGTCGCGTAGCGCGAACCTCGGCCCTGTCGATACGGGAAGACCTCGACCCTCGTGCCTTCGGCCTGGCCTTCCCGGCACAGGGGCGGCCCCACGGCGAACTCGGTCGTGGTGCACGCCGCCGTGAGGGTACGCGTCAGCGGCTTTCGGGACTCGTACTTCTGCCCGAAGAAGGCGTCGATGATCCGGTCGATCTCCTCCACGCCGCTGCGGGCCTGCGGCGGATACAGCGGGACCTCGATCTGGGCGCGGGTGAAGCCGAGTTCGAAGGCGTAGCGGTCGGAAAGCGACCAAACCATCGCGACGCCGAACGGATTCTGATCGGTGGTGTTGGTGATGTCGCGCAGCAGCACGCTGTCGCCCTCGTCCCACCAGCCCAAGAGCAGGATGTCATGGCCGTACTCGCCCCAGTCGATGCGGTAGGCGTCCTCCACTGACCGCATGTCCTCGGCGAAGGTGTAGACCCAGACCCCCCATGGATCGAGCATCCCTTCGGTCTGCCCGATCAGGCTTCGGTGTTCGGGCGACCACAGGTTGTGCTGCGGGGACGGCAGGTATTCCTGCCCCGTGCTGGCTAGCGTCGCTTCCGGATCGATTTCAAAGGCGCCCGACCCGTCCAGCGGGATGACGTAGAAGAGCGTCTCGGGGGAGGCTCCGGGGAAGAGCAAGACGTCCTGGCCTTCAGCCCAGATCGGCCGGCTCCCGACCCAACCCCCGTAGATCTTGAGCGGTCCGGAGATCCGGGTCACGGTCTTGTGTTCGGGGGAAACGATGAACACGCCCTCGCATTCTTCCGGAACGTCGTTGGCATTGTTGTAGTCGTAGGCTACATAGGCCAGCTGCGTGCCGTCCGGGCTCCACGAGAACGTCTCCGAGGCGCAATTGGCCAGCCATTCGATCTGGCCAGGGCCGCCGACCAAGGCCAGATCGAACTGGCCCTCCTCGGTGTTGTAGATCGCCGCCGCCAGGCGCTGATCGGAGAATCGTCCGGCCTGGAGCGGAGACCACAAGGCGCGCGCCACGTTGTCGGGCAGCCACTCCGAGGCCTCGCCGGTGTCGTAGTCATAGACCCAGAGGTCGGAGACGGAACGGTTCGACCCGCGGGCCGGATGCCAGAACTCGGAGGCATAGGCGAGCTTGCCGGTCCCGCCGCTGTAGTCCCAGTACATCGCGAAGTCGACCGGGCTGGGTTCGAACCCGACCATGTCGGGGCGGACGACGACAACACCGCCCATCGTTTCAGGACCGGTTGTGAAGGGCACCCAGACCAACTCGGGCACGTCGGGGTCGGAGACGGGCCCGATTGGAGTGACCTCGACCGTGATCTCCGGCGGGGTGATGGAATCGCCTGTTCCCTCCAGATCGGTTGTGACCACTTGCGGGTCAGAATCCGGGTCCCCGTACTCGACCGAGATCCCGAAGGGTCCGCAGCCGGCCAAGGTGACAAGCAGCAACGCCAGGCCGAGGACACGCCAGAAGGGAGACACCCGGCTCGTCCGGCCTCGCGCCCGGCTCAGAAGGCTCCTGGCCCGATCCGAAAACCGGGACTTGAAGTGAATCCACTTGAGACGGTAGCGAAACGGCATCCGGATCCTCCCGGTTTGTAGCGTTGGAGGAGCCGGGCGGATCGAAGAGATCACGCGTGGGGTGGACTCCTCGGGGCTGGAGAAGATAGCGGACAGGCGATCCTGGATCATCATCGAGTCCTGTTCGAACAGCAAGTCTTGGAGACGTCCGGTGTACACAAGCGGGAGACGGTCCATGGCAACCTCCGAATGCATTTGCCTGTCATCCTCCCATCGGGATGGGGCCGGTTGATGTCGAGGAGGTGCCAGGCCCGGTTCAGGCTGTTACGGAACTGTAACTAGTGGCCTATGGGGAGCCGCAGGGTGACCACGGTCCCGTGTCCGGTCCGGCTCCGGAGCTCGACTCGACCGCCGTGCTGCTCCACGATCGCCCGGACCAGGGATAGCCCCAGGCCGCTGCCGGGCACCGCCCGCGCGTCTTCGCCCCGGTAGAGCTCTTCCCACACATGGCGGGTCTCGCCCTCGTGGATCCCAATCCCGGTGTCGGCCACTTCCACGGCGATGTGGGCCCCGTCCTCGAACGCCCGGACCTCGATCGTATCGCCGGGGCGTGTGAACTTCACTGCGTTGTCGAGAAGATTGAACAGAGCCAGGAACAGGAGGTCCCGATCCCCGCGGACCTGGGGCAGCGGCCAGGGGGCTCGGGGAAGCGTCAGGCGCATCGTCCGCTCCTGACCTTCGTCCTTGTCGCGGCAAGCATCAAACGCTTCGCCAAGAAGTTCGCCCAGGTCGACGAGTTGGGCCTCGCTGAGCGGCCGCGACTCGAGCTCGGCCAACTTCCGGAGATCCGCGGTCAGCCGGCTCAGTCGCATCACCTGGGATTCGACGCTGAGTTTGGCCAACGCCCCATCCGCATCGCCTTCGACCACGGGCAGGTTCGCCAGGCCGGCTCGAATCGCCGTCAGGGGGTTCTTCAACTCATGGTCAAGGCGCCTGACGAACCGGAGCCGCTCTTCGGCTGCCTCCTCCTGGGTTTGCCGGACCGCCTGTTCAACAGACTTGGCGGCGCGCCGCGTGAGGACCACAGCCCCGGCGATCGGGGCTGAGATGAGCAACCCGAGAAGAAGCACGAGCGTATCGAGTTCGATGACGATCGTCAGCGATTGTGCCCCCAAGGGGGCCGCCGCGACCGCGGAGGCGGCAAGGATCGTCAGCCCGAAGGGCAGGATGGCGAGCAGCCATCGGCCGCGGCTCAACGGGCACCCTCGACCGGGGCGACGAACCGGTAGCCCTGCCCCGGGATCGTCTCAATGTAGCGTGGCGCATCGGGGTCGTCGGCCAGGGCCTTGCGCAGCTCGGCGATGCGGGTGTCCACCGTTCGTGTGCCCGCCGGATAGTCCCACCCCCAGACGGCATCGAGCAAACGATCCCGCGTGAGAAGCTCATCCGGATGGGTCATCAGGTACTCGAGAAGATTCACCGCCTTGGGGGTGAGCTGGATCTCCGCGGAGGCGACGCGCACCCGGCGGGATGCTCGGTCGAGGACGACGTCGCCGGAGGTGAGTTTCTGCGAACTCGCGAGCGGGGGCCGGCCCGCCTGGGCCCTCCGCAGCAAGGCCCGAACCCGGGCTGCCAGCTCTTGAGGGTCGAACGGCTTGTTGAGATAGTCGTCCGCCCCTTCCTCCAGGGCCATCGCCCGCTCCGAGGCCTGTCCGACTTGCGTGAGGAGGATGATCGGGGTCCAGTTGCCGTCTTGGCGAAGCTGCCGAAGGACCGCTCTTCCATCCCTGCGCGGCATCATCACATCCAGGATGATTGCCGCGGGATTGGTCTCCGACACTCTCTCCAGAGCCTCGATCCCATCCGAGGCGAACGACACGGAGAACCCGGATCTCTCCAGGAACGGACCCAGATTGGCGCGGATGGCTTCCTCATCATCGACCAGGAGGATCTTCGGCCGGGGATCCGTCATGGGGCTTCGGCCTCCGGGCGGACTGCAGCATTCGGGTTGGCGACATCATCCGGTCCGGTGGTCTCGTCGATGGGGAGCAGGAACACGGGCAGGTCGGAGGCTTCGACGACCCGCTGGGCGACATCGCCCATCCAGAGCCGCCCAAGCCCGGTGTGGATCCGCGAGGTGATCATGATCAAGTCACAGTCGGCGGCCCGTCCGACCTGGACGATCGTTGCCGCAGGCCGGGATCCGGTCACGATCGTCTGAACCGAGGCGACTTCATCCCGGATCGCATCGCGCACCCCGTTCAGGTAGTTCCAGGCGCGGCCCTCCGCCTCGCGCCGGGTCCGCTCCAAGGGCTCAACCCCGACCCCGAATTCCTGAGGATCGGGGATCTCCGGGACGGAGAGCAGCACAATCTCGCTCTGGAAGGTTTGGGCGATCTGCAAGGCGTAGTCGACCAGTCGCTCGGCGCGCGCCGAGCCGTCGAGAGCGACAAGGATACGTTTCGGTTCAGCCTCGGGACCCTTGCCATTCTCGGCCTGGACCAGGAGCACCGGGCGACTGATCGACTGGGCAATCCGGCTTGCGACGCCGCCGGTCAGCCAGTGGCGCGAGCCCGATCCCCCGCGAGTGCTTGCCACGACGAGGTCGACATTTCCCTGTTTCGCGAGCTGGCGGGTCAACTCCACCACGGATCCGGTTCCGACGGCGTAAGCGGCCTGCAGGCCCCTGGCCCTCAACTTCTCGCTCTCGGCCAGCAGGTAGGCCTTGTGTGATTCGTCCTTGGTGGCCAGCGTCAAACGGCAGCCCTGTCTTGCCGCCAACACCGCCGCCACGGGGAGGGCCATCTCGGCGTAGCTCGAGCCGTCAAGCGGTACGAGCACGTGTTCAAAGCGGGCTTTCCGACCGGGCCAGGGAACCTCTCGCATCGGCTCCGCGGAGACGGCTACCGCCGGCGCCATCGGGAGGGCCGCCGGCGGAGTCACGCCGCCGCGGATCGCCTGTCCGTATCCGAAACCTCCGAGCATGGCGCCTTCGATCTCGCCAACCTCGTCCAAGGCCGGGGTCGGCGCCCCCAGCATGCCCCGGAAGTAGCTGAAGACGCCGTACAGGATCGGGACGAAGACGAAGTACGTCCAGGCTCCCTCGGTGAATCGCTCGACGAAGATCACGACTGTGGCCAACGTCGTGAGCAGAGCGGCCGTGCCTGTGCCCAGGATAAGGGCTGCCTTCGGGGCGGTGAACCGCTGGCGGAGTTCGCGGACGAGGCGGCTGGTTGCGGCCCAGCCTGTCAGGCTGAGCAGGATGAACACCCCGGCGGCGTAGATCGCGAGATAGGTCTCTTCATGGGTGCCCAGCAGGATGAAGGTGAAGACGATGATCCCAACCTGCAGCCAGACGGGCCGGTCGGCCACACCGAACCCGTTCCGCTGACCGAAGGTCGGCGGAACGTAGTTGCGATCGGAGAGGCCAAGCGCCAGATTCTGAAGCCCCTGGGCGCTGGCGGCCGAGGCCGACATCAGCACCAGAACTCCGATCAGGGATCCAAGGTAGGCCAGGCCGGTCGGCAGCAAGGCATCCATGGCCTGCGTGAAGACCGAGACATCTGAATCCAGCGGATTGGAGAGATCGAGGATGGCCGGCCCGACGATGAGCATGGTGACGCCCGCCGTTCCCATGACGATCAGCAGGCTGCCGAAGGCCAGCCGGCTTTGCCTCGCCGGCGGGCCTTCGTAGGCCGCGACCAAGTTGGCGAATACCTCGATCCCGGTCATCACCGCCAGGATCCGGACGTAGCCGCCGAAGGTAAACTCAAGATACGCCGGGTCGAAGGCGGCAAGGTTGAAATTGGGAAGGCGGAAACCGAATCGGAACAGGCTGGCGAACACCATCGCCCACAGCAGGAGCAGGACGCCGGCGGTCGCCGGGCCAAAGGCGCGGGCCGCCACCTTCGGGCCTCGGTTGACGAGCCATCCGATCGCCAGGCTCAGGGCGATCGCCAAGTAGGTCCGCAGCTCGACCCCGAGGAACGGTTCGTTCAACCCTGGGAAGCGGTCGGCCACGAACGTCACCATCGCCGCCATGCTCACCAAGAAGGTCAGTGTGTATTCGATGAAGGTGATCCCGGCATTGACCTTGACCGCCCACGGGCCGAACTCTTCTTCGCTGAGCCCGCTTCCGCCGCTGCCGTCGGTCACCCATCGCATCACCAGACGGTACATCGCCGAGACCATGGCGATCGTAAAGACGACCAGCCAGACGGTCGCGCCGAAGGTGACCGCGGCAACGCCGCCGACGACGATCAGTCTCAGGAACGGGCCGAAGACATACAGCGGGGAGGTCGCCGGATCGCCTCCACCGGCGAGGGCGCCTTCCAAGGAGCTGGAGAGCTTGCGGGTGGGATGGCTCATGTGGAGGCCCGGGTCCGCCGGGAGGGAGGCACACGCCGCGCCCCGCGCCTCCAGAGGTTGGGGATCAGGAGGTGCGGGCAGGCAGCACGGGTGTGTGGCAGCGGAGGGCGCGGCCCGATGAGGGCGAACATGGGTAGGGTCTCAGGGCGGGGGGATGGGTTCCGGGCGGTGTTCGTCTCCAGGGACCATGTGCGGACCAAGCGGATAGCATACCACCAACCCCTGGGGGGACCCGACGGGGCCCAGGGTTTCGGCCTAGCCAAACACGCGGGAGCGCAGTTCCTGGCGATGCTCCTCAACGAGCTGCATCAGCCTGACCCACTTGGCTTGGAAGTCGAGGTAGCGCTGAAAGGGATCTCCTTCGGGGTGCCCAAGACGGTAGGCGTGAAGGATGTTGGCGAGAGCCTCGGTGGCGTCCTCGATCTGACCCTGGGCGAGGTAGTCGGTGGCTAGGACCAGGCTGGCGCGAGCGGCGCGCTCTGGGAAATCGTCCTGGAAGAAAGCGCCAGGGTAAGGGACATAGCGTGCCCGCTCGAGGTGGTGGTACCCCTCCCCGTCACGACTGTGGTCGATCTTGGCTCGTTGGTAGAGGAAGCGATGAATATCTTCGCGCATCGGACGCCAGGTCGGGTGGGGGCGCGGGGGCGGCAGATGCTTGATGACCAACCCCGGATCCATCACGAATCGCTCCCCCAGGATGTGGGCATTCATGACCCAGTCCATGTCTTCCCCGCGCCGCATCGGAGGATCGAGCGGGCATCGGGTGAAGAACTCCCGGTGGACAGCGATGTTCCCCATGATGGCGAAGGGGACGTCCTGAAGCCCTGGAGCGTCGACGATGTAGCGCTTGAAGGCGGCATTCATCGCCTCGATAACGTTCCAGTAGGCGGAATGCGGATGTGCCGGAAGATCCAGGTAGATCGAGTCCTTGGCCGTCAGGTAGGGCCCGCAGCACGCCAACACCGGGCGGCCCTCGAACTCGGAAGACACCAAACGTCGAATGCGGCCCAGGTAGTCGGGGTCGACGAAAACGCAGTCATCGTCAATCGAAACGGCGATCTCTATACCGAGCAGGTGAGCCCCGACCAGGCAGGCATTGCGAAGCGGGGACTACCCGACGAGGGAGACGGCGTCGAGCAAGCGGTCTTCGCCCCGTTCGCGCAGGAATCCATGGATCCGCTGCAGGTGGGAGTGGCTGAAGAAGTGAAGCCTGACGCCGCTCTGGTCGGCGTACTTGTCGAGGAGACGCTGTGCGGCGCGCTCGACGTCGTCTTCGATCGAAGGGTGAGAGGCTCCGGCCACGGCGATGATCTCGAAGTCCCGATCTTGGAGGAGTCCCAGGCTCTGGAAAAGGGGAGGGATCGTTCCCTCGTCGTCGAGGGCCGTGGGGTGATCGTAGAAATGGTCGCCGGGGTGGAAGATGTCCTTCTTCTCGCGTCCCCAGAACATCGGAAAGACGATGGCGAGCGGTTTCATCTTCACCTCCTCAGGGTGCCCTCGCCGCATCCGCGCCCGACCCCTGCCAGGCCAGAAGAGAGCCCAGGTTCCCGGGGCGGGGAGGCCAGCGATACAGGTAGATCAAGTGGCGCGAGTCGAAGGAGGAAGGTTCCCAGCCTTCCAGTTCGAAGGCGATCGTCAGCACGCGTCCCCCTGCACGCATGCCGGCCTCGAGCGTTCGACGGAGGGGCTCCGCCTGGGCGCTCGTCATGTAGGCCACGACCACGTCGGCGTCCGTTAGATCCGCCTGGAAGCAGTCGCCCCAGCGGAGAGACACCCGGTCCCGATTGGGATGCGTCTGGACGCGGATCCAGGACCACAGGAATTGCAGGGGGCTTAGCTCGACGCCGACCGCCCGGGCGCCGAACTCTGCCGCCGCCATGATGACGACACGGCCGTCGCCGGACCCAAGATCGTAGACCACCTCACCGGGTCGGACTTCGGCCAAGGCAAGGGCTCGGCCAATCCGGTCTCTATCGGTCGGCCTCCAGGGAAGGCCCGTCAGGATCGGGACGAGCAACCAGCCGGCGGCTGCCAGGAGCGCGACGACGATCGGAAGGAGAAGGCAGGAGCTGAGCAGCACCGTACGGATTCCGGTCCGGGTCTGCGCGGACGGCGGCGCACCGGGAACGGGTGCAAGCCAGTATCGCACACTTCGTCAGGCGAGCCGTCGGCCAGAGGTGGGGGTCAGCCTCTACGGCGTGGAAGTTTCAGAGGGGCCCTTGAGCGGATAGACCGCGTGCGTGGTCCAGGATCCTTTCTCGTTGTCGATGAGGAGAATCCTCGCGGCGAAACAGGCGAGGGGCAGCCTGGATTCGGCGACGGACTCAAGCTCGGCCCTGATGGATCCGAGGGTCGTCGGATCGGCCGGTTGGGCCACCGTCAGATGGGGCACAGCGACTTCGAATTGCCCTCCGTAGGGCGGCGAATCAGGGAAAGCTGCCGCGACGGTGGCGATCAGGTCGAGGAAGGGTTGCTCCGGATGGGGCGCAAGGTAGAGAACACCCGGGAAGGTCCGGATCTCGGCCAGCGAATACTCGAAAGGGGACCAACGAGAGAACAAGTCAGTCAACGATCGGTGGGCTTCCTCAGGTCGGCGGAATCGGGGGTGGAAGGGGTAGTTGATAGTGATGTGGGCCGGGACTCCGGAGGCGGCCGACGGGTCGTGGCGGGCACGGAATCCGCCGACGAGAGGCTCCACCTCAGGAACGGGGACGACCAGAGCGGCTTCAGGAGAGGCCAGCGACATGCCAAGACCCGGCTCCAGGGAGGAGCTCACCGCGCCGACCTACAAGAGGGAGCCACGGGGTGGTGTCCTCAATCCGTGCGCAGTACGACCCGAGTGATGAAGGTCAGCGTCGCCTCACCGGCTCGCGCTGTAACCTCCCAACAGCCTTCCGTGGGGAAGGTCAGGATGCTCGGGTGGAAACCGGTTTCGCCATAGCCGTCCTCTGGACCGCGCAGGATCTCTGCTGGCATCGGTGGGGCCGATCCGTCCAACCGCCGGCCGCCGATTTCGACCTCTCCCGGAACCGTCCGGTACCATGGCCACTTCATCGACATCGATCCGTCCGGGTTGATCGTCCCCGGTCCTCCCGGCTCGAAAACGACTTCTCCGTTCGGCCAGGGTGTGGTGAAGATCGTTCCGTCGGTGTTCTGGAAGGCCAAGCCGCTCGGCACGAAGTGCTCGTCGGGAGACTTCGTGACATTGGGCAGCGAGACTGGGCAGGCCGTATCGAATGCAGAACCAGGCAGCCGGTCGGCCGGTGCTCCCGTCGTGCACCCCGCCAGAGCGAGGGCAACCGTCGCGAGCAGCTTCCAACCCTGGGCGGCCAGTTTCATGTTCCCGTCTCCCCGGCCTGCTCCGAATCGACGCAGGATCCATCCTCCCCGTTCGTGACGGAAGGATGGATCCTGTCGATGACGCGGTGTTCTATTCCTCTTTGATACTCGAGGCGCCGGACGTGTTGACGCTGCCCAGCCGGGGATTGCCGGTATAGGTGAGATGCGATGCGCCGCTGGCCTCGACGTCGAGGGTTCCGCTGGCGTTCACCGTGCCCCGGCTCGCGCCGCTCAGTTGGACGCGGGCGTCGGCCACCGGAAAGCCGCCGAGGTTCGCCGTGCTTGCCCCGCTGGCCTCTAACGCCAGGTTGTCCCCGGAACCGTCGAGGGATACGGTACTGGCGCCGGAAATTCGCATGTTGACGTCGCCGGCGGCGATGTCTCCGGAGACCGTGCTGGCACCGGAAGCCTCAACGCTCAGGTCCTTCGTGGACCCAAATCCGGTCAGCCGGACTCGGCTGGCGCCGCTGGCATCAATGCCAACGATCTCGGGCATCGTGATCTCGGCTTCCAGTGTCTTGGCGCCGAAGTTGAAACCGAGCGATGGCTCCAGGGCGATGACGAGGGTCCGGCCGACGACTCGAACATCCAAGTACTCGGCCAGGTTATCGTCGATTCGTACGGTGACGGCGTAGACGTCACCCTGCTCGATCGTGGTCTCGAAGGCGTAGCCCACATCGACCTGGTCGAAGTCGGCGAGATCGGGGGTCAGGGTGACGATCTGGCCAGACCCGGTGACCGATTGAAATGAGTCGCTCGACGGGATCGTGATCGTGCACCCGAGGAGCGTGGCAACGAGGGCTGCAACGACGATGAGGTGCGGTTTTCGCATTCTGTTCTCCCTCCATGTATTGGCTTGGGCTGGGGTGCGGAACGCCCTTCCCAGGAATCATACATCACGCTGTCGATCAGGAGATGGGCGACACATTCTCATCCAAGGGTGTCTACTTCCACCTCGCCGAACCATCGCCGAGCTGCCCGAAGGAAGTGTCGCCCCAGCACGTCACGCCTCCATCCGCCGCAAGAGCGCACGCCGTGTAGTGTCCCCCGCCAAGGCGCGTCACTTGGCTCAACCCAGGAACCCAGGTGGGGGTTCGTCCGGCCGGGGCAAGATCGCCCAACTGGCCGAAGTAGTTGTCTCCCCAACAAGCGGCGAAACCCTTGGCGGTCGCGGCACACGCGAAGTCGGCTCCCGCCAGGATGTCGTCGACCTGTCCGGCGAGTCCGGTCAGATCGAAAGGGGGACCGGCAGCGGGGTCTTCGGCGGTGAAGATGCTGCCGATGCAGGACACATTGCCCGCGGAGGTCCGCAGGCAAAGATGGTAGTCACCGGGCGCAAGTTCTTCGATGTCGGCGGGCAGTCCGGGGATCGGCACCGGCACCGGGTGAGCTGGGCCGGAGTCGGGTAGGAACGGGAATTCGCCCCAACAAAGGACGCGGCCCTGATCGGTGAGGCCGCAGGTGAAAGCAGAGCCGGCGACGACCTCCGTCATAGGCTCGTCGAGGTCGAGAACTTGCGCCGGGCTCGGCCGATCCTCGGTCGAGCCGTCTCCCAGCTGGCCGCCGGAGTTCGATCCCCAGCAGTGCACCTCCCCGCCCTCCGTTTGGGCGCACGTGTGCGCCGCACCGGCCGTCAGTGCGACGACTGCCCCCACTCCCTCCACCCTGACGGGGAGGAACGAGTCGACGCGGGTACCGTCACCGAGTTGACCGGACTCATTTCGACCCCAGCACTCGACCCGGCCGTCGCTCAACGCGGCGCACGCGTGGTACCAACCGATGCCGATCGCCCGCACCCCCGAGCTCCAGCCGGGGATCTCGACCGGACGGGCGAAGGCGTCCGGTGTCGCCTCCGGGTTTGCGCCTTGGCCCCAGCAGGTGACTCTGCCGTCCACCGAAAGGAGGCATGTATGGGCGACGCCCGAGCCGATCTGGGGCCTGCTGGGATGCGATCGGCCCGGCAGGCAGGCTGTCGAAGCGATCGCGAGCAAGACGAGGCCAATTGGCACGCGGGCATTCATGCTGCACGCCAAATCACGATCTCCCGCTAGCGCCTGTCTGCAGTCGTCTCAGGACGGCGAGTGCTTCAACCGCTCGTTGGGTCCGCACCAGCAAGTGATCATGGAAGTAGGCCGAGAACACGTTCACGGGAATACCGGCTTCGGCGAGTTGCGTTGTGATCGCGGCCAGCAACCCTACGGCATCCAGGCTGGAGTGCACGGTCAGGGTGATCATCCGGAAGGGGCCCTCGCACGCGGCGTCCAGGCTCTGGATCCCTTCGGCCGGGAGAACCACCGTGAGTCCTTCGGACTCGTGGAACCATCCGATCGGTTGCGCCTGGAGTTCAGCGGCGGCTGAATCCGGGAGGGTGCAGAGAAAGTACTCGCCATCGCTGAGCTGCGGATTCATGGAGGCGAGCAGGATGTCCAAATTGGCCTCACCGGCCATCGAAACACGCTCCGCTGAGGAGCCAGCCCGTCCCGGCAGGGATGCCGGACATGTGCTCCACGGCCGTCAATCGGCCAGCAAGGAGTCCGGAGCCTGCACGGTGACGACTTCGCCGCGAACGCAGACGACGCCCTCGACCGAGAGCTCGGTCTCAACCACGACTTTGCGTCCCTTGTGTTCCTTGATCCGTGAGCGGAGCTCGAGGGTCTTGCCAAGCGGGGTCGGCTTCAGGTAGTCGACTCGGAGCGAAGCCGTGAGAAATCGTACGGGCGGGTCGCTATCCATCGGACGACTTTCAGCCCGGTAAACGGCGGCGGAGGCCGATCCTGTGCTATGACAATCGATGAGGGAGGCGAGCAGGCCGCCGTACACGTACCCGGGGATCGCAATATGGTAGGGCTTCGGCTCGTACCGGCAGATGGTCTCATCCCCGTCGATGAAGCTGAGGATGTGAAGGCCGGCTTCGTTCAACCGGCCGCATCCGTAGCAGTAGCTGGTGTTCTCGGGGTAGAAGTCTTGGATCGCCTTTTCGCTCATCGGGCCCTCTGGGGAGGCGTCGACGTCCGTCGAAATGCCGCAGGGGAAGAGTATACGACGGCCGGATGGTCGCGGTCCAACCGAGGTGGGGCGGCGCCTATCGCCAGCGCGGGACGCGCGCCAGGATGTCGGCGAGATCCCACTCCAGGCTCAGGTCCTTGAGAGACCTGGCAGCGCCGTGCCATTCCAGGTCCGAAAGGCTCGAGCCCAAGGGGACGTCGGTCCGGAGCGTCGCCAAGGTTCGGTAGAGGAGGACCTCGTCCCACCGCTGGCGAAGCTCCTCCCCGAGCCGAGCGGCACGCCCGGAGGGGAGGCCCCACAGGTCCGTGGCCGATGGGATCGCCTCCAGGTGGCCGAATCGGGACAGCACCGCTGCAGCGGACTTGGCTCCCCAGCCGGGTATGCCGGGAAACCCGTCGGCCGAATCGCCAACGAGCGCCAGCCAGTCGGGGATCGAAGCCGGATCGACCCCGAACTTGGCCCGAACGCCCGCTGCATCGAGCAGCGTATCCCGCCGTCGGTCCCAAGTCACAACCCGGTTTCCGTCCACGCACTGTGCCAGGTCTTTGTCGGGGGAGGCGATCAAGATCTGCTCGAGACCGAGTGCTCCGCGGAAATCCGCTGCGGCCGTGGCCAGGGCGTCGTCGGCCTCAAACTCGACCATCCGCCAGACCGTGATCCCGAGCGCTTCTACGGCCCGCTCGGCCAAAGGGAATTGGGCCAGGAGATCGGGATCGATCCCCTCCCCGGTCTTGTAACCCTCATAGAGTTCGTTGCGAAAGGACTCGATTACCGTGTCGAAGGCGCAGGCCAGATGGGTGACCTCGGCTCCGGCCAGGAGGGCGAGCAGGCTTCGGAGGATCCCGACCACTGCACCGATCTCTTGCCCGTCCGGCGTCGTGCGCGACGGCGCGCCGAAGTAGTGTCGGAACAGTTCGTAGGTTCCATCGAGAAGATGAATTTTCATGCCGAGCCAAGGTCAACGGTTCCGTTGGTGCGACTTGCGAGAAGACTCCCGGACGACGCCCGGCGAGACCGCAACATGTGGACGGGCCGGTGTCTAGGACTCGGAAAGGGCTTTGGACGCGACGCGGGGCTCAAGGTGTGCCGCCAGGCGCATCGCGCGTCCCTCCGCTTCGGCTCGGGCCCTTTCGGCGGCAGCCCGACCCTCGGAGCCGACCTGGAAGCCGAAGAAGGCTCCGACCAGCGTCCCGATGACGGCGGTGACCGAACCGACGACTGTGGCGACGTCGGATGCCTCCGTCCATCGGACGGCGGCGGCGACAAAGACGATCAGGACGGCAAGGATGCCGGCCAGGACGACCCAGAAGCCGTACCGAATTCGCACATCGTCCGTCGAGCCCTTCGCTCCAGGAGCAGGCATGTTCCACCCCTTTCATGACGCCGGCTAGGCACAGCGGGGAGTATCGCGCCGGGGAGTGAGAAGCTCCAACGCCATGATATGCCCCCCCTGATCGCCGTCAGGCGCAATCGAGCGTGTAACACACGACGGTCTGGAGGAGCTGGAAGCCCTCGGACAGGTAGAGCTTCAGGGCCGACTGGTTCTCGCCGTTGACACTGAGGAAGATTGGCGCCAGGCCGCGCGACCGGGCGAACTCGATCCCGTGCCGAAGCAGGAGCCGGCCAAGCCCTCGCCCGCGGCGCTCGGGAAGGACGCTCAGCCCTCCGATCTCGCCGGCCGATCGGTCCTCATATTCGCGCGAGATCGTGATCGTGCCGACCGGCAACCCATCTTGGAGAAGGATGCGGATTCCGTCGGCAAGGTAGGTCTCCTCCCCGAACCACGTTCGCATCACATCCGAAGTGAGATCCAGGTGACCGGCGAGCTCGGCAAAGCCGCGATTCACGAGCTCGACGTATTGCTCGATGCGCAAATCATCCTGCGGGCCGATCCTGACGATTTCGAATCCCGGCGGAAGCATGACCTGAGTGCGAAGTGGCTCCGCAAGCTCCATCACGAACGAGTACCGTTCGACCCGGAAGCCAAGCTGGGCAACGATTGAAGCTGCCTGGGTGCGCTCCTCCGGGAGGAACAGGTAGACGCTCTTCAACCCGCCAAAATGGGGGCGGATGGCGTTGAGCAAGGCCCGGTAGTCGGCGATGTCTGGGGCGATCGTGTGCAACACCGCGAACCGCCCCCGGCCGGCCGAGATGAAGGGTTCCCTTCGAAGCAGGGAGACAGCGCCGACGTCGTCGCCGTTGCGAACCAGGAGGAACGACGGCTGGTCGGGCGAGACCAGGAATGCGGATTCGGGGAGGTATGACGAGTCGTGCTCGGCGCCGTACCTGGCGCAGTAGGCGATGAAGCGGTCGACCGTTGCGTCCGTGACGGGTTCGATCATGAGGATCCCAGACTCGGTGCTCCCGCTCCTTCGGTGCCCACAGGCGCGGGACGGACCTCGAGGATGACTTCACGGTCTGCGGCACCGAAGGGCGAAATCGCGTCGGCACGGTGGGGAGGTGATCTCCGTCGAGGGAGTTGATGTCGCAGCACGACAGTCCGTCCTTGTGGCGGCCCAGCGGCGCGTCCCTTTGCCGGCTTGCGAATTCTACAAGATCCCCGACGGTGCGAAGGAGGACGCCAGGACAGGGCGGGCCAGGAACCGGATTACCGCAACGCACTCAAGAGAATGCGTGCGCCCAAGACCAGGACGATCAAGTTTCCGATGACGACGGCTGCCAGTCGAAATCTGCCTGGAAGGCGTGTACCGGCCAGACCTCCGATCCCGGCCAGGAGCGTCTGCCAGGAAAGCGATGAAAGGGCGACTCCAAGGATGAAGACGACGTTGTCGGTTGGCGTGTACAGGCTCGTCATCGGATCGCGCCCCAGGACGAGCGCCGCGAAGTAGATCACGGTCAGCGGATTGATGATCGTGATCCCCAGGAACTGGAGATACACCGCCCATGGTCTGGCCCTGGCTGGTGGTCCGGAAACAGGGCTGGACGCTCGCAAACCCTGGCGAATCCCGACGGCGGCGAACCCGATCAGGACGAGTCCCCCGACGACTCGAAAGGGGACCGCCACGGGCGCAAGCATGGCGGAAGCCGCCCCGCCAAGGAGGACGGCGACACCTGCATACAGCGTGTCGGCCGTGGCCGCACCGGCGCCGGCAAAGGCACCAAGTCGGAAGCCTCGGAGGATCGCCGTGTTGACGATCAGGATGGCGACGGCTCCGACGGGGATGGCGATACCGTATCCCGCGACGATGCCTTCGACGAAAGGAGACATGCGGACGACTCGGGCCTGCCTCAGGAAGGGCGGGCCGATTCTAATCGTGACCCATGACGGATCCCAGTCTTGGAGCGCGCAAGGGCAGCGGACCTCTCACGAAACGCTCACCAACAAACCCTATACAGTTTGTTGAGCCAACCTTGTACAGTGCGTAGGATTGGATTGTCAAGGCCGACCCTGGCCGATTTCGTCAAAGGAGAGGTAGAAGATGAACCGTGTGGCAATCCCTTCGTTCCTGGTAGCTCTTGGGCTTGTGTTGGGGGCTTGTGCCGCCCCCGCTGCGACGCCGGCGCCGACGACCGTCCCGACCCCGGAGCCAATGCCGATGGAGCCGTCGACGACCGATACGATCGTCGACATCGCCGTCGCTGACGGCCGCTTCTCGACCCTGGTCGGTGCGCTAGAGTCCGCCGGCCTGGTCGAGGCGCTCCAAGGTGAAGGCCCCTATACCGTGTTCGCTCCGACCGATGACGCCTTTGCCGCATTGCCTGCGGGTACGCTGGAAAGTCTGTCGGTGGAGCAGCTGACCGACATCCTGCTGTATCACGTCGTGTCGGGCAAGGTGATGGCGGCCGATGTCCTCGGTCTGGACGGCCAGCTGGTCGATACGCTCTTGGACGAGAAGCAGATCGCCGTGTCGATTGATGGCGACACCGTCGGCATCAACGACTCCAAGGTTGCGATCCCCGACATCGCGGCTTCCAATGGTGTGATCCACGTCATCGACCGGGTGCTCCTGCCTCCGTCGGACGAGGGCATGGGTGAGATGGGCACGATCGTCGACATCGCCGTCGCTGACGGCCGCTTCTCGACCCTGGTCGGTGCGCTAGAGTCCGCCGGCCTGGTCGAGGCGCTCCAAGGTCAAGGTCCCTATACCGTGTTCGCTCCGACCGACGACGCCTTCGCCGCCCTGCCTGCGGGCACGCTCGAAAGCTTGTCGGTGGAGCAACTGACCGACATCCTGCTCTACCATGTGGTCCCAGGCAAAGTCATGGCGGCGGATGTTGTCGGCCTGAACGGGCAGTCCGCGGATACCCTTCTCGATGGGAAGCAGCTCGCCATCGTCACGGACGGCGGCACCGTCAAGATTGGTGGCGCGACGGTCGTGATCACGGATATCGTGACGTCCAACGGCGTCATCCACGTCATCGACACTGTCTTGCTGCCTCCGGTCTAGGTCCCTCCCGGGGCCGTCCGAATCGACAGTTGGATCACCGGGCCCGGCCAAAATGGCCGGGCCCGCAATCATCTCGGGGAGGCTGATGCGGCAGCGTGGCAGATGGCCCTCGGCCAACAGACCTGGTGAGGTTCCCGTCAAAGAGATCCAATCCGAAGGTGCAATCGGTGGAGCATTGGGGCCCACGCCCTCATCCCCGTACTGGGCGACGACGATCCGATGCTCGAGAGAACCCTTCGCACAGAGTCTTATTCTCGACTCATCTCGTACAGATCGCTGTTCTGGTATAAATGAGGGCGAAAGACGCCAGCGAGCCCTGCCTCGGCAGCGCGCACGGAGAAGCCGGATCGGTCTGCGATGGTCAGGGGGTGAAGAAAGGAAAGAGGTGCGGCCTCCAAGCTCAGTACGCGAAGGCTGGGGGCGTAGGTTCCGGCCCATGCTAGGAGCGGCAAGCGCAACCAGAGGGGATCGACGCTCCGGGTCCTCCCGGATCCGATCCTTTGACTACCTGCGCGCCATCGTCATTGTTCTGTTGCTGGTGCATCACGGCGGGATTTACCGCTATTCCGTTATCGGGGTGCCTCTGAAGAACTTTGAGCTGCTGATCGAGGCGTTCCTGCTGGGAGGTTTTGTCTTCCTCTCAGGCTACCTGGCGGTTGAGTCCTTCGACCGCACGGCTGGCCAGGATCCCGGCCGTTTTCTGCTAGCCCGATTCTGGCGGATCTACCCCCCCTACCTGCTTGCCTTGCTGCTCTTCGGGACGATTGTGGGTGTCACGCTCGACGGATCCGACTGGCTGGCGCACATCCTCGGCCTTCAGATGCCGCTGGTGCCGGCGGTCGAAAAGGTCGCCAAGACCGTCTGGTACGTCGGAATGATCTGGGTGTTCTTCATCATGGCAGCCGTGGCACTCTACATCTGGAAGCGCCCGGCCGGTCTCCTGGCGGCGTTCGCCGTGATCTATGCCGGAGCATGGTTTGTCCATCTCCGCTGGGGTTGGCTTGACTCGCGGCTCCTCTACTTCTTCCCGGTGTTCGCGTTGGCAATCGTCATCGCCAAGGGCCAGTGGCTTCCGAGGATCCTGAGTGCTCGCTTCTTTCACCTGGAGAAGGCTGGTTTGGCGGTTCTCGCCGCTTTGATCTTGCTGGCGTTTCCCCAGGCATCACAGTTCGGGACCGACGATCTCCTGGCTGTAGGTGCGTACACGTTCTTCGTGATAGCCGCGTGCATCCTGGCCCTTGCCCTTCTGGAGCCTGTCGCAGCACGGCGGATCGTCTACCGGTCAGTCGTGGTCCTTTCGGTGGCGTCCTTCTTCATCTATCTCTTCCACCGGCCGATCTGGATCTCCGTCCTGGCTGTCTTCCCCCAGGAAACCCACGGACGCGAGTTCCTCGTGAGAATGCTGGTGGCGACCCCGATCGTCATTGCCGTGTCGTACTTGCTGCAGATCGCCTACAACCGTCTTCTGGGACGCTGGCAGGGCAGCGGTGGACGGGCGGCGGGCGGCATGGCGTCTTCGGCGTAGGATCCTCGCGCCCAGCCCTGGGTGGCGGTCAACCCTCACCAAGGCACGCTTCGATGACCGCGAGCGCCGCGCCCGCACCATTCTCCTTGCGAATGGCCTCCCCCATCACGCGGGCACGCTGCTCATAAGACGAGTCCTTCAGAACCGCCTCGAGCAGGCGCCCGAAATCGGCGTGAGTCACCGTCTTCGCCGGGGGTGCGCCGGGCCCGAGCCCCAGCCGGGCGATCCGGCGGGCCCAGAAGGCCTGGTCGGCGGAAAACGCGATCGCCGAGCTCGGGATTCCTGCTGCGGCCGCTGAACCCGTCGTGCCCGCTCCGCCGTGATGCAAGATGTATCGCATCCGCGGGAAGAGCCATTGATGGGGGATCCCTTCGACGCGGATCACTTGATCGGAAGCGAAGTCGCGCCCGATAGCCTCCGCAGACCCGCCGACGACCACGCGGAGTCCGCAGGAGGCGGCCGCGTCGATGAGCATAGGCACCAGTCGATGTATCGCCTCGCTACGCATGCTGCCAGGTCCAAAGTAGACTGGGGGCGGTCCAGACTTGAGGAAGCGGTCGAGGGACTCCGGCGGGCTCCAAGCCGGGGGCAAGGGAAGCCGCCAGTATCCGGTCACTGTCGCATTCGGTGGCCAATCCGGCGGGGGCGGCAGGAGGCTTGGGCTGTAGGCGAACAGAATCGGCGGTCGCTCCGAGGCCGGGCCACTGAAGGGCCATCGCGCCAGCTCGGGGAGGCCCGGGCTGGTTGACCGAAGTCGCCGATAGAGAAGGCGCCCGCCATAGCGGAAGATCGCCGTGTTCAGGACGTGCGTGCTGCGTCGATAGAGCCCCCCGAAAGGCAAGTCGGGCGCGGCGACCGCGGGGAACGTGGCGGTCGGCACGAAGATCGGGAAGAACTGGGCAGACACATCCGGCACCCCTTGTTGTCGGGCCAGGGTCCGTCCGGCATCGGTCATCAAGAAGGAATGGACGATCAGGTCGGCGCCTCCGGCCGCCTCCTGGACCGAGCGCAGGGCCGCGCCGGCGATCGGGAGGACATGCCGGATCATGCTCGCGACCATGCGCGGCAAGCTCAGACCGGCGCGCTCGGCGAAGGCATGGCCAAGCTCGTCTGGATCTCCTGGGATGGGAACGAATTCGAGACCCCACCCTTCGACGAATGAGCGGAAGGCTCCCGGCGCGGCGATGCGGACGGGATGGCCCGCCAGGCGCAACTCGTGGCCGAGCGCCACAAAGGGCTCCACGTCGCCGCGCGAGCCGTACGTCAGGATGGCAACCCGTCCCCGGCTTGCCGTCATCTCCCAGCGATCCTGGCCAGGCTAGTTGGCCTCGAGGATCTTGCCCGGATCGGCGAGACACTCCTCGACCGCGGCGAAGAAGTTGCCGACGTGCAGCCCGTCCATCAGGGCGTGGTGAGCCTGGACTCCGAGCGGCATCATGAGCCTCGGGCCGTCCTCAAAGCGTTTCCCCCAGGCGAAGCGGGGGAAGGAGTCCGCGGCGGTGGTCGGCAACGGATGCATGAAGCTGGTGAAGGCGACCCAGGGGATGGCCGTCATGATCAGCAGGTCGTCGCGACCCGGCTCGTCGGCGAGGGTAGGACTGCTCTTCGCAGCGACCAGTCCCTGCTCCCCCCGCTCAGCAAAGACCGAGTACCGGTCGTCGTATTCCACAGTGCAGAATCCGAACAAGTCTCCTTCGACGAGAACGGTGAAGGAGGGGTGAACGACATCGTGCTCGACGACGGTCTCGTCTCGCAGGCGTTGCCGGAAGGATGGGATGGCGTTAGCGCAACGCGACAGGAGGTACACGAAGGCGATGGTGAAATGCCCCCCTGTCCCTTTGACGAAAGAGTAGAACCGGGTCAGATCGACGTTGGCGCACATCCCGAAGTGGGGTTGCTCGAAGTGCCGAAACAGTTCGAACTGCGCCTTGCGGTTCCAGGTCGTCGGGTCGATCTGGCGCATGACTCGCTCCTTTCTGTGACGTTCCACTGGGCCGGAACGATTCTGATATCCCTTCAATCCCAAGGTCATCAAGTGGGATTGACGCTGGGCAAGGAGTCCCTGGCAGCCTGGATCCGGGCCTCCATTCCCAGCCCGCGGTCGAGCAGGACCCTCGCTCCTGCGCGAATCACTTGAGCGGTACCGTCGTTGACGCGAGAAGCGGCCCAGTCGAGCCCGGCAAGCCCGAACTCGAGCTCCATCCCGTCCCGGTAGTGAACCCGCACTGCCGCAACGTCGCCCCAGGTCTCGAAGGCGTGCGTCCGGACTTCTCCGAAGATGCGGATCCATGAGATGTCGCGCAGCAGCGCCCCGGGATCCATACAAAGGAACACCAGATCGACGTCGGATCCGGTGGACGCCGTTCCCCGCGCGTGAGATCCGACGAGAACCACGGCCATCACGTCGGGGGTCTCGGCCGCCCAGTCAGCGACCTGACGGAGGATCGGATCGATCGAGATGGATCTCACTCCCTTCGGGTGGTGTGTGAGCACCAGGGTCGAAGGGGCGGCACGCATCCCGCGCGTCGGGTCGTCGGCTCGTCTTCTCCGGACGAGGCACCCCGGTCCCGGTCACCCAGGCGTGCGGTCGTCCTTCCGCAAGCGCCCCTGGGAATCGCCCGTCAATACCACAGTCCCATCTTGATTGGTGCAGACAAAGGTGCACGAAAGGCGGGAGCCGCGAGCGTCGGTTTCCACAGCCTCGATCCTGACCTGGCACTCGATCGTCTCGCCGGTGAAGACCGGGTGATGGAACTGGAAATGCATCGCTTGGGCGAGATAGTCGAGGTCGCCCCCGATCTTCGTCGGCAGGCTCGCTGTCAGGAGGCCCTGGACCATTAGCCTTCCCTGAAGATCTGGATGGACGTGATGGGAGCCCTCGTCACCTGTGATCCGGCTGAAGGCCCGGACGTCGTCCTCGGTGAAAGTCCGCTTCCAGGAAACGATGTCGCCCGAACGCATGCGAGACTCCGATCCCGGTCCGTCTGCCACTCCCCGTGATGCGGTGGTACGGTCCTCAGTATCGCGCACATGCCGGTGATGCGCACACATGACTCCTGCCACAGCGCTGTGGAGGAGCTCCTGAGGCGACGTCCACGGATCAGGGCTCAGGGCCCAGGAGGACTACTTCTTCGACGGTGATGCTGAGGGGCTCTTGGCCGTCCCGACCACGGGGATAGGTGTCGATTCTGCGCGGGAAGCCCAGATCGTCGTCGTAGGCAACGGAGCACAGCTGATCGGGGAGGGCATCCAGACACTCGGTTGCGATCCGCTCGAACAAGGCTTCGATCGTGAGCGACGCGAAAAGCTCGTGCGGGCAACTTGGGCAGTCTTCATTGACCGCTCTCCTGACCATGCCGCGCGCAACCCAAATCCGATTCGTGCCCTCGGTTGGCTCGGTCGGGGCGTTGCTGTGGACGATCGCCTGGTACGATGCGGATCCCCTCGCGCTCCAGAGTGTCCGGGCGGCCTCCCATTCGGACCTTGTCCGCCGGGCGTATCCAATTTGCGGGGATTGCAGGATCAGGATGATGATCCCTGCGAGCAGGAGCGCCATCGGGATTGCGATCGCCAACGGAACTCGCAATCTCATCCGCTTCCCCCTGGATATCGGGGCTTCCACACAGACGTCGGCGATCCGGGCCGAGTCTTCTTGGGATCTCGATCGGGATCCATTGCCGGGCTGAGCTCTCTCAAAGCCGGCGGAGTGGCAGAGAGCACGAGCGCGGCGTCTAGCCCAGAATGAGCGACCCGTCGAATCGGTCGAGGTCTCTCAGACTCATGGCATGGTGGTCGGCTAGCCCGGCCAGTTCGTCGGGGCCCACGAAACGGGCGTCAACCGTTTCGTCCGTCTCCGTCATTAGTTCTCCGCCGAAGCGATCAACCCGAAAAGCGATGGTCAGGAGCTGGACTTCCTCCCCGCGTGAATCGGTGATGCGGTGAGAGCGGCCCGAGTAGACGGCGAACGGCACGGCCGAGAGGACGACCAGGCCTGTCTCCTCCTGGACCTCGCGCTCGAGCGCCTCCTGGACAGTCTCAAACGGTTCGATCGCGCCTGCCGGGAGTGCCCATCGCCTGTTGTCCCTGCGCCGGATGAGAAGGACCCTCCCCTGAGCGTCCCGAATGACGGCCCTGACGGCAGGCACGATTCTCGGGAGCTCGGCGGCGTTCATTCGCCCTCCACAAACCGGAGCAGTCGGAGGGTGGCGGCGATGGCCTGCTGCTGCTGATCTTCGCGAGTGATCGTCGCGGGGTTGTCTCCGCTCTGCGGCCCATACCATCCGAACTGGGCGTGGTTGCCGCCGGTGATCTCGATCCATGCCGTCGTCGTCGGCAGTCGACCGCGCGATTCCAGTATCTGTGAAGGCGGGGCGACCCCGTCCAGAGAGCCGTAGATCGAGGCGACCGAAAGGGATGTACCGCTCAGGTCGGTGGAGCCGGGCGGATAGCCGGCCCACAGGACAAGCCCGTCGACCTGGCCGGGACTGTCGGCGGTGAATTGGGCCGCCATCGCACCCCCGAGGGAGTGTCCTCCGATCGTCCATCGTTCGATCTCGGAGAACGCCGACTGAACCTCCGCGGCCCGATCGGGATCAAGGACGGCGAGATTCAACGGCATCGGTGGAATGACAACGAGGAACCCTTCTTCGGCGATGGCTCGGGCCGCCGGAGCGTAGGATCGCGGGTCGACCCGGCCGCCTGGGTAGAAGATCAGGCCTGTCTTGGGGACCCGATCCGTCGGCTCGAACACGATCCATGGCTCGGTTTCGACGGCGATCCCGGGACCAGGCTGCAGCGCCGCCAGCGCTTCGGGCATGGGGGAGGGGACGAGCGTCGCCCACAGGACGGCCGCGATCACGAGGACGACGAGGAGGCCTGCCGGAAGAAGAAGCCAGAGCCATCGACGGGTTTTCTTCATCGAGTCTCCGATAGAAGGTCTCGACCGCAAGGTCCGAGGGAGGCGACGTCGCCCCGGCTACGGGCCGTTGGTCTTGCAGGAAATCGTATCACCGGACGACGAGCCAGACGCCGCCCAACATGATGGCCAAGCCCAGGATCCGTGAAGGATCCAGGGGTCTGGGGACGGCGCCGAGCAATCCGAACTGATCGACGAGAGCGGCCAACAGGAACTGAGAGGCCACGATCATCGTCAGGCCCCGGGCGGCGCCGATGCGCGGTACGACGTACCCGATCGTCCCCACGATGACGAGACCGAGAGCGCCTGTCGTGTAGGCGTACCACGGAAGGGAGATGTCGCCGCGAAGGTTGACCCGTCCGGATACGAGAGCCAGGAGGACGGCGAGCGCTCCGCCGCTGGCGTAGGTGATCAGAACACTCTCCTTCGTCCCCAACGTCTTGTCAAGAAGACCCATGAATTGGGCCTGGAGAGTGATTGCGAAGCCAGCCAACAGCGCAAGTAGAGGAAAAAGGAATTGGCCCATCACGTCGGCTCCTGTAGTCCAGACTCTGGCGGTGCGATCTTCGAGGCTCTCTCGCTGGGACGCCTGCCGGGGATGAAGGGCAGCCGGCGCGGACGAGTATCCCACGGACGGAATGCTGGCCTTCCTGGTCTTCCATCACTTGTGACGCCTGGGTGCCTTCAAGCCCGTGCGCAGTTTGTGACCCACCTCGCGCCGGACCAGGGCTGCGACCTCGGCTTCGTGTGTTTCCAGGAAGGACTGGACGGCCTCGGGATCATGTGGGACGAGCGCCCGCAACGCCCATGAAAGGGCCTTGGCCACCATCGGGTGGTGGTCGGTTGCGAGGAGACGACAGATGCGCAGGGTGCGGACTGGATCGCCCATGCCTCCCTGTGAGCGCGTATTCAGTGCAACGGTAGAGACCAGGGCGGCTCGCCTCCACCACACGTCCGGCGATTTGGCCCATCCGAGAATGAGACGATCTGGAACCTTTCGTCGCAGCCACAGCGGACCGGCCAGCGTCCGGGCGTAGGCGTCGGTGGTTGACCAGCTGTCGATGCCCTTGCCGAACCGCACCAGGAGTTCTGGTGACACGCTCTCGAAGGCCTGAAGGTGGTATCGGACAAGTTCGTAGGCGATCCACCGGTAGGAGGTTGGAACAAGTCGGAGCGCCGTCTGGAGGGTCAGGCCGGCAGGCTCGCTCGTGAGCCGCTTGGTGTACTCGCGACGAATCCCCCGAAGGTGGGCCGTATCCTGGGAAGGGCTTCTGGCCAATCGGCCGGCAATCTCATCGGCCAGCTGCGCCGCTGGTATCACGATCTAGGGATCCCGCGGGGTCGAACTGGGGTCTCCGGAGGCCTCCGCCCGGAGCTCGGGGTCAACGCCTTCTGGCGCTCCAGACGAGTGATCTGGGCGGATCAAGTTGAAGGTATACGATCTCCAAGTGGAATGCACCTCATCCACGATGAACCCAGCCTGAAGTGCCAGTCTGCGGACGGTTTCCCGACTCTGAAAGTGAGGATCGGGGAGGACCTCTGTGACCGACAGCACTCCCCCTGGCTTCAGCGCCTCATAGATTTCCCGGAGGGCGGCAGAGCGATCGGGGATCTCCCCGAGGACGGTAACCAGAAGGGCGCGGTCGAACTCGGCTTTGCCCAGTCGGCCTTGCCCGAGTCCTGCGCAGACCGTCGTGACGTTCCTGAGGCCTCGGTCGGCCACACGCCGGCGAACACGCGCGAGCATCTCCGGCTGGAGGTCCAGCGCGACGACGTGGCCGTTCGGCGCGACGAATTCGGCTACGGGGATCGCGAGGCGACCGGGCCCACACCCGGCGTCCAAGACCCGCATTCCTTTGCGGATGCCGGCCCTCTCCAGGATCGTCTGGCCGCCCGCCAGTTCGTCCATGATCGGGTTCTCAAGCAGCCAGGTGAACGACGGGGGGCACGGTAGGGCTACACGCCGCACCAGGATCCGCCAGACGATCACGACGAGCGCGGCGACAGTGATCCCGGCAAGCAAGACCACGACGAGGCCCGACATTAGCTACCCTGGATGCTGCCGCCGGCGGCTTTGCGTCTCACCAGCTCCCCCGGGACGAACGGCGTGGCCTGGAGCGCTCGGGCGAGGCCCGGAGGCCGATGGGTTGCTAGGAGCGTCTACCCATGGACAGCCCCCTCGCCTCGCTGCGCTTTGCCATCCAGTCGCGGAGATCAGCGGGAGGCATCAGGATCTCTTCCGCCGGTCGTCGTTCCAGGCGGAGGGCGTCGACCGTGCAGGCCAGAATGCACTGACCGCATCCCATGCATCGCGCCTCCTCGATCACGGCCAGGTCATCGGGCACGGTGAGGGCGCCGAACTGGCATCGATCGATGCAATCGGCGCAGCCGATGCACAGGGACGGTTCGACGACCATGCGGAACGCCGAATGGGCGGCCGCGGTCGGAATGTCGAACTCGCTGATGCCTCTCAGGATCCCACAGCAACAGGTGCAGCAGTTGCAGATGTAGTTCGTGCCGCTGCGGTAGTTCCCAGTTGAGTGCACCAACCCGGCCTCGGCCGCTTCCCCGAGGATTCGTATGGCTTCTTCCTTGGTGATGGCGCGATCGGATTCACTGTGGTCGAAGGCTCCCTCGATCGGCGCGAACACCAGACAGGACTCAACCGGTCTCTCGCAACCCCTGCCAACCAGTTGCTGCTGGACACGGCAGATGCATCGCCGAACACCCCAGGACTTGGCCCCTTCGAGCAGTTCGCTCGCTCTCTCGTAGGGAAAGACCTCGATCTGAAAGGGAATCGACTCGCCCACAGGGATCACCCGGTGCAGGGAAGGGGTGTCCCGCAGCATGCCGGCGCCCGATTCGGTGTAGTACTCTTCGAACAGGGCAGCGAGCTCATCGTCCATGCGTGGTAGCGAGCTCTCGTAGAAACCGACGACGAAGGGGCGGAGAGAGAAACCGCGCTGCTCCCCGGCCCTGCGGGCATCGATCAGTCCTCGAGACGCCATGCGGCGCAACGTCCGGTAGGCCTCCTGGGAATCCCGACGGGCGCGCGAGGCGATGTCTCCGGCGGGTTCGGGGGTCAGCCGCATGACCGCGGCCAACGCCGCCTCCTCCGGCGCGAAGAGCTTGGCCAGCAGCCGCAGTTCGACTCCGCTCGCGGTGGCTGGGAATCCGTTGGGGATCGCATCCAGTTGGCGGGCCAGTTCCCGGTAGGGGTCATTCGGCATGGTCGGAATCCTCGAGAGGGCGGGTGCGGCCTACCCTTCGCAGTCCGGTTGGTGGAAGGTACGGGGGCCGGTCTGTCCCGGGCGGGTTACCTTCGTGATCTGTGGCAGGCATGCGGTCCGTCATCGGAAGAAGAGCAACAGGAAGACCAGGGCGACGAGCCCTGCCGCGACCAAGAACCAGAGGCCCCGCCGAGTCGAAGGATCGAAGCTCTGACGCCGGGATACCACCAGCGTCAGGACAAGCGTGACGACGATAGCGAAGAGGGTCAGGTAGATCGGGCTCAAGATACCTCCAGTCTCCGGGTGGACCCATCGACATCCGCAACATACACCATCTTGCAGGCCCTGGCGTCGGGTTCCTAGTGACGAATCTCAGCTCTGGGAGGCTCTCTCTCCCAAACACCGTCGCTCACCGACGGGAAGGATAGACCTGCGAGATCATGGCCACGTCCTGGCCGCCCTGGGCCGGGATGCCCCTGATCCAAAGCGCCTTTCCCGGGAGCCCATCTGGATCGGCGCTTCCAGGCACGAGGTCGTCGAAGCTCTAGGCTCCGGCGCGGATTGCGAGCGCAATCATGGATCCAGCGGCGGCAGGACGAAATCGTCGATCGGGGCCCAGGTCAGGTCCGACGGTGCCATCGGGGTAAAGTCGATTCGGACGATCTTGCCATCCTCGATGATCAGGGTGATCACATGCAGGAACCCACCGTCTCCGGTTGTGAACACGATCCCGTACTCGCCGGCGGGCCAATAGTCGGCCCGGTAGGCCGTGGCCGGCACACGGTACACCGCCAGCAAGTCCATTACAGAGAAGTCGAGGGCCGATTGGGCATTCGAGGAGCGGATGAAGGTGCCTTCTCCATAGGACACCGGAAGGACCTGAACCAGGGTTCCTTCCGTTTCGCCATCCTGGCACTTCGGGGGTCCGCCCAGGCCTTCGGCAGTCGAGCACGCCGTGGTGGTGAGACGAACCAGATCCAGAGTGAGGGGAGGGCTGCCGGTGAGGACCGCGTCAAGGATTCTGTCGAGACCGGCGATGCCGGTGCGGGTCTCGGAAGGATAGCCATGGATGTCCGCGGGCGCCTGCCCGCCGGGAAGGTACGGGGTTGGTGAGATCGTGACTCCCGGCGGAATCGGAGTGATCCACCCAACGGCGTAGGGCATCTGAGTTGAGAGGTACGAGATCGCTTCCCATTGCCGAGACTCAGTTTCATCCTGGCCGGCGACCTGGGTGGCGAGATCGGAAAGGATTGCGCCCTGAGCGGCCTGGGTGCTTTCAAGGTCCGACGGCGACCCGATGCCGAAAACCGAAGTGCAGGCTGTCGCCAGGACGAGCATTGAAATGAGCAACGCCAGTGCCATGTGCCGGGTTCTCAGCTGAGCGAGCATCTTCTTGCCTCCAGTATCAGGATCTCTTCAGGTATTGTAGCCATCGCTGCGCCCTCAGGGCGTGACGCCGCAGGCCTCATAGGGCCACCAGGCCGACAGGGTCGGGAGCATCGCCGCTTCCCATTCTTTGCCTGGATCCTGGCGAACCACAATCCAGATCGTTCGAATCGAGTCCTGTCCTGCAGCTGCGATGAGGGTCTGGTCAACCTCGACACACCAGATCTCCCCGGCCTCGGAAGGGGACCTGATTTCGCCCGGCCACGCGCGCACGATTTCAGCCGGGGCGGCCGAGCCAGGGAGTCGCCCCATGGCGTCGATTAAGCGGTCTCGGGCCTCCGGCGGAAGCCGATCCGAGTTGGAACAAGACGCGAGCAGGAAGGCTGCGACCAGGGTCAGGACGGCCACGGGGTCGCCCAACCATCGGTGCAGCGGCCGTTTGAACGCCATCATCAGCCGAGTGCCACGCTTCCTAAGCCAGACGGGCTCCGCTCACTATAGGGCAAGCGGAAGGGGAGAGGCAAGATTACCCGGGGAATCAGGGCCCTTGAAGGGCTCGAGAGGCGATCCCATGCTGGGGCGGCGCATGATTGGGACTATCTGGATGAAATTTGGCCTAGGCTATCGAAGCTGTTGCCCGGTGCTTGTGACCCTCGTCAGCTCCAGAATCCGAGGTGGACCTCTCTGGCTTCGTCTTCAAGCAGGGGACCATCTACCTGTACCGGCTTCTTGCCCCGGGCGAAAACCTCGCGGCAGGTGAGGTGCAGGACTTCGTCGGTGTTCCAACCGACGATGTCGTAGAGACCTTCCTCGCTCAAGCCGAAGACGACCCGGCGGACATTTCCCCAGAAGAGCGCCCCGGCGCACATGGGGCAAGGCTCGGTACTGGCATAGACGGTGCAATGCGCAAGGAACGCGGCATCGTATTTCGAACCAGCGGAGCGCATCAAGTTCATTTCGGCATGCCCGGTGAAGTCTCTCTCTGAGACGACGGTATTCACGGCCCGAATCAAGGCGTTTCCATTCTCGTCGACCAGAACCGCGCCGAAGGGGTGGTTGCCGTTCCGGCGGGCGGAGCGTGCAAGCTCCATCGCTTCTCGGAGGAACTCAAGGTCCCGCTCATCCATGCCTTCCTCCTCGACTTGACTCTCCGCTAGCGAATGCGGCCTGCTGCCCGCCTGGCGAACGTCGCCAGGCTGCTCGGCTCGCGCCCCAGAAGCCACCCCAGCGTCTTCGGGTTGCCGACTAGCCCGTGACGAGCGTAGTACTCGAACATCTTGATCAGGATTGCCCGGCGAGGTTCAGCCAGGCCGGCCGCCGCCGCCCGGATATCCCAGTCGGCGATCGATTCCGCTTCCGCCCGGACGGCTATGCCGAGTGCCTTCCCCAGGATCTCGGCGGCCTCGGTCTGAGAAAGCGGCTGGGTGCCCACCAGTTCGTACGTTGCGCCCTTGTGACCATCATGGGTCAGCACCACGGCCGCCACTTCGGCGACATCGGCGAGATCCACAAGGCTCAGGCGTGTCTCGACGGGGTAGGGATTGCGCACCAGACCCTGCTCGGTGATCTGGTGCCACTGGACCAGCAGGTTCTGCATGTAGGCCGTCGGCTGGAGCACCGTGAAGGCAAGCCCGGATTCCAGGAGGGCCTCTTCCATCCGGAGCTTGTGCCAATGATGGGGCATCTGTTCGGTCTGTGGATGGAGTACTGAGTGGAGAACGAAGTGACCGACACCGGCTTGGCGCGCGGCGTTGAGCGCAACAAGCCCGATCTCGAGCTCCTGCGGGTGTACATTGGGACCAATGTGATAGACGGCCTGGGTCCCGGCGAAAACAGGGCGCATCTCGGCCTCGACGCGCATGTCGGCGGCAAGAACCTCGCGTGCTCCGAGGGTGGTGAGCTCATCCGAGCGCGAGAGGTCGCGCACGAGGGCGCGCACAGGCGCGCCGGCGCGGGCCAAGGCACGGACAACGGCTTGGCCCGTCTTCCCGGAAGCACCGGTCACAAGGATCACAGACGGAGCACCATTGTGTCGCGGATTCGGAGCTACCCCCTAGGCCTGTATTGGCAACGGGCAAGGGAGGCCAAGTATCGCGCAATCTCCTCACTGCCCGGGAGGCGGACAGTCTCCCCCTTTCGGAGCTAGCGCGGTCGCCGTTCCAGGCCGACCTGGACTTCCGTCGGCTTGAAACCGAGGCCGCTGTATAGCCGTGCAGCGGCTGATCCCTCATCGGCGACGATCACCAGCGTGCTGAGGTCGTGCCTGTCCATGGCGTGGAGACCGGCTTCGTATACAAGCGTTCCGCCGATCCCCTGGCGCCGCGCCTCGGGGTGGACTTCCACCGACTGATAGCGTCCGAGCCCATGCTCCGTGAAGATGCCGAGGTCGCCGAGCAGGTCGCCGCCGTCGAACGCTCCATACCAGGCCCCGAGACCGGCAGCGACCATCCGGCGATACCGGACCATCTCCCGGTCCCGGAAGTCCCGGTAGGCGGACTCCTCAAA
>DATIPT010000072.1:0-12431 GCA_035471625.1 Anaerolineales bacterium
CGTATCCGGTCCTCTCCCCCCGCTCCTCAAGGAACGCTACCAGCTGGTCGTCGTAGCGATGGTCGTAGCGAGTGGCGGCATCGAACTGGGTCGTGAAGAACGGCGATCTGTTGGCGACCTGCAGGTTCGACCACAGGTTGAAGCCGATCACGAGACCGAACAGCAAGGCAATCACAGCGGGTCGGAATCGAGTTGTCCAAGCTGTGACTCCGGCTGCGGCGAAGATCGCCAGGACCTGGAAGACAGGCAGGAAGTACCGGCCCGATGGATCGGCACCGAAGCCCGTTAGCAGGAATCCGGCCACGGTCAGGCTGGCGACGCCTCCCAGCAGCCACCGCCCGGCTCTTCCACCCGCGGGCCAGCTCGTTTGACGGACCCCTCGCGCCAGGGCTGCGATCCACAGGGCGGCGATGATCGGCGTCAGGGGCATTCCCAGCGCGACGATATCCCAGGGCGGGCGCAGGCCAAAGACGACGGTCGGGGCAAACAGGACTAGGTTCACAAGATGGAGGCCGATCGCCGATGGCAGATCGGAGGGCGACGCCCCGGCGATCGCCGAGCCAAGAAGCTCCTGGAAAAGGGCTGATGGCCCATGCGCCGCGGCCCACAGAAGCATCGGAAGGGCTCCTGCCATCACACCGAGGGTCAGCGCACTGATCTTCCCTAGCTTGGCGCGCGTCGGGATCCCGCGCAGCGCGGCCCCCAACAGGAAGACCCCACCCGGGATCGAGTAGACGAGCGTCAGACCGAACGTCCACAGGGCAAAACCCGACAGCACGCCCCACCCCCCAACCGCCAGCGCAGTCGGAGAGGAACGGATCATGCGAAGCGTCACGAGAAGGATGAGGCTGCCGAGGAGAAGGGCTTCACCGTACCCGCCGAGCGAGACGGTCGTGTACAGAGTCACGAGGACCGGTGGCACAGCTAGCAGCAAGCCGGCAACGGCACTCGTGCGCGTTGGGAGGCCAATTTCCCGCGTTAGGAGCATCGTTGTCAGGATCGTCGCAAGGTAGATCGCCACCTGGACGACTCGGATGACCAGGACCGAGGGCCCGCTCACGGCGAAACCGGCCGCGACCAGGAGGGCGTCAAGACTCCCAAGGTACGCCTGTCCGTAGAAGAAGATTGGCAGGTCGCCCTGAAGGACGTGACGTGCCATGAGTCCAACGACAGCTTCGTCGGCGTTGAATGGAAAGGCCCCGTGCCACAGGAGCACTGCCCGGAACCCGGCGGCGGCCAGCAGGACGGTCACGACCGCCGCCCAGAAGTTGCCCCGAAGCTCGCCCAGCTTTTGCCCGAGGGTCGCCATCGCTATAATGCGCCCGTGCGCTGGCAACGAGCGCTGCGTCCGGAACTCTGGATCCCCCTCCTGGCCTTCATCCTTCGGATGGTTCCGGGACCTCGAGTCATCGATGACGCCTATATCATCTTCCGCTATGCGCAGAACCTGATCGCCGGAAACGGTCTCGTCTACAACCCGGGCGAGGCCGTCTTCGGGATGACGACGCCACTGTTCGTCCTGCTCCTCTCCCTGCTGGCTCTTCCTACGGGAGGAATCGCCGCGCCCTTCCCGATCCTCGCCCTGATCGCCAGCGCCGCGGCGGATGCGGCCACCTGCTGGCTCCTGATTCGTCTCGGCCGCTCGATCGAGCGGCCGACCGCCGGCATCCTGACGGCCGCCGTGTGGGCCGTCGCCCCAATGTCGGTCTCGTTCGCCATTGGCGGAATGGAGACAAGCGTCTTCATCCTGCTGATGATCGCGACATTGTACTTCCATTCGATTCGCCGGCCGGCTGCCGCCGCCCTCGCCGCCGGGCTGAGCCTCACGACTCGTCCTGACGCCCTGCTCCTCATCGCCCTCCTCTTCCTCGAGCGGATGCGCCAGATCTGGCGCATCCGCCGGGGAGACACCGACTACGCGCCCTTCAAGCCCGTCGAGGTTGCGGGGCTTCTTCTTCCCGGAGCTGCCTGGGCGGCATACGCCTGGCTCAGCTACGGATCGCCGATCCCGCACTCGGTCGTTGCCAAGTCCTCCGCCTACTTCCTGCCCCCCGAGGCGGGGTTGGTGCGGCTGCTCCAGCACTACGCTACGCCGTTTCTCGAGCACCTGGCCTTCGGGACGGTGTGGATCGCCTTCGGGTTGATCCTCTACGGTCTGCTGTTCTCCCTCGGCGCAGTGGACACGATCCGACGCCGCCCGGAGACCTGGCCGATCTTCGCCTACCCGATCCTCTACGCTGTCGCCTTCTCCGCGGCCAATCCGCTCATCTTTCGCTGGTACCTCGCCCCTCCCCTGCCCACTTTCTTCCTGGGTATCTTCCTGGGAGTTGTCCGAGTCACCCGAGATCTCAAGCGTCCTGCAATCGCCTGGGCTTTCGGTGCGATCGCTGTGCTCCTGAGCCTGAACGGCTGGACGCTTCGACCTTCGCAAGGCCCCTCGCGGCCTGCCCCAGATATGGCCTTCGTCGGCCTGGAAGCAGTCTATGAAGAGATCGGCCGAGAGATGCTGGGCCAGGTGGAACCCCAGGAGGTCGTTGCCGCCGGTGACATCGGCGCGCTCGGCTATTTCTCCGGCGCGCGCGTGCTCGACCTGGTGGGCCTCGTCTCGCCCCAGGTTGTCGAGTACTTCCCTCTTCCACCTGAGGCGTACGTCATCAACTTCGCCGTTTCCACCGACGCATTGCTCGACCTCTCACCGGACTGGATCGTCATGCTCGAGGTCTACGGGAGGGAGACGGCGCTGAAGGATCCGCGGTTTGCCGAGGCCTACACGCTCGTCAAGAAGGTCCCAACCGACCTCTACGAGAGCGACGGAATGCTGATCTTCCGCCGCTCGGGGGTCCCATGAGCGTCCTCCGGTACCCCCGGCTCGAGATCGTGCTCTTCGTTCTGTTGGCCGTGTTTCTGCTCGCGGGTGCCGCGTCAGTTCCGTTTCATCCTGACGAGACTTCGTGGCTCTACCAGAGCCGGGATCTTGAGGCGCTGTTTCGCGCTCCGGCATCGCTCCCCTGGCGAACGGAGACCCCGCCGTCACAGGACCTCACCTATCGCCTGCTCAATGCGCCGCTGGCCAAGTACGTCCTCGGCGCGGCGCGGCTCGCAGCCGGATACCCTGCAGAGACCGTCTCGACCGACTGGGACTGGACCCAATCATGGGACGAGAACACCCGCGCCTCCGCCCTGCCTTCGCCGGGCCTGCTCGCGGCCGGACGGGTTGCGAGCACGCTGTTGTTGGTCTCTTCCCTCGTGCCGATCTACTTCGCCGGCCGCGCGTTGGGCGGCCGGGCCTCCGGCCTCGGCGCCGCGCTCCTCTTGGCCACGAATGCGCTGGCGCTCCTGCACGGCCGCCGCTCGATGGCCGAAGGCGCCTTGATCCTGGGAGTCAGTCTGGCATTGCTGGGCCTGTTCTACGCGGATCGCCATCCCTGGCTTGCTGGGATCGCCTCCGGCCTGGCTTTCGCCGCCAAGACCTCGGCCGGTGTGTGGATCCCGCTGGGATGGGTCGGTGCCGCATGGACGACGGAGACCTCACGCACCGGCGCGCCCCAGACCCTGCGCCGGATCGCGGCCTACAGTGCGTCTGCGTTCGTGACCATCGTCTTGCTCTTCCCCGTCCTGTGGGCCGAACCGCTCGGTGCTACCCGGGCGATGCTGGATGCACGGCAAGACCTGGTTGACTCCCAGATCGCCGAATTTGGTGAGGCGATGCCCGAGACCGTCCTGGCGACCCCTGCCGAGCGGATGGTGTCGATGTTGGCGCAACTGTTCATCGCCCCTCCCCAGTTTGCCGAAGCCGCCAACTACACGACACAGACGGCCGACGCAGAGGCTTCGTACCTGCGGACCATCGGCCATGATGTGCTGCGAGGGTTCGTCGGTGGTGCCGCCATCCTGATCGCCGCCATCCTAGGCCTGGTTCTTGGGATCCGCGTCGAGGCGCGCGCAGGCCCGGCCGTCCGCCGCATCGTCCTTCTGGCCTTCCTTGCCACGCTCGTCCAAGCGATAGCCCTGATCGTCTTTGTGCCCTTGAGCTTCCAGCGATACGTGGTCCCGCTCGTCCCGCTGGTGTGCCTATGGGCTGGGCACGGCATCGCCGGGTCGATCACGGCCGTGAATCGAAACCGCCGGGCGCGAGGCCCGGCGGCTGCAACGTAGATCCAAGACCCCTATTCCCTCAGGTAGTCCGACAACCGACGTCGATGGCTGGGGTGGCGCAGGCGTCCAAGGGCCTGGGCTTCGATCTGCCGGACGCGTTCGCGAGTGATCCCCATTTTGCGGCCGACCTCCTCGAGGGTGTAGCTCTGGCCATCGAGCAGACCGTAGCGCAACTGAAGGATGCGGACTTCGCGGGGCGGCAGGGTATTCATCACTTCCTGGAGGTGCTCTCGCAGAAGGTTCTGCGTAACCGTCTCCGCCGGCGCCGGCGACTCCTCATCCTCGATGAAGTCACCGAGGACGGAGTCTTCTTCTTCGTCCGTCGGTGTCTCCAGCGAGAGCGGACGGCGGGCCACCTGAATCATGTTCTCGACCTTCTTGGGTGTCACTGTCAGCGCGTCGGCGAGTTCGTCGGTCGACGGATCCCGGCCCAGGCGCTGCGTCAACTGGTGCGAGATCCGCAGAAGCTTGTTGATCTGATCGCCCATATGGACCGGCACGCGGATTGTGCGACCCTGATCGGCGATGGCGCGCGTGACCGCTTGGCGGATCCACCAGGTGGCATACGTCGAGAACTTGTGTCCGCGGCGATAGTCGAACTTCTTGGCGGCGCGGATCAGCCCGATGTTGCCCTCCTGGATCAGGTCCAGGAACGGCACCCCGCGTCCCATGTACTTCTTCGCCACGCTGATCACCAGCCGCGAGTTGGCCGTGATCAGGTGCTCGCGCGCCGCCCAGCCGTCCTCGATGAGGATCTGGAGCTCGCGGCGCTTGCGGGCCGACAGGGTGCTCCCGGCCATCATCTCACGCGCCTTCCGGCCGCGCTCGATGCGCTTGGCGAGGGAGACTTCCTGTTCCGCCGTCAGAAGCGGTACGCGACCAACTTCCTTGAGGTACAGGCCGACGGTATCGTCGGCGTCCATACTGGCCAGGGCCGAGTCTTCTTCGGGCTCTTCCTCCTGCGTGTCTTCATCGGCGGCGTCGTCATCCGAGGCGCTGGCGTCGGTCACATCATCAATGTAGTTGATCCCCGCCGCCAGCAGCGCAGCGTAGGCCTCTTCCAGCTGGTCGATGTCCCGCTCGGCGTCGGGGAAGAGGGCCAGGATGTCGTCGACGGTGACATAGCCCCGCTCCTTGCCCATCTCGACAAGCTTTTCGATCGCCGGGTTCTCTTCCTCGGCCTGCAACTGCTCTTCCAACGTCGCCGGTTCCTCGACCGCCGCTTTGCCGCGACGGCGCGGCGGGCGGGCATCCTTCGCCGGCCTGCGCCCAGCCTTGGGCTTGGTTCGAGTCTTCACATCCTTCTTCTTAGCCATGTCCCTTCCCAGAATACAGCGAACATTTCACCGAATCAACGTATGCCGTTCGTCCTGACCCGTCCAGGAGCGGCACTGGCCGGCCGCCGGGCCGCCTCTAGGGGGTCCCCGTCGGGCCGACCGCCGGTTCGGCCAGCGGGGTCTCCGCCAGCCATCCCAAGGCGTCCTCAAGCGCAAACCGACTGACCATGAGGACGTCGTTGGCGCCGGGCAGCCTTACGTAGAACACCGATCCCGTCGGGTCGAGCGCGCCGATATCGGCCGACCGGGCCGTTCCGTCTCGCAAGATCAGCGTCAACCGGTAGGCCGCCGGGTCCAGGCCGAAGGGCGCCAGATCCCCCGGATCCGATATCCGTTGGTCCACAGCCGGCGAGGCCAACGACGCCAGCCCCATCTCAATCATGCCGGCGCCCCCCGCCCCGGCCACGGGAGATAGCAGCCTCCAGCCGACCTCCGGATCGCGGCGGGCCAGCACCACTCGGCTTCCATCCAGACCGACGACGCGCACCGTATCCACTTGCTCGGCCGGAACGGTCCACAGCGTCTCAGCAGTCGCCACCGGCGCATCTGTTTCGGCCGGCGCGTACTGCTGCCAAGCGAAGTAGGCCACGACCAACACGCCGAGCACGGCCAGCAGGATCCACGTCGACCGCCGAACCATGCCCTAGCCCCGGGCGCGACGGCCCCACCACGTCGAAAGTCCGATCCCAAGGAAGACCGCCGGGACCAGGACGATGCTGACCAGGGCGACCACGACGAGGACCTGCTGCGAAGGCGGAGAGACAAACCGCTCAATCGTCTCCTTGGGCGTCAGGCTGATCAGGGCATCCTGCCCGGCGGCCCAATCGATGCTGTTCACCAGCAGATCGCCGTTCCCGAGCCCGAAGAAATCGGCATTGGCGGCGAAGTCGGAATCGCCGATAACAACCAAGCGGGCCGCGTTGCCCGGATCCTCGGTCAGCACGGCCACGGCAAGCGGCCCGGGGAGATCCACGGTGTCATCGAATTCAATCCGGCTGTCCTGGGAGAGACCCTCGAGCGAGGTCTCCCCCCAGGAGTTGGTCCCGGTGAGCACCAACTCGGAGGCCCCGGGCGCCAGACTTGATTCGCTGTCGAAGCGCAAGCTCCGCGCCGTCGGGAAATACGTCGCCAGGTTTTGCAGCCTAGCCGTGACCGGATGGGTCGCATACGACGCAGCAATTGCCGCAAGAGGGATCGAAGACCCCAGGTCGACGACCAAGTCATCGTCCGCAACGACCCCCCACGACTGATCGAGATAGCGGCCGAGCGCGTCGTTCTCGGATGTGAGCGACGTCCCGGGCGTCGGATCCAGGAGCGCCACCAGGCCGCCGCCACGATCGACATGCGCCCGCAGCGCCTCCACCTCGGCATCCGCCAGCGGCGCCGTCGCGCCGGCGATGATGACCGCCAAGGCGTCATCCGGAACGCGAGGGGTGAGCAGCAGGTTCAGCTCATCCACGGTGTAGTTCTTGGCTTCGAGGCTCTGCCGAAGCTGGGCATAGCCGAACTCATCGGTCGCATCCAGGTCTCGTTCGCCGTGACCGGTCAGGAAGTACACCTTGCGACCCCCAGGATTGGCGAGCCGCACCAGCGCGGCGGTGATTTCTTGCTCCGAAGGGATCGCCACGACCTCCGAAGAGTCGCCGATGCTGACGACGATCGAGGCGTCGCGGGTCACGCCGAACTCCTGGGCCCGGTAGGGCTGTTCGCGTGGATCGATGAATTCGTAGCTGACTCGATCGTCGGCGAACTGCTGATACTGCTGCAGCAGCGGGCGGATGGAATCAAGCAGATCCGCCCGATCCGGCGAATAGAATCCGATGAGACGAACCTCAGAGGTCAGCGAGTCGAGCACCGCCTGAGTCTCGGGGGCCAACGCGTAGCGCTGATCCTCCGTCAGGTCCTTGCTCCAGGGATTCTGGTAGACGACGACGTTCACCACGATCAGGATCCCCAAGACGGCGCCGATCGAGAGCACGGCGTTCAAGCCATGACGAGCCTGCCGCCCGCGCGCGAAGCTCACCCAGCGTTCGCGATCGATCACGGCGGCGGCGACGAAACCGATCAGCGCCAACGCGAGCCCGATCCAGACCCCAATGTCGGCTCGCTGGCGAACCGTCAGGAGCGCGGCAGCGGCCAGGAGCCCCAGCAGGCCGAGGCCGACGGCCATCCAGGTGAGGGCGCGGCGCGAGATCCTCATCTCCAACGCCTCGATTCAACGACGCGCGCCGCGACAAAAAGGGCCAGGACGGTCAGGCTGACGAAGTAGAGGATGTCGCCGAGGTCAAGGACACCCTGGAACAGGCTGTCGTACAGGTGGTCCCCGAAACTCAGATAGCGGATCACTTCGTTCACTCCGCCGTAGCCGCTCGCCAGACCGCCGATCACCCATAGGAGCAGGATGACGGCCAGCGTGGCGAAACCGGCCGCCAGCCCGTTGCGGAACAAACCCGAAACGAGGACCCCCGTGGCGACGATGGCGCTCATCATCAGCAGCACGCCGAGGTAGGCAACCAGCAAGACCCCCTGGTCGATCCCCGGCGTCGTCATCCGGTGCAGGATGATCGGGTAGATCCAGGTGACTCCCAGCAACAATCCGACGAAACCCATGGCTCCGAGCCATTTGCCGACGACTAGTTCCCCATCTCGGATCGGTGCAGTCAGCAGCAGTTCGAGGGTTCCAGTCCCGGCCTCTTCGGCGATCAGCCGCATCGTCAGGAAGGGCGTCGTCAGCAGGAGCAGGGTCACCATGGGGCCCATCACGATCCGCCCGTCCGGCGGGATCTGACCCGTCTGCATCCCGAAGCTGATGCTGACGTAGAACAGGATCCCGAGCACAAGAAACAGGAAGAACGCCGCGGCGTAGGCGATAGGTGACACGAAATAGTGCCGGAATTCGCGGCTGGCGATGGTCCAAATGGTGCGCATCACGCGAGGCCCTCGCTACCCGGAGCGTCTTCCCGGGTGAGCTGCAAGAAGATCGCTTCCAGGCTCACGCTAGCCGGCCGGAGCTCGAGGAGGTCGGCGCCGCTCTCGACGACGGCCCGCGCCACATCACCGCGTACGTCATGCCCGGGGCGGGATTCCACCCGGACTTCCCCGGCCTCCCCTTCGCGGAGCGCCCGCGCCACGCCGTGGACTCCCGCAATCGCCGCCACGACAGCGTCTTCGAGGGGTCGCACCCGCACGATGAACTGCTCGGCTCCGGCGAGCTGGGCCTGCAGATTGGCCGGGGTGTCCTCGGCGGCGATGCGGCCTTTGTTGATGATTAAGACCCGATCGCACAGCTGTTGAGCCTCGGAGAGGATGTGAGTTGAGAGGAGCACGGTCCGCTCCTGGCCGAGCTGCTGGATCAGGCGCCGAACCTCGATGATCTGGGCGGGATCCAGTCCGATCGTGGGCTCGTCGAGGATCAGGACCTCCGGCTGGTGGAGCAGAGCCTGGGCCAGGCCGACGCGCTGGCGAAGCCCTTTGCTCAGGTTCCCGATGTAGCTTTCGGATCGCTCGATCAGGCCGACCTCTTCGAGCACCTGTTCGATCCGACCCTCCAGCTGGGGCACGCGCCGCAGCGACCCCATGTAGGTCAGGTACTCGGTCACCGAGAGATCCGGATAGAGCGGGACGGTCTCGGGGAGGTAGCCGACTCGGCGACGCACTTCCAACGACTCTTCGACGACGTCGAACCCTGCGACCTCCGCCCGACCGTCGGTCGGCGGCATGAATCCGGCGAGGATCCGCATCGTCGTCGTCTTCCCGGCCCCGTTGGGGCCGAGGAAGCCGAGGATCTCGCGTGGCGCGGCCTCAAAGGTCAATCCCCGGATGGCCGGATGGCCTCCGTAGAACTTGGTCAGCTCAGTTGTCCGGATCATGGTCCTTGGTGGTGCCTGGGCCCCTGGGGCGCGATCAGGCGAAGAAAGAGCACGGCGGCAAAGGCACGTGCTCCTGAGCTACCTACGCTGTCCCAGCTCGTTCAGGTCATCACTATACAGAGAATTGGGGCGGCAAGTCAACCAGCCCCTTCCAATCTTAATGATTCGCTTATGTCGCGGTCCGCCACCTTGACACCCCTTGTGCGGGCCGATACAATTGCCGCTTCCCGCAGATCAAGCCTACGAGGAGAGCCAATCGACCATGTACCAGATGGAGGGCCTGACCACGCTAGAGGCCGTCGGCATCTACGCAGTCCTGGGAGTCGCCATCCTGGGGCTTTTCTACGCCTGGTTCCTGCGCTGGCAGATCCTGAAGGAAGACAAGGGTACGCCAAAGATGCTGGAGGTTTGGAACGCCATCCGGGTTGGCGCCGACACCTATCTTCGCCGCCAACTTCGCAGCATCCTGCCGTGGATGGTGATCCTGACCGTGGCCATGTTCCTTTCGGTCTTCATCGTTCCGCCTTCACCCGAAGCCCTGCACCGGTTCGCCAACCTCCCCTCCAACCAGATCCCGATCGTCCTGGGCCTGAGCCGGGCCGTCGCGTTCGTGATGGGTGCCTCCTTCAGCCTACTGGTCGGTCAGCTGGGGATGCGTATGGCCGTCCAGGGGAACGTCCGTGTGGCGGCCGCTTCCCGTCGATCCTTCGGCGACTCGCTCCGGATCGCGTACCGGGCCGGGACGATCACCGGCATGCTGACCGACGGCCTGGGTCTGATGGGCGGGACCCTGATCTTCATCTTCATGGGCGCCGCCGCCCCGGACGCGCTGCTCGGCTTCGGCTTCGGCGGAACCCTGGTGGCTCTGTTCATGCGCGTCGGCGGCGGCATCTTCACCAAAGCGGCCGACGTCGGGGCCGATCTCGTCGGGAAGATCGAAGCCGGGATCCCCGAGGACGACCCGCGCAATCCGGCGGTTGTCGCCGACCTGGTCGGCGACAATGTCGGCGACTGCGCCGGCATGGCGGCCGATATCTTCGAGTCCTACGAGGTCACCATCGTCTCGGGTTTGATCCTCGGTTTGAGCCTGGTCTTCCTGACCGGCCACCTGGAGTGGATCATCTTCCCGCTTCTCGTGCGCGGCGTCGGCGTCCTGTCTTCGATCATCGGGACCTACCTGGTGCGCGGCGGTCCGGGGAAGGCCGGCGACGCCATGAAGGCGATCTTCACCGGCTTCCTCTCCTCGGCGGCCATCTCGGTTGTGCTGTTCGGGATCATCGCCTTCGTCTACCTCCAGGATATTCCGGGCGGATGGTGGCGCCCCTTCCTGGCGGTGTCGGTCGGCGTCGGGCTGGCGATCCTGATCGACCGCGTCACCGAGTACTTCACCGGTAGCCACGGTGCTCCGGTGAAGTCGATCCGCAAGTCGGCCGACACCGGGCCGGCGACCCTGATACTGGCCGGGACGTCCGTCGGATTCGAGTCGTCGGTGTGGGGGATCATCGTCATCGCCGCGTCCATCTTCGCCTCGATCCTGATCTTCGGCGGCGTCGATCCGGCCCATACGACCCAGTACGTCCTGTACGGGGTGGCGATGACGGGAATCGGCATGCTGACGCTGACCGGCAACAACGTCGCCATGGACTCGTATGGTCCGATCTCCGACAACGCCAACGGGATCGGCGAGATGTCGTGGCACGGACTCAATGACCCTGACACTCAGGCCGCCCGCAAGATCATGGCCGATCTCGACGCCGTCGGAAACACCACCAAGGCCATCACCAAGGGCGTGGCGATCGGCTCGGCGGTGATTGCCGCCGTGTCGCTCTTCGGATCCTTCCTGGTCGACGTGACCCGGGCCCAGACCGCGCTCGGGCTCGCCGTCTCGGAATTGATGGAGACGACCGGCATCCGCGTCGACCTGCCGCAGGTCTTCGTCGGTATGCTGATCGGCGCCGCCGTGCCGTGGTTGTTCTCGTCCTTCGCCATCCAGGCCGTCGCCCGGGCTGCGTCGCTGATCGTCCAGGAAGTCCGCCGCCAGTTCGGCCTGGGCGTGCTGGAGGGCAAGGTCCCGCCGGACTACACGCAGGCGGTCGGCATTTCGACCGCGGCGGCACAGAAGGAGCTGATCCCGCTGGCGATGATCGGTGTCCTTTCCCCGATCCTGGTCGGCTTCGGGTTGAAGGTCGAGGCCCTGGGCGGGTTCCTGGCCGGGATCATCGTTTCGGGCCAGCTCTTGGCGGTGTACCTGAACAACGCCGGCGGCGCCTGGGACAACGCCAAGAAGCTGATCGAAGACGAAGTTTCCGACCCGGCCGCCAACACCGGCAAGGGCTCGGAGCGGCACATGGCGGCGGTGGTCGGCGACACGGTCGGCGATCCGTTCAAGGACACGGCCGGCCCGGCGCTCAACCCGATGATCAAGGTCGTGAACCTGGTCTCGGTCATCATCGCTCCGATCGTCGTCTCCTACTACGAGCTGGGTGCCGTCGGCTGGGCGATCGTCGGCGTCTCGCTTTTCGGCCTGATCTGGGCGATCCGCCAGAGCAAGCGCGAGGCGCCGTCAGCCGGAACCGGCCCCGCTGTGAGCGGTTAGGTCCTCATCTCTTTCCGCACGTCGAGACGGCTGCGGGCCCGACGCCAAGTCGGGCCCGTTTCTTTCTTCGGCCGAACCGGTACAATCCGGCCCAATGGCCGGGCCCGGCACCCTCAGACCCGATCGGACGTTCCTCGGCCTCGCTCTGGCGACAATCCTTGCCGGAACGGCGCTGGCGATGGTTCGACTTGGCGAGCCGAGCCTGTGGTTGGACGAGAGCTACACCTGGTGGTTCACGCGCCTCAGCTGGGGGGATCTCCTTGAGGCGACACGGATCGATGCCGTCAACCCCCCGCTCTTCTATCTGCACGTGAAGCTATTCGCCCCCGGATCGAGCGAGGCGGCCCTGCGAATACCTTCCGTGATGGCGCATGCCGCCGGAGTTGGACTCGCGATTGCGTTGGGATGGTTGGTCGCAGGGCGCGTCGGCGGGCTCACCGCCGGGGTCGTCTGGGCGACGCATCCCCTGACCCT
>DATIPT010000073.1:0-5692 GCA_035471625.1 Anaerolineales bacterium
GCTGATGGAAGAGGCGGCCCGGACGTCGGGCAAGAAGGTGAACGGCTGGGCCTCCACCGACGTGTTCGGGACCCGCGACTTCTATGCCGGCGACTACCTGCTGCGTGCCGTCAGCGCGATGCTCGGCTGGGGCGGCAACGACGCCATCGAGGCCTTCTACCCGATGGCCCGCGAGGACGAGGCCGGCGAACCGCTGGATGGCGCGAATCGGTACCAGCTCACCTTCCGCTCGCTTCCCCCGGCAAAGGCCTTCTGGTCGGTCACGATGTACGACACCTCCTACGACGGCACAGCCGGATACCTGGTTGAGAATCCGATCGACCGCTACCTGATCAATTCGACAACAGAAGGGCTCGTCTTCGGGAAAGACGGGTCCCTCACCATCACGATCCAGCGCTCTCAGCCCCAAGAGACAACCGAGGTCGCCAATTGGCTGCCGGCGCCTGAGGGTCCGTTCTACGTGGTCCTGCGCATCTACTGGCCCGAGAAGGCAGCGCTCGACGGCACCTGGGCCCCGCCGCCGATCCGGCAGATTGGGTGACGGCAGGACGGCTGGGGAGCATCCGGCGGTGTCCGCAGGCTAGGTCGGCTTGCGGATGCCGCGGGCATGGCCGGACGGACTCTACCTGGGCAGGACGAGCCGATCGACGCAGGGTCAGGTAGTGTCTCGCAACCCGTGGGCCGTTGCGCTCCCCTAGCGCCGCCGGGCACAGGGCCGAACCAGCTCAAGCCAGGCCCGTGACCCGCAGGGAGCCTCTTGTGCCTCCCTCACGGCATGCTAGAGTCGATTCGTGGCCCGACATCCGCTGGCGGGGAGGCCCGGCCCAACTCCTGAGAACCGGGTTTTCCAACACCACGCCTTCGACGCGCTGGCGCATCCGGCAACGCTCGCGGCCGTCGCCGTCCTGCTCATCAACGATCACGTCCTGAAGCGGCTTGCCCCCTCGGTCTGGACCGGGAAGCTGAGCGATTTCGCCGGCCTGTTCTTCTTCCCCTTCCTCCTGTCGGCAGCCGTCGTTCTCCTTCTCCGCCCGGGCGGCCTCGATCGGCGAGTGCGGCTGTCGTCTTCCCGATTGGGCACGGCATGTTTCGCCGCGACCGCGATCGGCTTCGCCGCGGTCAAGACCATCCCTGCGGCGAACGCCGCAGCGGTTTCCGCCATCGAATCCATCCTGGGGCTGCCGGTCAGTCTCATCCTCGATCCGACCGATCTCATCGCCCTGCTCGCCCTCATCCCCGCCTGGCGGCTCTGGCATTCGCTCGAGGGTCGGCCTCACATCGCGCGCCATCGTGTCCTGACGGCTCTCGGACTGGCCTCCCTAGCCACGGTGGCGACCTCTCCCTGCCCCCCCGTGCTTCCGATCACCCACCTGGTGGCCCTTGACGGCGACGTCTTCGCCCTCTCGACGCAATGGCGGCCGGTCAGCTCCGCCTTCCGGACGACCGATGGGGCTCACTGGGCTTTCGTCGACGACGCCGAGCTTCCTCCGGAGCTGGTCGCTGCCGCGGAACAACCCGCGCTCCTTCCAAAGACGGTCTGCGATCCCGACCAGGCGGACGTTTGCTATCGGGTCTCCGGCGAGGCATATCTCCAGGCTACTTCCGATGGAGGGTTGACCTGGGAGACTGTGTGGAGATCTCCGACGACCCGCTGGAGCTACATGGCGAGGGCCGCCTCCGGGTACGGCCAGCCCCTCTCCTGCCCCAAGGACCTTGACTTCAGTACGCACGACCTCGTCATCCTGGGGAAAGGTCCCGAACACTTCGCTCTGGCTGCCATCGGCAACGAGGGGATCGTGCGCGGCCGCGTGAGCTCAGAGTGGGCGTCTGTCGCCGTCGGTGGGACCAGACCGACCCCGGACCACGGGACGCTGGCCAACTTGCTTCCACCATTCATCATTCTCGGTGAGACGATCGCGGCGATTTTGGCCGGATCCGCAGTCGCTCTCGTCCTATCCAGAATCGCCTGGAAGCGGGAACGCATCTCCGATGCGGGGGCCAGTTCCCTCCCCTGGGTCATCGTCGGCCTGCTCGTCGCCGGAGTGGCGATCGTGCTTATCGTCCAGGAGCTCGCCGAGCTGATCCCGATCGTGATCCTCCCCTTGACGGCGGTGTGTTCCTGGATCGCCTACCTCGCCTCAGGTTGGATCGCGACCCTGCGCGCCGCCAAGGACAGCCGCCGCGCCCGGTCCAGTCTTGGATGGTCGCTCCTCGGAGGGACTCTCGTCGGACTCGCCGTATGGATCCCCTTCGCCCTGTGGGTGCTCGGCGTTGTGCCTCCGTACGTTCTCGCCCTTGCCCTCTCCGTCGTCCTCGGGATCGCTGCGTACCGGCTCGGCCTCAGACGGATCTGCCCGGACGCCCCCGCTGTCGCCGCAACGCGATCGGACCCAGCCGGTCCATAGCCCAACCGAAGGCGAGTTCGATCCAGGGGACGACCGCCAGCGCTGACGGAACATAGGCGACGCGCCGCGGCCGACGAATCAGAGAGAGCACTCGAGAGGCGACCGCCTCAGGCTCGATTGACAGCCGCTGGAGCGGCATGCGCAGCTCTCCGGATGAGAATGCGAGCACGCCGAGCATCTCGGTTCCGACCGCGCCGGGCCGCACCACACTGACGTTCACCCCGCTTCCCCGAAGCTCGCGGAACAGCGAGGAGGTGAACGTATCCACGAACGACTTCGTGGCGCTGTACAGCGCCACACCCTGGCTCGGCAGGCCGCCGACGACCGACCCGATGTTGACGATGTGCCCCTTCCCGCGGGGCTTCATGTCCGCCAGAAACAGCAAAGTCAGGCGCGCCACCGAGACCATGTTCACTTCGATCATCTCACTGGCGGTTGGCCATGGCATCTCTTCCCCGTAGCCATACCAGCCGATACCGGCCCCATTCACGAGAACATCGGGCGCACCGAAGAACTCAGACGAGCGTTCATAGACTCGACGGCAGTCCGCCTCGGACGCCAGATCCCCCTCCAGGATCGCCGCCTGACCGCCTTCCTGGCGGATCGCCGTGGCGACATCCTCCAGGCGCGCTCTCGTCCGGGCGACAAGGACGACTTTCATCCCGGCGCGCGCCAGGCGTTGCGCCGTGGCGGCGCCGATCCCGCCCGAGCCCCCGGTGACGACCGCCACGCCCGACATGCGGCCCGTCCAGGCCTCCCAGTATGGCGAGCGTTGGAGCAGCCAGCGGCGCACGATCGGGCGGAAGACCCGCACCAGGGCACGTCGAAAGCCGAGCAATCGCCGGAGATCGGCCGCATAGTCATCGAGCGTGCGGCTCTGGTAGCGCAGGAGGCGTTGGCTCTCTTCGGTGTCGAGCCAATCGGTCGGGAACGGAGTCCGGGTGAAGGCTTCCTTCGGCAGCATGCCGACTCCCGAGGCTTCCAGGATGCGCTCCACCATTTCGCCGTACGTGTACTGACAATTCGTGCCACCGCCGATCAATAGGGTCCGTCCCCAGACCTTCTCGCTCTCGACCGCAGCGCCGAACGCTGCTGCGACGTCTCTCACATGACCGTATTCGATGCGGTTCTCCAAGGGGACGTCGAACATCCCTGGATCCAAGACCAGCCGGACGGGAAGCGTCGCCGGCAGCCGCAGGATCGCCCATTCCAGTCCGGAAGCCCGGACAAGCGCTTCACACTCGGCCTTGTGCCTGGCATAGTGCTCGACCGGTTCGATCGGATCCGAAACCCGCAGAGGTGGGGTGCGGTCGGCGGTGCGACCGTAGATGTGAAGCGAAGAGGCGAAGATCAACCGCGGTGGGACTGGTTGACGGCCAAGCGCCTCGATCAGCCGCCGGGTGCCTCCGACGTTGATCTCGCGAGCCCACTCCGGGCGATCTTCGCTGCCCACCCCAGTTGCCGAGAGCGTCGGGATCACGAACGCCAGATGGACAACGACATCGATGTCCCGGACGGCCTGGGCGACGTCCTCGTCTTGGCGCAGGTCACCCCAGACGATCTCGATCCCTGGAGCCCGGGCGAAACGGCGGGCTGTTCGACGGTTGGCTCGCGTGGGAATATCGAAACACCGCACGACGTGCCCGCGTCGTACAAGCTCCTCGAGTGTGTGGGCGCCGATGTTTCCGAACGCCCCCGTCAAGAGAACGCGCACGGTCATCTCTCCTGGGCGATGCCGCTCAACAGCATCGCGACGCCTTGTTTGAGAACCGCGCTCCAATCGGCGCGGCTTGGATCGAGCAAGCTCGACAGCAACGTCCCGACGGCCAGGGAAACGAGGACGCGGCCGCCGGCCTCAGTGTCCAGCTTGCGCAGCGAACCCTCCCTCGAGCCGCGTTCCAGGAGGCCGGTCAGACCTGCGGCGTAGACGCGGAACTGATCGCGAGCCGCCTCGGCTACGGCCGGATCCCGGCTGGCCAGGCTCCACAGCTCGAGCAGGAGCCGCCGCGTGCGGGGATCTCCTTCGAAGACCGTACCCGCGGCGTCTGCTGCGAAGGCCAGCGTCTCAGGGACCGGCCGGTCCGAGCCTGCCCACAGATCAAGCCCGGGCCTGAGGGCCACTAGCCACTCGTCCAGGATCGCCATGAGGACCGCCTGCTTGGACGGGAAGTGGTGATAGAAGGCGCCCTTGCTGACCCCGGCCTCCTGGCAGATCAGGGCCACCCCAGTCGCCTCGTAGCCCTGATCGGCGAAGAGGGCCCGGGCCGCCTCGAGGATCTTTCCATGGGTCTCCTGGCTCTTCTCGGCCTTGTTCACGCTCTCTCCTATGATACCGACCGGTCGGTATCATAACAATCCAGGCCCTGGCTGTCAATCCTTCCAAGGTCCGTGGTATAAGGCGGCTCAGTGGGCAAGCTCCGAAGTCAGCAAGTTCACGGGTTCCATCTTCTGCTCCTGGCAGCCTGGCTGCTGGGCGCGTGTGCGCCTGCCAGCCAAGCGCCTCCGAGCCCCACGTCATCCCCCCGCCCGCCAACCTCGCCCACGCCGGCCTACCGGCTGCGCCTCGAGGCCTACCTTCTCCCTGGAGAAACGTCAGAAGAGTGGATCGTCATCGGCCTCGCGCAGACCGGGGTGGAGCCGGTCGCGGACCCACGCGTACGGATCGTCCTATCCGATCGCTCGGGAGCCGAGATCGACCGCCGCACGATCGGACTGCCTCTCGACATCGTCCCGGCCGGTGCCGGGTGGCCGTTCCGTGAGACGTTCCGCCTTGCGGCGACACCTGTCTCGGTGGAAGCCTTCCTGACGGGAGAAACCGCGCCGGTGGAGCCGGTGCCACCGGCATCGGCCAAGGTCCTGCAGACCTTCCTCGACGCGCAAGGCTCGACGATTGCCCTCGGCCGCCTGACGGTCGACAGCCTTGACGTCGTTGAGATCCTTGCAGTTCGCCTGCTGGGTAGGGATCCGAACGGAGCGATGGTTGACGTCCTCGAGGCCCATCCGGCGCGGGCTGTCGACTTCGCCACGCCGACCCTGCCATTCCTCGCCCGGGTGCCCAAGTCGAGCAGAGCGACGACCTGGGAGGCATTCCCAATCGTTCGCAACGGCGATGGGCTCCCTCCATCCGTCGAGCCCAGACTTTCCGAGCCGTCGGTGGACGATCAGGGGAACCTCTTCATCACTGCCGTCCTGGATAACTTCGGGGATGACCCGCTGTGGGCCCGCGCGACGGGCGTGGTCGCGCAGGATGGAAGATGGCTCGCAGCCGACTTGGTCGAGGTGCCGGT
>DATIPT010000074.1:0-26629 GCA_035471625.1 Anaerolineales bacterium
CCAGGCCGATCGCGAGACCGGCGGCATTGCCGTTGCGGCCGGCGATGGCCGAGCCGAAGACGGCGGTCACCAGGAAGAACGTCAGGACGGCCTCAATCACGACGGCCCGCCAGGTTGCGAGCCCAGGCGAGGGGACGGTCATACCCAGACTGCCTTCGGTTCCGATCAGCGAGCGAAGCAGAAGCGCCGCAAGCGCGCCCCCCAGGAGCTGCACAACCCAATACCTTGCGGCCCGCACCCACGACATCCGTCCGGCGATGGCCACGCCGAAAGTGACTGCCGGGTTGACGTGGGCGCCGGAGACTGCACCCCACGCATAGACGATGACGCTCAGCGCGATCGCGTGGGCGAGCGCCACGCCGACGATGCCGGCGCCCGACGAAGCCGCCAACGCGCCTGCGCCGGCGCCAATGAACACCAAGGTGAATGTCCCGATTCCCTCCGCCAGTTCTTCCTTGAAACGCATGAGGCCTCCTGAGCTTCCCTTCCGGTGGGTTGGATTCTGGTCCGACCTCGCGGAAATCGCAAGCGGTCAGTGCAGTTCGGTTGCCCCGGCCGGCGGCTTGATATGGACCGTACGGAAAGCCGGATGCCCTGCGAGGTACTCGGCGCCCGTCATGGCACGACCCCCCGGAGGTTTCACTTGGTCGAGCAACAGATGACCATCGGTCGTCGCGAGAGCGGGGCTCGGGTCGCGGCCGATGATAGTGCCTGGAACCCCGGTCTGGCCTTGGATGGCCTGGGCTCGCAGGATGGCAAGGCTGCCTTCCGGCCAGACGAGTCGAGTTCCGGGCCAGGGGTCGAAGGCTCGAACGCAGCGGGCGAGGTCCGCCGCCGGCCGCATCGGATCCAAGATCCCATCCGCTCGCGTCAATCTCGGTGCCATCGTCACGCCTTCGAGCGGTTGGGGGCGAGGGAGGAGCTCGCCCTCCACATACTGCGGGAGAGTCTCGAGGAGCAGTTCCGCCCCAAGCCGGGACAACTCCGCACTCAGGGAACCGCCGGTATGTTCCGGACGGATCGGATGGGCGCGCTGAGTCAGGATGGGGCCCGAATCAAGGCCCGCATCCATCCGCATGATCGTCACACCGGTTTCAGCATCGCCGGCCAGGATGGCGTGCTGGATGGGGCTTGCGCCTCGCCAGCGCGGAAGAAGCGAGGCGTGGACGTTCAGGCAGCCCAAGGGCGGGGCTTCCAGCAGGGGCGGTCGCAGGATCTGGCCAAAGGCGACGACGACGATGGCCTCCGGCGCGAAGGCTAGGATGGCGGCGGTTGCTACCGGCTCTGAGACCCGCGTCGGCTGGAGGGTTGGGATGGAGAGGGAAGCGGCGGCCTGCCTGACCGGAGACGCCTGGAGGCGGCGGCCCCGGCCGGCGGGTCGATCGGGCTGGGTGACGACGGCGGCCACCTCGTGCACTTGGGCCAGAAGGCGAAGGGAGGGGACGGCGAAGTCCGGGCTGCCCAGGAACACGATGCGCATTGCCGCCATCCTAGCACAGCGGGTCCCTGGCAGAGCAACTCATTTGGGCCAACGGTGTTACTATGGGCAGGTGTGCCTGGCAAGCCTCCGGGGCGCGTCCGCGCCGGGCGGCGGTCTGGGCCCCAAACCCTAATTCACAAGGAGACGGACTGATGGCAAGCGAAGCGATGGGTGCCCCGGAATCGACGAGCGACGATCGACTTTGGTCGGCGTTGGCGTACGTGTTCACGCCGCTCGTACCGATCATCATCCTGCTGTGGGAGGAGAAGAAGAACAGGCCGTACATCCGGGCCCACAACATGCAGGCGTTGGTCATGGGGATTGTTGAGGTCGCGTTGTGGTTTGTCCTTTCGTTTACGATTGTCGGCCTGTGCATCCCCTTCCTGCTGTGGGTCGTGATGCTCTACTGGGCCTACCAGGCCTACTCGGGCAAGATGGTGAGAATCCCCGTCGTGACAGACTTGGTCAAGAACCAGGGCTGGGCCTGAGTCCGCATCGCCGCTGCAAACGGGCCCGCCTCGCGCGGGCCCGTTTTGTTGGACTCCTTCGATGACCGCCGTTCGTGAGTGGATCTTCCCGCAAGAGAGCGCCGAACCGCTGGGCGGCTTCTCAAGGGCTGCCTGGCACGTTCTGCGTTCTCGGGGCGTGCGGGCGCCTGAAGAGGCGGATCGGCTCCTTGACGCGGCCTCCGGTCGCGAGCACGACCCGTTCCTGCTGGACGACATGGCGGTGGCCGTCAACCGGATTCGGACCGCCGTCGACCGACGAGAGAAGATCGTGGTGTACGGCGACTACGACGCCGACGGCCTGACGGCCACTGCCCTGCTCGTGTCGGCCTTGGAAGAGCTTGGGGTCGAAGTCGACGCCTTCATCCCGAGCCGGTTCGAGGAGGGCTACGGGCTGAACGAGGGAGCGCTCGTGCGCCTGAAGGATAGTGGCGCGGCTCTAGTCGTATCGGTGGATTGTGGTGGACGTGCCGTCCGCGAAGCGCAGGCGGCTGCCGAGGCGGGGCTCGATCTCATTGTGACCGATCACCACGAGCCGGGGCCGGAACTCCCGGCGGCCGTAGCAGTCGTCAACCCCAAGCGTCGGGGAGACAGCTATCCCTTCAAGGGCCTATCGGGCGTCGGTCTTGCCTTCAAACTCGTGTCTGCGATCGAGCAGGCTACCGGGGCGAAGTTCCGGGCGCTGGAACGAAAGGATCTTGTGGCCGTGGGGACGGTCGCCGACCTGGTTCCCCTTGTCGATGAGAACCGAACACTCGTCGCCCAGGGGATCGCTCACCTGAGGGACGATTCATCAGTCGGTCTGGCCGGGCTTGCCGAAGTGGCGGGGATCCAGAGGCGACGGCTGACGGCACGAGACATTGCGTTCGGGCTCGGCCCGCGGCTCAATGCTGCCGGTCGGCTGGGCAGCGCCTGGGCGGCCTACCGATTGCTGAAGTCTGTCGACACGACCGAGGCGATGAGCCTCGCTGGAGAGCTCGACGCCGCGAATCGGGAACGCCAGGATGCGACGAAGAGCCTGCTCGAAGACGTCCGCAATCGCCTGGAACGGCATGACAAGATCGGGCCGGTGATCTTCGAAGCGGACGAGAGCTACGGTGAGGGTCTCCTGGGGCCCGCTGCGGCGAAGCTGGTGGAGGAATGGCATCGGCCGGCGATCGTCGTCGCACTGCGAGGTGGCGAAGCGCGAGGATCGGCCCGGAGCGTCCGGGGGTTCCACATCACCCAGGCGCTCGAGGCGTGCGCGCCTCTGCTCTGGCGTTTCGGCGGGCATGAGGCTGCCGCCGGCTTCTCACTGGACGCGAACCGCGTTGAAGAGCTGGGGGAGCGACTTGCGGAGATCGCCCGTCGCCAGGATTTCGCCCCGACGGCGCCACCGGTCGAGGTCGATGTTACGGTTGCGCCCGACGAGATCTCGACGGAGCTGATGGAATTCCTCGATCGACTCGAGCCGTTTGGGATGGGTTTCCCGCCTCCGCTCTTTGCCTGCCTGGGGATGACGTTGATGGGGACGAAGGCGGTCGGGCGGGACCGCTCACACCTGCGTCTGCTTCTTCGGCATCCGCATGGCGCACGGGAGGCGATCGCCTTCCGTCAGGGTCACCGTCGCCTGCGGCCGGGGAGCGTCGTCGACGTGGCCTTCTACGCGGAAAGGGATGTCTACATGGGGGTTGAATCCGTCCGCTGGAACGTTCAGGCACTCAGGAACTCGCCAGGGAGCTAGCGGCGAGGCGCCGGAAATCCGCCAGGCGGCGGAGGCGGCGGCGGAACCGTTCCTAGTCCACGAACCGATACCGGAGAAGAGCCCATACGGCGGCGAAGGCGTCGGGAAGGCCGATCTTCTTCCCCTCGGCATACTCGCGAGGGTTGAAGGTGATGGGGACTTCGAAGATCCGGACGCGGCGTTTCAGGAGTTTGGCGGTTACCTCGGGCTCGAAGTCGAAGCGCCGACTGCGCAGGGGGATAGACTGAATGACCTCGCGCCGGAAGAGCTTGTAGCCGGTTTCCATGTCGGACAGGATGCTGTTGTAGAGGATGTTCGTCATCAGCGTCAGGAGCTTGTTGGCGACCATATGCCAGAACATCGTCGTTCGTCGGGCTGCGCCAAGGAACCGGGAACCGTAGACGACGTCGGCTCGGCCTTCCTCGATCGGGGCGATGAGGTTCGGGTATTCGCGCGGGTCGTACTCCAGGTCCGCATCTTGGATCAAGACCAGATCGCCCCCGGCCGCCTGAATCCCGGCGTGGACGGCGGAGCCCTTGCCGCGATTCTCGGGTTGGAGAATCAGGCGCAGCGAGGGCGTCCGCTCGGCCAATCGCTGGAGGATCTCTCGTGATCCGTCGGTCGAGCCGTCATCGACAACGACGATTTCGTCGGCCAGGCCGGTCGCCTCGACGCGGCGGATGATTTCCTCGACTGTGGGCACTTCGTTGAAGACCGGTATGACGACGCTGAGCTTCATGGACACGAATTGTACCGGCGAGGGCAGCCCGAGCACAAGCCCGAGTGTCGCCGCAGGCATCAAACTTGCACGCGGTAGAGGCAAGAGACCTGCGTACGATTGCCCGTGCCGGTCCCCTCGGCTATAATCCGGCCGCCTCGGGGGATCGCCATGCCAGGCAGAGAGGGCGAAGCCTGATGTCGCTACCCAGAACCGGAATCCGCCCGGCGGCCCTCGATGGGGGCGAGCCGACCACCTCGAACCTGCGGTTCCTTCCGCCGCCGATCAGCCGCGTGGAGGATACGGGGCTCTCCCAGCTCTGGCTGCAGGACCTCGCTCTTAAGATCCTGTATTTCCGCGGGTACCTGACGGGGTTCGTTGTGGCGGAAGCCATGTCGCTCCCCTTTGCCGGACTCGTCGACCAGATTCTGGAAGCCCTCAAGCGCGAGAAATTCGTCGAGGTCAAGACACAGGTCGGATTCGGCGAGGGCTCGTACCAATACGCCATCACCGGGGCCGGGATCGCTCGGGCCCGGGAAGCACTGGAGCGAAGCCAGTACGCCGGGCCGGCCCCGGTGCCGATCGAGGTCTACAACGAATCGATCCGGCGCCAGAGCCGAGGCCGCCCGACCGTTCATCCGCGGGTGATGCGGCAGGCGCTGGCCGATCTCGTGCTGTCGGAGCGGACGTTCAACCGAATTGGCCCGGCGGTCAACTCCGGGACCTCGATCTTCTTCTACGGACCACCGGGGAACGGCAAGACATCGATCGCCCGGGCTATCGGGACGATGATCCTGGAAGAAGACATGTTCATCCCGTATTCGATCGATATCGACGGCCAGGTCGTCAAGTTGTACGACTCGGTGAACCACGTCTTGGCGCCCGACGACGATCTGTCCGGTGCCGGTGGCGGGGCGCTCAAGGCCGGCGCCAAGCGGGACACCCGTTGGGTCAAGATCCGCAGACCGTTCATCATCGTCGGCGGCGAGCTGACCATGGCCGGGCTGGACCTGGTGTTCGACGATGTGAACAAGTTCTACGAGGCGCCGTTCCAGGTGAAGGCCAACGGCGGCGTATTCCTGATCGACGACTTCGGCCGGCAGCAGGTTCGCCCTCGCGATCTCCTGAATCGGTGGATCGTGCCCCTCGAGAACCGCCTGGACTACCTGACCCTGCATACCGGTCGGAAGGTCGAAGTCCCGTTTGATGTCATGGTCGTGTTCTCGACGAACCTCCCGCCGCGGGATCTGGTCGATGAGGCGTTCCTCCGCCGCCTGCGGCACAAGATCGAGGTTGGAGACCCGTCGTACGAGGAGTATCGGGCGATCTTCAAGCGTGTGGCCGATGCCAAGGGCGTCATCTACTCCGACAAGGGCCTGGCCTACTTGCTGCAGGAGTGGTACATCAAGCGCAACCGGAAGCTGCGGGCATCCCATCCGCGCGACATTTGCGACCAGATCCTGGACATCTCCCGCTACTTGAACGTGGATCCAGAGATGAGCAAGGATCTGCTGGACCGGGCGGCGGAGGCCTATTTCGTCGAGCTGTAGACGATGGCCCCTCTTTCGGATTGGCTGGTTTCGGCCCCGCTGGTGATCGCCCACCGCGGGGCTTCTGCTATGGCCCCGGAGAACACCCTGGCCGCTTTTCTTGCGGCCGGCGCCATGGGGGCGGATGCGATCGAGTTCGACGCCAAGCCAACCCGGGACGGCGCAGTCATCGCGTTCCACGATCAGACCCTGGCGCGCACCACGGGCGCCGCCGGTCGGCCTACGGATCTCGACCTGGCGACCTTGCAGGAGCTGGAGGCCGGTTCCTGGAAGTCCTCGGAATTCGAAGGAGAACGGATCCCAACGATGGACATGATCTTCGAGACGCTGGGGGGGCAGGTCCTCATCAACGTCGAACTGACGGACTATCGGACGGATCAGAGAGCCCTCGTCGCGCTGGTCGTGACCGGGATTCGGCGGCACCGGCTGGAGCACCGGATCCTCCTGTCGTCGTTCCAATCGTCCGCTTTAAGGGAGGCCCACCGGATTGCGCCGGAGATCCCCCGGGCGCATCTCCTCGGGCCGAGCTGGCTGGGTCTGCGGGATAGGGTGCCTCAACGGCGGGCGCCGGTCGAGGCGGTGCATCCCCACGACACGATGCTGGACCGACAACGAATCGCAGCCATCCGCCGATCGGGCCGACGCGTGCACGGATACACCGTCAACGACTCGGAGCGGATGGCTAGCTTGTGGGAGTGGGGGATCGACGGCATTGTGACGGATGTCCCCGACCTGGCACTGCAGGCGCGGGAGATGACGTGGGCAACATGAGGCCGATTGATCCTCGGGAAGCCGAAGTTCGACTGCGCGGGCGGGTCGCCGAGACGCCGCTGGTGGCATGGCCGGCGCAGGGTATGTGGCTCAAGTGCGAGAACCAGCAGATCGGTGGTTCCTTCAAGCTGCGCGGGGCGCTGAACAAGATCCTCGGTCTATCGCCGGATGCCTTGAGACGAGGCCTGGTGGCGGCCTCCGCTGGGAACCATGGGATTGGATGCGCCGTGGCGGCGTCGGCTGTCGGGGCGAATCTGGTGGTCGTTGTCCCAGGTGATGTCGTCGATCGCAAGCGAAGGACGCTGGAGCGTCTCGGTGCGGAGGTTCGGCTGGCGGATGGAGACTTCGCGGTGGCCGAAGCGCTGGGACATCGGCTTGCGGCAGAGACTGGGGCGACATGGGTTTCACCCTACAACGACGCCGACGTCGTGGCCGGGCAGGGAACCCTTGGCCTCGAGTTGGCGCGGCAGTTGCCGGGGGCGGTGAGGGGCCGAGCCTTGGAGGTTTTCGTGCCCGTCAGCGGCGGCGGTCTGCTCGCCGGAGTGGCCCTTGGCTTGCGGGAGGCCGGCGTGCATGCCAGGGTGATCGGCGTTCAGACGGAGGCTGCGCCCTATATGTACGAGTTCTTTCGCGGGCGTGACGTCAAGGCTGTGGTCGAAACCCCGACTCTGGCCGACGGCCTGGCTGGCGCCGTGGAGTCGGGATCAATCACGTGGGACCTCGTCAAGAAGTTGGCCGACGATCTTGTGCTGGTCAGCGAGATCGAGCTCGCCGAATGGCTGAGAGCGATCTACCGGGAGTTCGGTATGCTCGTAGAACCCTCCGCCGCCGTGGCCGCCGCGGCGGCAAGCCGGGGGCGGGGCGAGATCCGCGTTGCCGTGCTGAGCGGGGGGAATGCCAATCCAGATATCCTGGGGCGGCTGAAGGAGGGTGGTTCCTGAGCGAGGACGACTTCACAACGCCGGACTTGATGGCGATCTGCATCGCCCGACAGGTTCAGGATGGTGAAGTGCTGGCCCAAGGGCTGTCGACACCCCTCGTCGCTGCAGGGTACCTGCTGGCATGGCATCTCCATGCCCCGAACGTGTACTTTGCGTCGGCAATCGGGCAAAGCGTTTGCCGGGAAGGGGCGTCGATCGGGCTCGGGCGGGTCGAGGAGCTTTGGTTGGCGAAGGCTCTCCGCCTCTACGGGTTCGTGCCGGCGGTGGCCGACCTCATGCCTTCCGTTCGGCCAAAGGAGTACTTCCGCCCGGCGCAAGTAGATCGCACGGGAGCCTTCAACAACGTGGCGATCGGACGTGACCCGCGCCGCCCGAGGCTCCGTCTTCCTGGGAGCGGGGGGATTTCGGATGTCACAACCTATCTTCCCAGCGTCCACCTGTATGTGCCCAGGCATTCCCGGTCGGTCTTCGTCGAAGCCCTCGATTTCGTCTCCGGTCTCGGGCATGTGCCCGGTCGGAGACGTGGACGGGGTCCGCAGTACCTCGTTTCGGATCTCGGGCAATTCGATTTCGCCGATGGGCGCCTGCGGCTTACGCACCTCCATCCCGATGTCACGGTCGAAACGATCCGGCGGAAGACCGGTTTCCCGGTGGAGACGGTGCCGGACCTCGGCGAGACGCCCCGGCCCACGTTCGACGAGTTGAGCCTGTTGCGGGACGTCGTCGACCCGCTGAACGTGCGACGCCTGGAATTCCTGAGCGGTGCTCAAAGGCGGCAGGCGATCCTGGCCATCCTGGACGCGGAGGCGAGCCCAGGGATTCGTCGCTAGGCGGCGGGTATACTCGATCTGACGATGCGACTGCGTCTGCTTGCCCTTCTGCTCCTCACCTCCCTGGCGGCAGCGCCGCTGCGGGCGCTCCCCCTTGCGCCTCCGGCCGATCGGGCCGACGAGCTTCTGGCGGCGATGACGCCCGAGGAGCGGGTGGGCCAGCTCTTCTTGATCACGATCGACGGAGTGCCGACCCCCGAATCTCCGGTTTTCGAGCTCATCCGGCGTGGGCATGTCGCCGGGGTGGTGTTGCGGTCTTCCCATGACAACTTCGTCGCGGAGCCCGCCACCCTGGCCAGTGCACATGGGCTGATCCAATCTCTCCAGGAGGCGAGGATCTTGATCGCCGGTGAGGCCGTACCGACCCCGCCGTCGCAGGAAGAAGCGAGAGCCGTCTACGTCCCGCTCCTCGTGGGGATTTCCCTCAATCGGGAGGGGTCACCGTATCCGGAACTCATCGCCGGATTGTCCGAGCCCCTGACCGAGATGTCTCTGGGCGCGACGTGGGACCCGAACTTGGCGAGGGAGGTCGGCGCTCAGGTCGGCAAAGAACTCTCTGCGCTGGGATTCAACCTGTTCCTCGGTCCTTCGCTGGACGTCCTCGATGAGACCACACAAGGCAGCCCGGGCGATCTCGGGTCCGAGGCCTTCGGTGGAGATCCCTACTGGGTCAGTGAGATGGGGAGCGCCTATGTTGCCGGGCTTCACCAGGGCACGGGCGGGCGGGCCGCGATCATCGCCAAGCACTTTCCAGGGACCGGGGGAAGCGACCGGCCTCCTGGGGATGAAGTCGCGACCGTGCGCAAGTCGCTCGACTCACTCCAGTTGGTGGACCTGGCGCCTTTCTTTGCGGTCACCGGAGGCGTTCCGGGGGTCGATGGTAGAACCGTGGACGGTGTGTTGCTCTCTCACATTCGCTATCAAGGGCTGCAGGGGAATATCCGCCAGACGACGCGGCCAGTCAGCCTGGATCGAGCGGCCCTTGGGCAGATCCTAGGTCTGGGGACGTTTCCCCAATGGCGGACCGCAGGAGGCGTGATCATCGCCGACTCGCTCGGCTCCCGGGCCATCCGCCGCTTCTATGATCCGGCCGAGCAGGCGTTCAATGGTCCTTTGGTCGCCCGAGAGGCCTTCCTGGCGGGCTCGGACCTGCTCCTGCTGGACGATTTCGTCTCCGCAGGAGATCCGGACGCGGCTACCACCTTCGGGAAGACGGTGAGTGCGTTTGCCACCCGCTATCAAGAGGATCCCGTCTTCGCCGACCAGGTCGATGCTGCGGCCCTGCGCGTGCTGCGCTTGAAACTCCGGTTGTACGGGGGGGAGTTCGACTCCGGCGCTGTGCTGGAGTCGGCGGCAGGACCAGGGAGCATTGAGCCTTCGGCGGAGCTTGCGTTTCGAGTGGCCCGCTTGGCGGCGAGCCACATCAGCCCGGCGGATGATGTCACTCCCGATCAACTGGGCGAGTCCCCAGCGGCGGGTGAGCGCCTCGTGATGTTCACGGATGTCGAGCGGATCACGCAATGTCGCGGCTGTCCTTCACAGCCCGTCATGTCGCGGACGGCTCTTGAAGAAACGATCGCGGAACTGTACGGACCTCGCACAGGCGGCCAGGCGCGTAGTTGGAATCTCACTTCCTACAGCATGGCCGATCTGGCGTACGCCTTGGGCGAGCGGCCGCCGCCGGATCCTCTGTTGGCCCTGGCCGAACCGGAAGGTGTCCTGGATGCACTGGAGGCTGCGGATTGGCTCGTGTTTTCGCTGTTGTCGTCCCAGGACGGCCGATTCGGCTCGGATGCGCTGCGTCTTCTTCTCGACCGTCGGCCGGATCAGATCCAAGGCAAACGGGTGGCGGTGTTCGCCTTTGATGTTCCGTATGAGTTGGATGCCACCGATATCAGCAAGATCGACCTGTTCTACGCGTTGTATGCCCCCCGGGATTCCTTCGTCAACACGGCCGCGCGTCTCCTGTTCCAGGAACTGGTACCGACGGGCGCCTCCCCGGTCAGTGTCGCCGGGGTGGGCTATGACCTGCTTCAGGCATTGAGCCCGGATCCGCAGCAGACGATTCCGCTAACGCTCGGACGAGAGCCTATCGAGGGCGAGACGCTGACCCCTGAGCCGGGTTTCACCGTCGGGGATTCAGTCGTCGTGACGGCCGGCGTCATCGTCGATCGGAATGGACGGCCGGTCCCGGATGGGACACCGGTGCAGTTCCAACTGTCGTTGCCAGGAGAAGCGCTGAGCCCCGTTCTTGAAACGACGACATCGGATGGGGTTGGTCGCGTCGAGATCCGGTTGGACCGTGTGGGACTCCATACGATCCGGTCGTCGAGCGATCCAGCCCGAACCTCCAACATCATTCAGCTCGACGTTCAGGAAGGTGTACCGGCCTTTGCCACGGTGATCGCGCCGACGCCGCCTGCGACGGAAACTCCGGCGGCGACCGATACCGCAGTGGTGCCGACGGTCTCCGGGGGTGGAGGGACCTCGGGCGGGGCCGCGCCTGTATCGGAGCGCCGGCTGCCGAACGGATCGATCCTGATTGCCGTCGGGCTGGGATTGGCCGCCTTCGGAGGCGGTGCGGTACTGATGCAGCGGATGGGTGCGTCCCGGCGCGACCGGTTCCGTGCCGGGCTGATCGGCTCGATCGGGGCGGTGCTGGGCTTCAACTACCTGGCGCTGGGGTTCCCGGGGAGTTCGACGCTCATGGCGGATCGTGCAGCGTTGAGCCTGGCGGTATTTGCCCTGGTAGGGGGAGCGGTGGGCGTCGCCGCTGGAATTGCGTGGTGGCGCAGAGGCTGGAAGACCTAGCTGTAGCTGGCAAGGAGCGCCAGAAGCAAGCTGACTGCCAGGACGATGACCAGGGCGCGGTCGAAGGGCGCCAGTTCCGTGAGCAAGGCCCCCCAGGAAGGGGGCCGCGCGACGGCTGTGGGCGTTGCCGAAGGGGCCTCCTGTAGAGCCTGCTTGAGTGTCCCGGCGCTTGCTGGTCGATCGTCGGGATGGAGACCCATGGCCCACAGAACGGTCCGGTCGACTTCCGGATCGATCGCGGGGTTCCAGTGACGCAGCGGCTGCAGCGTCTCAGGACGCAGGAATCGCTCCTTGGCTTCGGGCGGCGGATGGTTGGTCAGCAGGTGATACAGGGTGGCGCCGAGCGAGTAGAGATCGCTGCGAGGTTCGGTATGGCCCGTGTCTCCCCCGTACTGTTCCAGCGGTGTGTACAGGGCCGTCCCGCGCCCCTGGATCACGGTCACGGTCATCTCGTCTGGAAGCATCTGCTTGACCAGGCCAAAATCGACAAGCTTCACTAGGCCGGAGGGCATGCGCTTGATGTTGCTCGGTTTGATGTCGCGGTGGATGACCGGTGGTTCCTGATGGTGCATGTATTCCAGGGCGTCGAGGAGTTGAATACCCCAGCCGACGACGAGCGGCGGATCCAGGAAATGCCCCGCCCGACGGGCTTCGTCCATCATCGACTTCAGATCGTCGCCCGGAACGAAATCCATGACGAGGTAGTCGCGGCCGGCCTCACTGAAGTAGTCGGAAACCTTGGGAAGGTTGGGATGGTCGAGGCGGGCCAAGACCGACGCCTCGCGATAGAACTGCTCGCGGCTTTCCTCGCGCAGGCGCGGTGCCAGATCGGCGTCGTACTCGACTTCCTTGACCGCGCACAAGCGACCTGGCAGTCGCCCGTCTTCCGCCTGGTAGATCGAGCCCATCCCGCCACGACCGATCACGCTCTCGATCACATAGCGGTCGCGCAGGGTTGTTCCAGGGTTCAGGGTGGTCGTCATGGAAAGTCGCCGCTCAACAGTCCTTCCGGGTGATTATACTTTGGGGGGCTATGGAAGCAGGCCGCAATGACACCGGATGAGTCCCGCGCCGGCGAGGTGCCGTACCTGATCGCGCAGGCCGGGCCATTGGTTGGTCACCGCTGGCAGCTGGCCGGCTCGCAGATGTTGATTGGCCGCGGTCCAGAGTGCGATATTGCCATCCCCGATCGGCAGATCTCGAGGCACCATGCCCGGCTTCAGCGGACATCGGAGGGCTTCGTCGTGGAAGACATGGGGAGCAAGAACGGGACCCATGTCAACGGCGTGAAGATCGACGGGCCGATGGTCCTCCAAGATGGAGACGTCATTCAGGTCGCCTTCACACTCGAACTGGTCTTCGTCGCCCACGATGCGACCCTGCCCATGCAGGGTGAGGGCTTCGGTTTCATGGGGCGCCTTCGACTGGACGCGGCAAGTCATCAGGTATGGGTTGCGGGCCAGGAAGTTGCGCCGCCGCTCTCGGCACCGCAGTATCGGCTGCTCGAAGCCCTCTCCCGGCAGCCGGGGCGGGTTGTGCCTCGGGATGAAGTCGTCGCCCAAGTCTGGCCCGACGCAGCCGGGGCAGGCGTCTCGGAACAGGCGATTGATGCCCTGGTACGCCGCTTGAGGGACCGTCTGGCCGAAATCGATCCCGAGCATCAATACATCGTGACTGTCCGTGGGCATGGATTCCGTCTCGACAACCTGCGCAGCTGATCGAATCGCTCTCGACCCGCGAAAGACAATGCCGGGCGCAAGCCCGGCATTGTCTTGTGGAGATGGCGGGAATCGAACCCGCGTCCGAAAGCCTCAGTCGAAGGACATCTACAAGCGTAGTCGGCCGTTTGGTCTCGCCAGGCCGGCCCGCGGCCAACACGGGATCCGACCGGCCAGCCACTCGGGCCCGAGAGCCCGTCTTTCCTGCAGATCGCGGCGGTCTGCAGGGCACCCCGGCGTTTGGTTGCGCCCGATCGAGCCCGCCAGGGTGGCTGACCGGGCGCGCCCCTTAGCGGGGCTGGCTATCCCTCTCGGGGGTTAGGCCGCGAGGGGGAGAGCCGAGTAGCTTGTGCGGTTGGCACTTTGCTGTTGCGCTGGTTTAACGAGTTCGGCGCCCCTCGGCTTGCAGTCCCTCGCCATCCACCTCCGTCGAAGCCTGTCATCCCCTCGAGGCGATTATATCAGACGCCTAGCAGCCCGGCGACTGCGTTGCGCATAGCCACCATGGGTGCAATCTCCACTCTCGATCTCATCCCTAATCACACAGAGGCTATGCGCATGCCTTTTCTGGCCAGTGTCGTTGCCTCCAAGCGTGCGTGGCCCGCATTCCTACCAGGGACCGTCGGGGAAGGTGGATACGGTTGGTGGCGACCCAATCCGGCGAAACATGGTCACATCGCGGAAGGGGTATCCGAGGACGCCGTCATGGATCGCCCAGCTCCTGCCGCGAATGCTCATGGCTGCCTCGGCCTGACGAAACGCGCTGGAACCGTCGAGCTGCGCGGCCAGACCGGCACCGTCCTGAAAGCCACGATGGATGCCCTCCATCAAGCGACGCCCCCGCTGATAGGCAAAGCCGTGTCGCTCAAAGAGCACCGCATTGTGATAGAAGAGGGGCTCGGCGAAATACATATCGCGCCCGAGCTGGGCGACGAATCGCTCGAACGCGTCGAGGGCCGGCTCCAGCAGACGAAGGCCGCGGCGGACTTGACCCGGCGCCAGACCATAGGCCATCGCCGCAAGCTCCGCCTCGACGTTACGCCGGACCACCCCAAACTCTGTCGGCTTGCCATCCTGGGTTCTGTCGACGTCAAAGCGCGGCGACTCTGGATCGTTCAGAACGAAGAGCAAGACGTGAAGCTGCCCGCTGATCGTGTCGGTCACATGCGCGTACAGCACAGGATCCGGCGCATCAACGTCATGGCGGAGTTCAATGACGACGTCGCTCGAACCTTCAGCGCATCGATAGGTGGCCAGGGAACGCCCAGCGGCATCCTGAAGGTCGGGCTTGATTCCCAATCGCTCGAGCAGTTCAGGCGGGATCACAGCGCCGTAGATCGCCTCCTTCTCCGCCTGGGGCAGGGCATTGACCCCGGCAATGGATAGGGGGCTCACCGGCGCCGTCCTAGGGCCCGCTCCATGGATCGCTTGGCTTCGCGCTCCGCAAGGGCCTGCCGCTTGTCGTACTTCCGCTTGCCCCTTCCAAGAGCGAACTCCAGTTTGGCGCGGCCGTGTTTCAGGTACATTCGGGTTGGAACGAGGGTCAGTCCCTTCTGCCGCGTGCCTTGCTCTAGCCGGAGCAGCTCCCGCTTGTGCAACAACAAGCGGCGTGGCCGGCGCGGGTCATGGTTCTCCCGCGACGCCGGCTGGTACGGGGCGATATGGGCATCAAGAAGCCATGCCTGGCCGCCCTCAATCCGCACGTACGCTTCCTTGAGGCTGACCTGGCCTGCCCGGATCGACTTGATCTCGCTTCCCTGAAGGGCCAAGCCGGCCTCAATGTGGTCACCGAGGAAGTAGTCTCGTCCGGCCGAACGATTGGTGGCGACGACCTTGATGCCGTCCTGCTTCACTGCGGACTCGTGAGGGAGTTCACGGCGGATCCTCGATGTTCGAGCAGAGGGAACGTGATGAAGCCTCGCCGCGATTGTAGCACGCCCGCCCCCAGGACCACCGGGGCCTGGCCGCTATAATCGCCCTGCAACCTGTTTCTTCCTGGACCCGAGGTACCCGAGCCCCGATGTCTCGAATCATCCGCCCCGAGAGCGGAGCCACCCGACGCAACCGCATCCTGCGCGGGATGGTGCTCGCGATTCGTTCGACCTCGACTTCCGGCGAACCGGGCACACAGCCCGCCTCCGATGTCTTCGCCTTCCTGGCACTCAGTCTCCGAGAGCTGGAGAAGTCCGTCGAGGAGACAGCGTCGGCTTGGGAGCGCCGCTCCTACTGGCTCAAAGCTGACCAGTTCCGCCAGGAATGGGCCTGGGTGGGCCGTCTTCGGCCTCCGCTGGAGGAGGCGCTCCGCGCAGGCGACTGGGACAAAGCCAGCGCTTGCGGCATAGAACTTGCCACTGTCCTTGCCGGCCGAAGGCTCAAGGTCGCGGACTCGCGGGCCAGGCCTTGGGAAGGGGCATGGCGTGCATGGCAGGTGCAGCAAGGATCTTCACACAGCCCCGAACCCAAGTCGTGAGCCTCAAGTTTCGCGTCGGCCGAAGAGGGAGGCATGCGCCTAGGCTCGGCTGACACCTCTGATCCTGTCCAAGGCCCGATTGTGCCTGACGCCGGGATCGCAGCGGCTTCAGCGGATGAGCTCTCGACGCTGGCGGCGGTCGGTCGCCACGCGCTTCGGGCAGATGCTGTCGCGCTCCTCCTCGAGATCCCGGGACAACCACCGCGCGTGGCGGCTTCAACCGAAACACCCGCGCTTGGGGAGGAGGCCCTCGCCGAAGCTCGAGCCCACCTCGGCCAGCCCCAAGGTCGCCCTCCATTGGGAAACGGGCACGCATCCCTCTGCCTGACGATCAGCCATTCGGGCCAGGCCATCGGCGCCCTGGCCGCCCTCCGCGCGCAGGGGCCAGGCTTTGCCCCAGAGGATTGGGAGACCGCCGGGATCGTCGGCTGGCAGGCGGCGTTGGTCGCCGAGCGGGCTCGCGAGGCTGAACGCACGGTCGGGCTGATGGCAGCCCTGGCCCGGGTTGAGACGTATTCAGCTGCGGAGTCGACCGAGACCGGGCACCACAGGGAGGAAGATGTCGTTCGTGAGGCACGGGGGCGGCTCGGTTACCAGGGTGGGGCGCTCTACCTCCAGGAAGATGGGCGCCCCGGATTCCGCCTCACGGTTCGGGAGGGCGTCGCTCCTGCGGATCTCCCCGAAATGTTGGAGCAACCACCGGGGCCCCTGGGTCCTGCAGTCGACGGCACCAACCTGCATGCGACTCCGCTGACCCTCGAGTGGGGAGAGCGGCTCCGGGGGTTCCTGATCCTGTTCGCGGATCCGGCTGCAGGTAGAACGCACCCCTTTGGTCCCGTCACACTCGAATTGATCGCCTCGCGTGTGGCGGCCTCGCTTGGCACAGTCCGCCTGATCCAGGCTGAGCGAGAGCAACGGAAGATGGCGGAGGCGCTGCAAGAGGCGTCCCTGGCCATCGATCGCGAGCTCAACCTCAATGAGGTCCTCGACCGGATCCTTGAGCAGGTGATGCGGGCTTTCCCCTGCGACTCCGCGAATTTCATGAGCTACGAGGGCACCATCAGCCGATCCTTGCGGTGGCGCGGCTACGAGCAATTCGGCCTCTCCGACGAGGACATGGCGGAGGTCGTCCTCGACGCCGCCCGGTTTGAGAACCTCGGCCGTATGTCTGCCGGCGAAGCCGTCACGATCCCCGACACCACGGCCGATCCGTCGTGGGTCTTCAACCCGCGCTTCGAGTGGCTTCGATCGTGGGCGGGGGTCCCGGTGCGATATGGGGAGACCATCCTCGGTTTCGTGATGCTCGATAGCGCGACCCCGGGCACCTTCGACGAGGGGGCGACCCACCGGCTAATGGCCTTCGCCGCCCATGCTGGCGCGGCGATGCACAACGCCCGACTCTACAACCGACTGGTCCGTGAGCACACTCGCCTGCAACAGGTCCATTCGATTGGCCGGACCTTCTCAGGGAGCCTGGCCAGAGACGAAATCCTGGATCGCCTTGGCATCGCCGTCCGAGAAGCGCTCGGCGGCGAAACGTGGACCGTTTTCGTGCCAGGTAGCCAGGCTGCCCACTTTGAACCCTTGGACCGGGCATCGGACGCGTTCCCGACAGCCGACGATCAAGTCTGGATCAGCCGGGTGGGGGAGGCCTTCACCCCCGATCTGCGGATCCACAAGACCTCTGCCGGACCGATGACCCAGGTGGCCTTTCCGCTCACTTCAGGCGACCGAACCCACGCGGTGGCCGTCGTCGGCCTTCACGGTTCCCTGGCAGAACCCGAGTCTTGGCTCGACGTCCTTCGCCCAGTCGGACAGCAGGCCGGGCTTGCACTGGCCAACGCCGAGGAGCACGCCATCGTTCAACGGCGTCTGGCCGAACTGACTGCTCTGCAGAGCATCGTGCGGCACATCGCCTCACGCCTGGAGGTGGATGCCGTTCTGCGCGAAGTCACCCAGCAGCTCAATGCCAACATCGGCTTCCCGGTCGTCCAGGTCTACATGGTCGTTGGAGACCATCTCGAACTCCGTCAGCACAACGGGCCCACGCCGATCGTCCCGCGGATCGGTCGAAATCAGGGGATCGTCGGCCGGGCCGCCCGCGAGCGCCGCGCCCAGCTTGTCCCGGATGTCCGCAAGGACCCCGACTACATCGCAGGACTGGTCGGAACCCGCGCCGAGGCCGCCGTCCCCATCATCACCGACGACACCGTGATCGGGGTCGTCAACGTCGAAACATCCGACCCGAGCCAGCTCGATCGGGAAGCGCTGGAGCTGCTCCGGCTCCTGGCGGATCAGCTTTCGATCGCGATCCAGAACGCCTCGCTGTTCGAATCGGCTCAGACGAGCCTCGAGACCCTCGAAGGGCGCGTCCGTGAGAGGACTGCGCAACTCGAGCAGGTACTGGAGCAGGCCCTGGCCGCCGAGCGCGTCAAGGCCCAGTTCGTCGCCGACGTCTCCCACGAGTTGCGCACGCCCCTGACCAACATCGGGCTGTACCTCGACCTGCTCGATCTCTCCGACGATGGTCGGCGCAACGAGTACATGGCCACCCTGCGTCGAGAGACCGATCGCCTGGGCCGCCTGATCGACCAACTCCTGGCGATGTCGCACCTCGACACCGGCCAGGCCGAGTTGCGCCTGGTCGAGACCGATCTCAACGCGCTGGTCAAGGTCCTGCTGGGCGACCGGGCACGTATGATCGCCCGCAAGGGCCTCAAACTCGAGATGAAACCGGATCCCGAGCTCCCGTTGGTCGAAGCGGACCCGCAGTACCTGATGCAGGTCATGACGAACCTTCTCTCGAATGCGGTCAACTACACGCCCGAAGGGGGCCGGATCACGATTGAGACGAGTCTGGCCAACTGGCAGGACAGCATCTATGCAACATTGACCGTGCGGGACACGGGGCAGGGGATCCCGGACGAAGAGCAGCAGCACGTCTTCGAGCGCTTCTACCGCGGCCTCGGGGCCCGCGCCAGCGGGGTCTCCGGCACGGGGCTCGGCCTGGCGATCAGTCGGGAGATCATGAACCGGCATGGGGGGCGCCTGACTCTGTACTCGCGCGCCGGTGCTGGGGCGGCCTTCACGATCTGGTTGCCGCTGATCGGCAGGCCTGCACCCTGCTGAGAACCCCTTGTCACAACCGCTGCTGCGGGGAATAATGGATCCACTCACGGGTCCGACTGCGACCCAGGAGGGGGATACGGTGGCACTGGGCGATCTGAGCTTACGGGAAGAGCGTTCAACGATCCTGGTTGTCGAAGACGATACCGCGATGCTGGTCGCCTTGCGAGACATCCTCGAAGGCGCGGGCTACGAGGTCGTCACGGCGGCGAACGGGAAGATCGCGCTGGATGCGATCCAGGCCGATCTCCCGGCACTTATCCTCTCAGACATCTCCATGCCCGTGATGGACGGGATCGAACTGTTTGAGGCAGTTCGGAAGGATCCGCGCGGCGCCGCCGTCCCGTTTGTCTTTCTCACCGCACGCGGAACCCGCGAGGATATCTTCGCCGGGAAGTCGCTCGGCGCCGACGACTACATCACCAAGCCGATCACCGCTCCCGAGCTCGTTGCGGCAGTACAGGCCAAACTGGACCGCTCGAAGGAGCTGATGTTGATCCAGCTCCAGACGGCCTACAAGGCCAGCCTGCGCGCCCTGGCAAACGCCATTGAGGCCCGCGACAGTTCCACCGCCGACCACGTCGAGCGTGTGAATGCCTATGCTCAGGCCATGGCAACCGAACTCATGTGGGACGATGCCCGCTGCAATGCCCTTGAGTTCGGAGCCATCCTCCATGATATCGGGAAGATTGCGGTCCCCGAGGCGATCCTCTCCAAACGCGGCCCACTCACCGAGGAGGAATGGGCCGAGATGCGGAAGCATCCCGAGGTCGGACGCCGCATGATCTCGGGGATCCCGTACCTCGCGCCGGCGATCCCGATGGTCCTTTCCCACCATGAACGCTGGGACGGCAAGGGCTATCCACACGGTCTGGCAGGATCCGACATCCCCGAAGACGCCCGGCTGCTTTCCGTCGTCGACACCTTCGACGCGATGACGACCGACCGGCCCTACCGCCCGGCGATCGACGCCAATTCCACGTTCGAGACAATCCTCGATCTGGCCGGCACGCAGTTCGACCCCGATATGGTCCAGGCTTTCGCCCGCTGCTGGGAGCGCGGGGAAATGCAGCGAATCCTCTACCGGGGATCCGATTCAGAGCCCTGACCCCCGGGTGGGGCGGGGGAAAGAACCTTCGTGCAACCCCGGCGCTGAAGCCAGTTCATCAAGTTCAGGACTTTCCCCTGTTCGTTTCGAGCCGCTGTCCGACGCCGGGGCTTGTGGGGGGCTGGCGAAGTGTGGTATGCTTGCGATAAGTGTGATTAAGGCAAGCTAATGCCGAAACAACAGCTTACGCTCCCAAGAAGCCAAACCGGGGCCCCAGACTCAGCCTCGATCGATGGCGCGATCGCTCGCTATCTGGACAATGTCGCACTGGCACGCAGCCCCAACACCACGCGTACCTACCGCCAGGCCCTGCGGGCTTTTCGGCGGACGCTCGACCGCCTGAAGATCGACGCCAGCCACTACCCAGCCCGCGACGTTTCCGAAGATTGGATCACCGCCTTCGCCGCGGATCTCAAGCCCCGATCTCCCGCCACGGAGCGGCTCTACCTTACCGCCGCATCCGGATGGTACGAATTCCTGGCGGCAGAGCGACTGGCCGAGGTCAACCTGGCCCGGCTCCACCTTCTCATCCGCCAGCGAGCCCGACGACCTGGGCAACGGCTTCCGCAGTTCCCGCGCAGCGCGATCGAGCAGGTCTTGGCCACCGCCGAGAGTGCCACAGCCGCTTCGGATGACCCGAGCGAACGCCTGCGCCGCCTTCGCGACCGCGCTTTCCTGCTAACCCTGGCCGATACCGGATTGCGCGTCCACGAAGCCTGCCACCTTCGGCGCGGTGATCTCGACTGGGATGAGGCCCAGGCCTTGCTCATCGGCAAGGGCAACCGACAGGCGGTCGTGCGCTTTTCCCAGCGAGCCCTGCGAAGCCTGCGGGCGTACTTGAGGGCGCGCAGCAATCTCGATGGGGCCTCGGGCAAGGCCCTCAGCGCCCTTCCGGTGTTTGCGCGCCACGATCGGGGCGCCGGGAAACGGGTCCTGCCGATCACGACGACGACCGGCCGAACGATCGTCCACGACGCGGTCGTCGCGTCGCTCGGCGACGAAGCTGCCGGCACGATCACCCCCCACTCCTTTCGGCACTACTTCGTGACGACCGTTCTGCGCGGCTCCGGGGGCAATCTGAAGTTGGCCCAGGAGCTCGCCCGTCACCGCAATATCGCCGTCACACAGCGGTATGCCCACTTGTCCGACGACGAGCTCGACCGCGGCTACCACGCGATCTTCGATCAAGCGGACGAAGGTCCCGACAAATAGCGGACAGCCCAACCGCGGACGCTGATCTAGGCGAACGCCGGATGGCTGTCTGCAAGCTCCGTAGGTCTTGCAGAGCGCCCCTGCACGAGGCACACGACCAGCGTCAGCCAGGCCAGGTCGGCCAGGAGCAAGTGCAGGATCTGCATCCATACCGGTGCCAGAAGCACGATGTTGACGACGCCGGCGGCGAGCTGGAGAAGGACGATCCCGCGAAGGGTCGATAGCCACCGCCGCTCGACCGAGGCCATCCCGACCTGCCGGCGCCGGGTCCCTTGCCAGGCCAGCAATCCCGCTGCCACGACGATCGCCGCCAGCGGGTGGACCACCCGGAGCCTCACCAGGAAGTGCGACTCGGCGACAAAGTCCTGCGAGACCCCCTCCGCCAGGGTCGCCGCCGGGAATAGAGTATCCCCAAGCGCCGTGATGGCGCCCGTGATTCCTACGAGGGTCATGCCCAAGAGAAGGGACACAGCGACGACTGGCCGGATCCGCGGTCCCGCCGAGTCCGGAGATGGGCCGGCGGCATACCAGGAGACCAGCCCCAGGCAGGCCAGGAGACCGTATGTGATGATCAAGTGAACCGCAATCGAGACGGCGCGGGCCGACGACGTGTCGTCGGCCACCCAGCCCATGAGAACCAGGCCCGCCCCGACCAGCGCTTCGATGACAACCAAGACCATCGCCCCCCAGACCCACCGGCGGATGGGGGTCCCGCGACGGTGCCGCCGAAGGACCCAGACCCACAAGATCCCGACGCCGATCAAGGCCAAGCCGGACAGAGCCCGGTGGCCGAACTCGATCCAGGTCTCCAGCGCCGGCGCTATCGGGATCACCTCGCCGTTGCACAGGGGCCAGTGACTTCCGCACCCCGCGCCCGATCCCGTCGCGCGCACCAGCGCCCCCCAAAGGATCACGCCGAGATTCAGAATCAGAATGCCGACTGAAAAACCCAGGAGGCGTCGATCGGGATCAGGGGCGAACCCCTTGCCGGGTTCGTCCCTCACGTAGACCTCAACCGTGCGGCGAGATAGATCGCGGGATGGACCGCCTCGACGCCGAGAGCATCGCGGATCTGCGTCCGGCACGACATCCCGGCGGCAATCGGAACCGCCCCCTGCTCCAACCCTTGCCGCATCTCGGGCAAGAGTCTCAGGTTGGCGATGTCCATCGAAAGCGCGTAGTGCTCCGTTTCGTAGCCAAACGACCCCGCCATCCCACAGCACCCGGCGCTCGTCTCGCGAATGGGAGCCGGCCCGGCAAGCGCCGCCAGCAGCGGGCCAGAGCCGACCATGGCCTTGGCATGGCAGTGATTGTGAACCAACCCAGCGGGTCCGTCCGGTTTCCACGCGATCCGGTCGATCCGTCTTGCCTCCCCACTGGGCGCAACCAGAAACTCCTCAAAGAGCAGCGCTGCCCCTGCGACGGCATGCGCTCGGGGATCATCCGGGAAGAACTCGAGGTACTCGTCCCGCAAGGTCAGCAGACAGGAAGGCTCCAACCCCACGATCGCCAGGCCGGCCTGCGCGTACGGCGCCAGCGCATCGATATTGGCGCGCGCCAGCCGCTTCGCCTCGGGCAGCATGCCTTTCGAGATCAACGGGCGCCCGCAACAGACCTGGCCGGGCGCCCGGCCGACCGTGGCCCCAGCCGCCTCGAGGACGCGAACAGCGGCCTTCCCTACATCCGGTTCATTCAAGTCTGTGAAGGTATCCACGAACAAGATCGCGGCGTCGGACCGGCTCCCCTTTGAGGCAGCCATCGGCCTCAAGATGTCCCGAAACCGACGCCGTTGAATCTCAGGCAGGACCCGCCGCCGGTCGATCCCGACGGCGGCGTGCAATGCCTGACGGAACAGACGAGATCGGCGCAGCGCGTTGTGGACGGGCGCGGCGGCTCGAAGCCAGCCTTGAAGTCGCGCCGGCTGTGCCAGGAGGCGACTGCGCAGCGACGTCCCGTGATGCATCTGGTACGCGTGAAGGAATTCCGCTTTCACTCGTGCCATGTCCACGCCCGTCGGGCACTCCGCCTTGCAGCCCTTGCACTCCAGACACAGGTCCAGCACTGCATACAAGTCCGGTTCGAGCAAGGCCGATGCGGGCAGCCAGCCAGTCAGGGCCGCTCGCAGGGCGTTCGCGCGTCCACGAGTGCTGTCACGTTCGTCCCGGGTCGCCTGAAAGGACGGGCACATTACGCCGCCATCCTTCCGGCAGACTCCCACTCCGGTGCACGCCTCGACCGCCCGCTGGAAGCCGAGCTCGCGTCGAAAGGCGAACTCCGTGTCCAGCGGCACTTCAATCGCATCCCCGGCGCGATAGCGGAGGTCTTTGTCGATGCTCGCGCCGGGAGCGCCTTCCAAAGCGACGATCTTCCCCGGATTCAGGATCCCCTCCGGATCAAAGGCCGTCTTGAGCTTGCGAAAGGCTTCGGTCAACTCCGGCCCGAAGAGACGGGCGTTGAACTCCGTGTGCGACAAGCCATCCCCGTGCTCCCCCGAGACCGCTCCGTGCAGTCGATAGGCCTCTTCGACGATCGCATCGGCGATTTCGCGCATCTGCCGGCGCCCGACGTCCGTCTTGAGATTGACCATGGGCCGCAGGTGGAGGCAGCCCGCCGAGGCATGCGCGTACCACTCTCCGGCCGTACCGGCACTGGCCAGGATGGCGTCCACCCGACGAACGTATTCGGGGAGGTCGGCCACGGGGACTGAGACGTCCTCGATGAAGGTACTTGGCTTCGTGTCGCCGGGGACAGACATCAGAAGCCCCAAGCCGGCCTTGCGGACTTCCCAGAACTCTGCCTGACGTCTCGGGTCTTCCAGCAGCGTGCCGTTTCGGCGAGTTTCGCCCGCCTTCGCTGCCGCTTCGGCCGGGGTCTCGCCATCGAATTCCACCGCCAACAAGGCGGTCGGGACGGATGCCAGGAAGCCGAGGTTGCGGGCGTAGCCTGGGATGGCCTTCGCCCTCTGCAGGATCGCCGCCGGGATGAGTTCGACCGCCGCCGGATCGTTCTCAAGCAGGTCTACAGCTTCGGCGCATGCCTCGGCCACCGACTCGAAGGAAAGGAGCAGGAGCGAGGTCGCCCGGGGTCGACGCACGAGCCTCACCACGGCCTCCACGAAGACCCCGAGCGTCCCTTCCGATCCGCAGAGCATGGCCGGCAAGTTGACCAAATCGGGAGGCAGGTACGGCTCCGGAGCCCGGTACCAGGAGGCAGGCGCGTCCGGCGTATGCCCGACGAGGTAGTTCAGCCCGTAGCCGGAAGATCTTCGCCAGGTCCTAGGCCAGCGGTCGCGGACCGCCTCGAGGCTGGAATGACGGAGAGCAAGGAGTGTGCGATAGATGCCGGCGCCGATCGACGTCCCCCCCGCGCGCCTCTGGGCCTCCGACTCCTGCACCGGCTCGAACGCCTGCAAAGACCCATCGCCGCAAACCATTGTCACCCGAAGCGCGTGATCGGCCGTCATGCCGAACTGAACCGAATGCGCTCCGGTGGCGTTGTTCCCCAACATCCCCCCGAAGGTCGCACGATCGGCCGAAGCCGGGTCGGGCCCAAACTTCAACCCGTGCCGCTGCGCCGCCGCGTTGAGCGACTGGCAGACGACGCCGGGCTCGACACGCGCAAGACCGGCCTCGGGCTCGAGTTCGAGGATGCGGTCCAGGAAGCGCGCCGTGTCGACAATCAGGCAGGGCCCGACCGCCTGGCCAGCAAGGCTCGTCCCGGCGCCGCGCGGCAGGACCGGCATCCGCAGTTCGGCCGCCTTGGCCACGATCCCGGCGACCTGATCTCGGTGGCGGGGGAACACCACTCCCAGTGGAGGAACCTGATGATTGGAAGCGTCCGTGCTGTAGAGCGTCCTTGTGACGCGGTCGAAGCGAGCCTCGACGGCTTCCGCGTCCAGGAAGGCCCTCATCTCCGCTAGCGAATCGCTGCTGCGCAGGCTCAAGGCCCGGGGACTCCGGGTGTCGCGACGAGCACGGTGCGCAAGGGCCGAGGTCAGCCGCCGGGATCGTTCCCGGGTGACGAGGCGGGCGCCGACCGGGCTCGCCGCGACGGCCTTGCCGCCTTCCGGATTTCGGCCGCCAGTTCGCGCGGCAGTCGTGCTCGCAGGTGAATGGCGCGGCCGTCGTGATCGACGGACTCGACAACACCGGCCTGGTAGGCGCGCGCCACGAGGCCGCCCAGTTCGTAGCCCAGTCGGGCGTCCACATCAACCAGGGAACGATCGAGTTCGTCTGCGATGGCCCGAAGCAGAGCGGGAATCCCCTCTCCCGTCAGGCCGGAAACGGGTATGGCACGATCGTACAAATCGACCGACTCGGCTACGAGATCGTCCTGGGCGATCAGATCGATCTTGTTGAGAGCCGTGATGATCGGCAGCGAACCGGCGCCGATGGCCTCCAGGGTCGCCATCACGGCGGCAGCCTGTGCCTCGGCGGCAGGATGGCTCAGATCCACCACATGGACAAGCAGTTCCGCTTCGGAGATCTCCTCGAGCGTCGCCCGGAACGCCGCGATCAGCGTCGTTGGAAGCTTCTGGATGAAACCCACGGTGTCCGTCAACAACGCCTGTCGGCCGTCCGGGAGACGCAGCCGCCGCGTCATGGGATCGAGCGTTGCGAAAAGTTGATCCGCCGTCAGCGCTTCCGCTGCGGCCAAGCGATTGAGGAGCGTCGACTTCCCGGCATTGGTATAGCCGACAAGCGCCACCGTCGGCACCGCCGCCGACTTGCGCCGATTGCGATAGCGACTGCGGTGCGCCCTGACTCCCTCGAGCTCCTTGCGCAGATGAGCGATCCGCCGGCCGATCTCGCGGCGATCGACCTCCAGTTGCGTCTCGCCCGGGCCTCGGAGCCCGACCCCACCGACCGAGCCAGCCCGTCCGCCGCCGCCGCCCGCCTGCCGCGCCAGATGGGTCCAGGCGCGCGTCAGCCGCGGGAGCCGGTACTCATACTGGGCCAGTTCAACTTGCAGGGATCCTTCGCGGGTCTGAGCGTGTTGGGCGAAGATATCCAGAATCAGCGCCGTCCGGTCGAGGACCCGCAGGTCTTCTCCGAGGGCCTTCTCGAGCTCTCGCTGGTGACGAGGCGAGAGTTCGTCGTCAAAGATCACCACGTCGGCCAGCGCATCCTCGGCCAGATCACGCGTCTCGGTCACCTTCCCCGAGCTCAGCAGCGTCTTGGGGTTCGGGCGCCGGACGCGCGTCGCCCGCCGGCCGACGACTTTGAGTCCGGCTGTTTCGGCCAGGCGACCGAGTTCGCTGAGTGAGTCCTCAGGGGTCAGCAGCGACGGGGCGCCGTCGATGCCGACCCCGACGAGGAACGCCCGTTCGCGCGGCGGCTCGGTCGGGACGGCGATCTTCGGCATGGGGGGATTATACAGCGGCCTGTAGGTCTCCGAGAAGGCGCGCCGACCCTGCAGGCCGTGGCTCCGCGAACTAGCGGTCCCGACGACGGATCGCCTGCCTGACCGCGTAGATGATGCTGCCGGCAAGGACCAGGTCGACAGCGATAGCGACGAGTCCGAAGACGATCCGCCCTCCGATCGGATCCTCTTGGGCAACGGCGATCCCTCCGAAGAGGCCAGAAAAGGACGTGGTGGACGTGTAGGTCACGTTTGGAGCGAACGCGGTCCAGTTGCATACGACGGCAACCAGGCCGAGGATGGC
>DATIPT010000075.1:0-2117 GCA_035471625.1 Anaerolineales bacterium
CGGAAGGGTGCGCAATAGATCGCGGTTCCCTGGGATGGTCGCGGCGTTCTCGAGACTCAGAACAAGGGCGAACGGATCCTCGAGGACCCGCTCTCCACGAATTGTGGAGGCCCTCCAGTGGGGTTCAAGGGCTTCGGTCCACCTTCGATGGGCTTGCAACGCGGCGCGCCGGTGTTGCTCAAAGGCAAGTTCGTCCGCCTTCGAGCACACACCGGCGCGGTAGATCGAGATGATCTTCTCCTCGAGCGCATCCCAGGCCAGCGCCAGTTCGGCCAGTTCTGGGTTGGCGACTTGGTCCAGAAGACCCCGCGTAACCGGATTCATCCGGGAGCCAGGCGGGCTTCGATCAGTAGCCCACCGGGGCGGGCCGAACCGAGTGGGCGATCTCCGTCAGGAGGTCCAGATCGCCTTCACCACTCAGGACAAGGTATTTGTCCCCGAGGGTTGTTAGGAACACGTAGCTTTTCGCCCCGTCGGATCCCTGGAGGACAAACGCCTTGGCGAGGCGGCCATCGGCGAGAGTCCACTCGTCTTGAGGCGTGACGGCGATTCCCGAGGCCTCCCATCCCGTCATTCGCTGCCCGATGAAGGCTTCCAGGTCGCCCTTCGGATCCCACAGCTGCACGACGACGTCCATGCGCGTCTCGCCGGGCGGCGTTCCATCCGGAAGAACGTCGGTCGGCCGATCCCAGGAAGTGAAGGCCGTGATCCCGCCCCGGGAATGTTGCTCCACCGGGCCGACCGCCCACCCCGCCGGGTAGTCGAATTCGAACCCGGCGACATCATCGGAATACGTGACGGCCTCAAAAGACGGGCCTGGCACAGCCGTGGGTTCCGACGGAACATTCGTCGGCTCCGGAGCCTCGGCGGTCAGGACGGCGTCTACGGTGGCTTGGATGTCCGCCGGGTCGATCGTCGAGGGCGCCGCGGTGCACGCGGTCAGCAGCGCCAGGACGCCCGCGCCGATCAAGGTTCGTGGTGCTGGATGCATTCGTCTCTCCTTTGGCACGGGCTTTGGGACCTGCGCCCGGGCAACTGACCAGATCTTTGCACAATGGCCGTCGCAAGCTGACGCGGGGCCGTGCGGATCCAGAAACAACGCGTCACGGCTTCGTCACAACCCTCGGTGCATTCTAACCGTCCTCGTACCAGGTGAAGCCGTCGCCGAGGAAGAGCGCGGTTCCCTGCCATGCGCTGTAGAGTTCAAGGCCATGTAGGCGCGTCCGGTCTCCACAGATCGTGCAGATGATGGCGCATGGCTTAAAGTCTCGGTCTCGAAGCGGGTTTGGGTCGACGACGGCGTAGACCGTCTCGAGGTGAAAGCCGCTCTGGGGAGCCCCAAGCAGGTACCACAAGGCATACTCAGGGTCGTGCGAATCGATCCGAAGGCCGACGTCCCGACAACTCTTCTCCCGCAAGGAGCGGGTTGTTCCCACATACCCTTCGAGTCGCGGCCTCAGATTGGCGAACAGCAGATCGGTCTTGGGGGAGGTGAAGACACTTCCAACGGCCGTGCAACCTGCAAGACACGGGAGTTCACCGGGTCCCGGATCGGGACGCATTGCGACAACAGGGCGAGTCTTGTTGAATAGGACCCAGGGCGTCGCCGCCAACATGAAGAAGAACGCAAGGACGAGGAGCGCTTTTGGCTTCAGGTACCTGCCCAATGCCAGCCCGACCAGCGGCGATCCACCTACCAGGAAAGTCAGTTGGTAGCGAATTGACGTTGGAATGACTGCATACGAAACCGTGATCGGCAGGAGAACGTACCCCGTCACAAGACAAATGGTGTATGTGACGCCAACCTTTGGCCATCCTCGCTTGACAGTCACACACAGGATGGCGGCAAGGATGACTAGCAAGTGAACTGGGCTTCCGGCCAAGTCCTCATGGTTCCAATCCCAGCTCAGGGCGGCCCCCTCTATGCTGACGCCAAGGATCTCTTGGAGCATGGCAAGACCGTCCGCGATCCGACTGTTCAGCTCGGGTGAGGGGGTTGCGAAGTTCAGCAATGCCGCCTGGAGAGGGCGAAGCAGAGCCGATCCGAGCGCCGCGATGGCTCCCTGTGGGTACTGCGCCAGGGAATCGCCGTCCAGGGGCCCAACGGGGGTCCACCC
>DATIPT010000076.1:0-5914 GCA_035471625.1 Anaerolineales bacterium
GATTGCCGCCGTCAAGTATCTGCAATCCCGTCATGACATCAATCCGGGCGCGGTAGGTTTATGGGGCATAAGTCAGGGCGGCTGGGTCTGCCTGATGGCTGCCGCAACGTACGATGGCGTGGCCTTCATCATTTCGGTCTCAGGGCCAGGGGTTACCCCCGCAGAACAAGAGGTCTACCGCGTGCAAGCCATGAGCCTAGCAGCCGGCTTTGACGATGACGAAGTTGCCAAGGCCGTCCTGATGAGACGCTTAATGGTTGACGTCGTCCTGGACGAGCCCATCTATCAGCAGATCAACTTGGTTGAATCGAATCGACTAGGCGATGGACCTTGGCGCGAAATGACCGAATTGGTGTATGGCCCGCAGCCCAAAGATCTCTCTATCGAGTTTGAAGAACTGGTTAGGATCCTCAAGAGCATCAAGGCCGAACGTTGGGCGAGATTCCTGTATCTGGATCAGGTTCTGGCTTTGTTCGACCACATGCAACCTGAAGATTGGGGAATGACGAAGTCCCAATTGAGAGCAGTGACAGTTGTTGACCCAGCACAGTCTTTGGCAAGAATCCACGTTCCTGTCTTGGCGATTTTCGGAGAAGACGACACGTACCTCCCCGTGGAAAGAAGCATTGCCGCCTACCAACAACACCTGGGCGAGGCGGGCAATCAAGCGTTCACATACAGAGTGTTCCCGGATGCAGATCACGGTATTCGTCGCGGTGGGAGATTCGCTGATGGCTACTTTGACCTGATGGTGGATTGGCTGCGCAACTCGCCGGTGGGAATGGGAGAATGACAGAAACTCGTTCCCACGAATGGGGACCAACACAATGTCAGCTTCAAGGGAGGTGAAGACTCCAACGAACGCTCAACACAACCGCATTGGCTGTCTGGGGATCCGTGTCAGTTGCGTTCAGAGACACCGAAATGCCAATCAACAACTGCTTCTGAAACAAACGGAGACAATTCCATGAGAACAAGACGTCTGTTGATCGATGTCGTGCCTTTGGCCGCACTGATGCTCGCCGGCTGCAACCCCGGGCTCAGGGTGGGGGAATTGCGGACCGAGTCCCAGTCGGTCGAGGCAGGGGACGCCGAAGCGGTTCGCGTCGAGATCCAATTTGGCGCCGGCGAACTAAAGGTGGGCGGCGGCGCGCCGGGCCTGCTGGAGGCCGACTTCACCTACAACGTCGACGCACTGAAGCCGGAGGTGGAGTACGCGGGGAACACCCTGATTGTGGGACAGCCCGACGGCGAAGGCTTTCCAGCCGTGCAGGGCATCGGGGACTTTCGCAACGAATGGGACCTGCGCCTTGGCGACGGGATGCCCATGGATCTGAGGGTGAACATCGGTGCCGGGAACAGCGATCTGCGGCTGGCCGGTCTCCCGCTGACCGGGCTCCACATTGCGCAGGGCGCGGGCATCAGCACGATCGACCTGAGCGGCGACTGGGCGAGCGACCTGGACGCCACGATTGAAACCGGCGCGGGCGACGTTACGGTTCGGCTGCCCAGCGGCATCGGCGTTCGCGTCGAGGTCGAGACCGGCCCCACCGCGATCAGCGCTGTGGGCCTGGCTCAGGACGGCAACGTCTACACCAACGCCGCCTACGGCGTGTCGGGGGTGACGCTGCGAATCGACATGCAGGCCGGCGTCGGCGTGATCACGCTCTTGCAGGAATGAGGCCGGAGTGCCCAGAGGGTCTGCTCGGTTCAGGAGGATACGAAATGAAGCTCCTTTCCCTAGAGGACCTGGACGGAGACGCCGAGACTGCTTCCTCGGCGTCCACGGCTTGAGCCGGATGGGCGAGACGACCCCCGAGGGACAAATAGACGATGTTCGATCCGGCGACATGCTACGAGATTGAAGTCCGGGGCCAGATCGATGTCGAGTGGCTACGAAGTTTCGAGAGCTCGGCGGAGATCATCGCGGACGAGGCCGGGCAGGCGGAAGGGCACTCCGTGCTCATGGTGCGCACGGATCAATCCGGGATCATGGGGTTGCTGCGCAGCCTGCACGGCTTGGGCGTGACGGTCCTGCAGGTACGGATCGTCTCGGGCAAAGGGTAGGACCGGAGGGCGCGGCAGGGACTCCCTTCCCCGGGGTCCTGGTGGTCGGTCTGGATTGATCTACCTGTCGGGGAATCACGGACGGCTCCCGTCGATGTTCGGCGGGAGCCGTCCGTCGCCTGCAGCGACGACATCGTCAGGAGACACCCCATCTCCGGTTGGTATAATCCCTCCAGCCCGGAGAGGTGCCAGAGTGGTTGAATGGGGCGGTCTCGAAAACCGTTGTGGTCCGTAAGGGCCACCGTGGGTTCGAATCCCACCCTCTCCGCCTCAGAAGGTTGAGGGCATTATCCCGAGATGATCTTGGCCAACCTTTGGGGAGCACCCAGCTTCCAGCCGAAGCCGGCTGGAGCGCGGCCAGGCAGCGGCCAAACCACACCTTACTAGGAGAGGCTCATGTCATCCCAATCGTCCGTCTTCAATATCGTTGTCTTCCGCTTCGCCGGCAAGGACGGCGCCGACCAGGCTCTGTCGGAGGTCAAGCGGCAGCGGAAGGAGCTCGGCTACAGGATCGTCGACGGCGCCGTGATGCGCAGCGACGAGAAGGGCAAGGCTACGTTCCATGAGACCGCCGACCTGAGCGCCTCGCAGGGTGCGGGCATCGGCGCCCTGGCCGGCGCGTTGCTCGGCCTGATCGGCGGACCGGCCGGCTTGCTGGTCGCGGCGACCGCCGGAGCCATCACCGGCGGCGCCGTGGCGCACTTCACCGATCGGGCGCTCCCCAACGACGAGTTGAAGAAGATCGCCGAATCGCTCCGCCCGGACACTTCGGCCATCATCCTCTTGATCGAGGACACCGAGACCGAGAAGGCCGTCGACAGCGTGAAAGGTCTCAACGCCCAGGTCCTCACCTTCACCCTGGGCGACGAGGTTTCGGGTGACATCGCCATGGCCGCGACCGGCGAACTGACGTTCGGCACAGAGTAATCCCCTTTCAGTCCAGGGAAAAGCAAAGGCCCCCGCGACAGTCGTGCGCGGGGGCCATCTTGTCCGGCAGGAGCGTCTTCAGGCCGCCGGCTGCGCTTCGAGCTCGCCGACCGCCTTCTCGAGCACGCTGAAGCCCTTCTCCCAAAATCGGCGGTCGCGCACATCGATCCCGGCCCGGCCCAAAATCCCCATCGGGCTTTCGGACCCGCCCGTCCGCAGCAGTTCGAGGTAGCGCGGAATGAAGCTCCGCCCTTCTTCGCGATATTGCTGATACAGCGAAAGCACCAGCAATTGGCCGAAGCTGTACGCGTACACGTAGAACGGCGTGTGATAGAAGTGCGGGATCGCCAGCCACTCGGAGCGGAAGTCGTCACTCAGATCGAGCGAGTCGCCGAACTGCTCCTGCAGCGTCCCGAGGTACATCTCGGACACCTTCTCGATTTCGGCCCCCTGCTGGATCTGGTCGTGGGCTTGCTTCTCGAAGATGGCGAAGAACCCCTGGCGCATGATCGTGGCGTAGTTGTCATCCATCTGGCGGAAGAGCAACGCCCGTCGCACCTCCGGATCGGGATCGCGCTCCAGCAGACGATCGATCAGCAACATTTCCCCAAAGGTCGAGGCCGTCTCGGCCAACGGCAGCGTGGCGTCCTGAGTCAACGCGCTGTGGTCCGCCGCCAGAAGGGAGTGGACGGCATGTCCGAGCTCGTGCGCCAGGGTGGCGATATCGCGCGGGCGACCCTGGTAGCTCTGCAGGATCCACGGGGTCAGCGCGGGTTCGATCGTGGCACAAAACGCCCCCGAGCGCTTGCCCTTGCGGACCTCGCCATCAAAGTGCCGCTCCATCAACACCCGGCTCGCCATCGCGGCGACATCCGGATGGAATGCCTCAAAGGCCGCCAGGACCTCCCGCACGGCGTCCTCGAACGGGAAGGTCCGCTGGACCTCGCCCACCGGGGCATAGAGATCGTACCGCCGGAGCCGCTCGAGCCCGAGCGTGCGGGCCTTCACCCGGAAGAACCGCTGAAAGACTCCGGCCTTCTCCCGGCAGACCGTCAGCAGGGTCTCGACGACCTCGTCGGGGAGATCGTTCGCCAGATTGCGCGCCGCCAGCGGCGACTCAAAGTTGCGCAGTCCGACGTTCTCATTGCGCCAATCGCGAACGAGCGACTGATAGAGCTGGCCCAGAACGCGCTCATCGCCGGCATAGACGCGCAGCATCTCCCGGTACGAGGCCTCTCGGACCTCGGGGCGAGGGTCCTGGCGGAAAGCCTCGAGCTCGCCGCGGGTCAGCTCGCGCACCTCCCCGTCGACCGCGAGCCGGAAGGAATAGCGATTGGTCAGGGTATCGTACAGTGTGACCAGGGCATGGCGACCGGTGACGTCTTTGAGGTTGATCACCCGCTCTTCGGGTTCGCTCAGGGTAAAGGGCGCTTCCCGCCGCAGGTTGACCAGCCACTGGCGGAAGTCACCGGCGGCGGCCATGAGCGCCTCGGCCCGCGCCTCCGGAAGTCCCTTCCACCACAGGGTGAAGAAGAGTGTGCGGTTGCCGATCTCGGCGCCAACCTGGTCGGCCCGGCCGCGCATCGTCTGGGCCACGGGGTCCTGGGTGTCCTCGGCGAACTTGAGATGGGCATAGCCAAGGAAGCGGCTCACCTGCCGCTGCAGGGAATCGTATTCCTGCAGCAGGTCGAACAGCCGCTCGGGCGTCAATGCCTCGCTCAACTCGCTGCGACGGCCTTCGAAGGCCGTCAGCATCGCTTCCAGCTGCTGCCGACCCTGTTCGTACTCGGTGGTTTCCAGCCCGGGGAAGAGATCATCCAGACTCCAGCGTTCGAGCGCAACCTTGGATACGTCCATCACTCTCCTCTAGATGTTGAACTTGATATGGACCACGTCGCCATCCTGAACCAGGTAGTCCTTCCCCTCCTGGCGGAGCCGCCCCTCACTCCGGGCGTGCGCCAGATCCCCCAGGGCTACAAGATCCATCGCCGGGATGACCTCCGCCCGGATGAAGCCCCGCGCCAGGTCCGTGTGGATCGTGTCGGCCGCCTCGAGGGCGGTGGCCCCCCGTCGGACCGTCCACGCGCGCACTTCCTCGTCGCCGACGGTGAAGAACGATTGTAGGCCGAGGAGTTCGTACGAGGCGCGCAAAACGCGTCGGCGTCCCGACTCGGCGATCCCGTACTCGTCGAAGTAGGCCCGCCGCTCAGGCTGCGGCAATTGGGCGATTTCCATCTCGATCCGCCCCTGCAGCCCGAGGACGTCGGCGCCGGGGCCCACCGGTCCCAGATCCGGTAGGATCCCGCCTTCCGGCAAGTTGACCACGATCAAGACCGGCGCCAGGGTGAGCAGCCCGAATCCCGAGAGCACTTTGCGCTCCTCCGGGCTGAAGGACTCCACCCGGAGTGGCTGGTGACCTTCGAGAATCGTCTGCAGCCGGCCGAACAGAGCCTGCTCGCGTTCGACGAGGGCGCGGTCACGCATGACCTTCTGGTGTTCCTCCGCCAGTCGCGCCAATCGTCGTTCGACGGTCAGGAGGTCGTTCAGCAGGAACTCGCCCTCCATGGCTTCGATGTCCCGCGCCGGATCGATCGTCTCCAGCGGATGCGGGACGGCCGGGTCGTCAAAACCCCGCACGACATGGACGTAACCATCCATCTGTCCCAGCTGATTGACCAATGCCCCGGGCAATCCCTCGCGGCCGGCCTTCGCCTGCAGCCCGCCGATGTCGGCGTAGGTGACCTTGGCCGGCGTGGTCTTGCGCGGCCGGAACAGCTCGCTCAGCGCGACCAGCCGGTCGTCCGGAACGTCGGCCACACCGGTGTGCACATCCACCCGGCCCGGTGGGTGCGGCACACCCGTCGGCAACGACTGGCCGGTCAGCGCGTTGTAGATCGTCGTCTTCCCGCTGGAAGGGAGG
>DATIPT010000077.1:0-42036 GCA_035471625.1 Anaerolineales bacterium
CCGCCGTATCAGCGCCTCACACCGGCCTCTTCTCGACGATGCCGATCGGGTCGTTCTTGCCGGGCTCAGGTCAACTTCGGCCAACAAGACTGCCCGTGTCAGCCCAAACCGAGACCTGCGAAGCAGCACGCCCCGGCGCAAAGACCGATCCAGCATGGCCATCCTACGACGATCGAGGTCGTCGCCACCGGACAAACAGCCTGTCCATCACCGTCAATCTTCCCGGCCGGGTCCCTCAAGACACGCCTGCGCTGCGATTCCTTGCCTCCGGCCTGCGCCGTGGGTAGACTGGCCTTGGGCTTGATGCGTGCGCGAGACCTGGCCTCGTCGGCTCGCTGACGAAGCACACAATCCACGTAGGAGGAACCCCCGCCCATGAAGACCACCTCGACTCGACTCGTCTGGTGCGGAGAAGGAATGTTTGTAGGGATCGATCATGGGAACCATTCGGTGGTGATCTCCACTCAGGGGGAAGACGCCGTGGGGATGAAGCCATCGGACCTCTTGCTGGTGGCCCTGGCCTCCTGCACCGCGGTTGATGTGACTGGGATCCTGAAGAAGAAGCGACAGGATGTCCTCGGCCTCGAGATCGCTGTGGAGGGGCAACAGGACGACGATCCGCCATGGCAGTTCCGCAAGATCCATCTGACCTACAAAGTGCGGGGTCGAAGCATCGACCCGAAGGCCGTCGAAAGGGCGATCGAGCTTTCGGAAGGGAGGTACTGCTCTGTGGCGGCCAGTCTGCGCCCGCAGGTCGAGATTACGTGGCATTGCGAGTGCGTCGACTCGTGAACGAGCGGAGAACCATGTTGGCTTCGCGCCGTCCATCCGCGAAATACTGATCAACCCGCGCCGGGCGGAGCCTGCGAAACCCCCCGATACACGCCGGCGACCGCCCGGCAGAGTCTCTCCACGCAGGTCGGATACTCCGAATGCTATAATCCCGCGCGATGGGCGAGCAGTCCACGACGATCGGCAAGTGTCCTTCGTGCGGGAGCCCGCACGCCAGCGGCGCCGAGACCTGTCTGGTCTGTGGGGAACCGCTGACCGGTGTCGCTCGAATCCTGACCTCGCCGGCCGCGCCACGCCAACCGCGATGGCTCGACCAAAACCGCCAGCGCGCCGGCGACCTGAAGCGCACGGAGGCCTCGGCAGCCGAAGAGCGCATGGCGTCCTTCCGGGAGATCGATCGGCGCCGCCTGGAGCACGAGCGCGCGATGGCCGCCCAGACGGCCTCCCGCGAACGTCGGGCGATGATACTGGCAGGGGTCGTGATCGGCCTGATCGCTGTCATCGGCGGCCTCGTCGTGATTGCCTTTCTCCTGTTTTGACCGAGGATGACAACCTACACCGTCCGCCTCCCGGTCTACGAAGGACCGCTCGACCTTCTGCTTGAGCTTATCGAACGCGCCGAGCTGGACATTACCAAGGTCGCCCTCGCCCAAGTAACGGACCAGTACCTGGCCTACTTGCGCCAGGTGACGTCGCTCAACCTCGATGATCTTGCTTCGTTCCTGGTCGTCGCTGCCCGCCTGCTTCAGATCAAGTCGGAAGCCCTGCTTCCCCGCCCACCAGAGCGGGAAGAGGGAGAGGAAGACCCTGGCGACGCCCTGGCCCGACAACTGGTTCTCTACCGCCAGTTCAAGGCCGTGGCCGCTTCCTTGGGAACCCGCCTGGACGCCGGCTGGAAGACCTACACGCGCCGAGCACCTCCGCCGAGAGCCGAGCCCCACCTCGACATGGGCAACGTCAGCCTGTTGAATCTGCGTCAGGTCTTCGTCGAGGTCCTCGCGTCCGCCCAGGCCGACCCGGAGATCGTCGAGTCGATCCAGCCGCAGCGCGTCAACATCCGCCACAAGATCGGCCTGATCTTCGGGGCCCTCCGGCGGAGCGGCCGGATGGCGTTTTCCGAGCTGATGCGCGCCTCGCGCTCCCGCCTGGAAATCGTCGTGTCCTTCCTGGCCGTACTCGAGTTGATCAAGCAACGCCAGGTCATGGCCCTCCAGGAGGAGCCGTTCGGAACGATCGAGATCGTCCCCGGGGCGGCCTGGCAGCCGGATCAGGAGGCCGACTTGGAGTTGGAGTTCGACGAGTAGATCACCGCCGCCGTGAGGGCCAACGCCGCTCCCAGACTGTCGATTCCGACATCGCGCAAGGCGGAGGTCCGACCGCGCACGAACGACTGGTGGAACTCATCGCTGAGGGCGAATAGGACGGCCATCAGGAAGGACAGAAGGCCGCGATAGACGGGGCTCAGGCGGGACGGCAGGGCGAAGTAGTATGCGACGCCCAGCAGGGCATACCCGAGGGCGTGGCCGCCCTTCTTGACCAGCAGGTCGTACTCGCCAAAGAACGGGATCCGTTCCGCCGGCAGGGATGAAAACAGGAAGATCGCCGTCATCATCACGAATGGAGGAAGCCAGCGAAGGAACGTGGATGAACGGCTCATGGATCCGATTCTAACATTCGTAGGTCGCCGTGCGACGGGGTTGAGGCGAACGGAATGAACCGGCTGGCACGCGAGGCCTCGCCCTATCTGCTCCAACATGCCGACAACCCGGTCGACTGGATGCCCTGGGGGGAGGAAGCCTTCCGCCGAGCGCGCCTCGAGGACAAGCCGATCTTCCTAAGCGTCGGCTACGCCGCCTGCCACTGGTGCCATGTCATGGCCCACGAGTCCTTTGAGGACGATACGACGGCCGAGATCCTCAACCGGGATTTTGTTTCGGTCAAGGTGGACCGAGAGGAGCGACCGGATGTCGACTCGGTCTACATGGATGCGGTCGTCTCCCTCACCGGCCAAGGGGGGTGGCCGCTCACGGCGTTTCTGACCCCGGAGGGCGAGCCCTTCTTCGGAGGCACCTACTTCCCTCCCGAGCGACGCCATGGAATGCCCTCCTTCCGGGAAGTCCTCGAGGAAATCTCTTCGGCGTGGCGCCAAGACCGCTCTCGCCTTCGCGAAAGCGCCCGGCGGCTGACAGACCACGTCGCCAGCTTGTCGTCAAGCCCGCCCAGCCCCGGCCAGGTCGACCCGGGCCTCGAAACCCAGGCGATGGAAGCCCTTCTTCATCCGTATGACTGGGAGCACGGCGGCTGGGGCGGGGCACCGAAGTTCCCGCAGGCGAGCGTCATCGGTCTGCTCCTGAGGCGGCATCAGCGGGTCGGCGACGGAATGGCACTCGAGATGGCCGTTCACGCGCTGAAGGCGATGGCTGCCGGAGGAATCTTCGACCACGTGGGCGGCGGTTTTCACCGCTACGCAGTGGATCACCAGTGGACCGTTCCACACTTCGAGAAGATGCTCTACGACAACGCCTTGCTCGCCCGAGCCTACCTGGAAGCATGGCAGGTCCACGGGGATCCTGTCCTTCGTCACACCGCCGAAGCGACCCTCGAGTTCTTGCGCCGAGAACTGCAGACTCCAGGAGGCGGCTTCTCCGCCTCCCTCGACGCGGATTCCGAGGGAGAGGAAGGGCGATTCTATGTGTGGTCGATCGATGAGATTCGTGCCGCCATCGAAGAGTCGCCCGACTTCGATCTCGTTCAAGCCGCCTTCGATCTCCGGCCTGGCGGCAACTTTGAAGGTCGGACGATTCTGCGCAGGACCCAAACCGACGCCCAGGTGGCAGCGGTTCTTTCCAAGCCCGAGACTCAGGTTCGCGCCGGCCTGAACCGCGTCACCCACCATCTCCTGGAAGTGCGGGCGGCCCGCGTGCCTCCGAGCCTGGACGACAAGATCATCACGTCATGGAATGGTCTTGCGCTCAGCGCGTGGGCGGAGGCTGCCAGGGTCCTCCGCCGCCCGGAAGATCTGGCGACGGCCCAGCGCCTGGCCGACTTTCTCCTGACGACGGTTGGGCCGCCCCGAGATCTTCGTCGATCCTGGCGTTCGGGATCTGCCGGACATCCCGCTTTTCTGGAGGACTTCGCGGCGCTCGGAGCTGGGCTCCTTGACCTCTACCAGGTGGATTTCGACCGGCGCTGGCTGGCAGCCTGTTTCGAGCTCACCGAACAGATCCTACAGCGCTTTGCCGATCCCGGCGGCGGGTTCTTCGACACTGCCGATGACCATGCGGCCCTCGTGGCGCGACCGAAGACCCTGCAGGACACGCCAATCCCCAGCGGGAACGCCCTGACGGCGAGATTGCTCCTGCGTCTCGAGGCCCTCACGGGCGAACCTCGCCTTCGTCAGGCCGCCCTGGCACCCCTGACAGCCATGCAGTCTACGGCCAGCCGCCACCCGACCGCGTTTGCCGTATGGCTCGAGACGCTGGCGTTTGCCGACGGCCCCGTACCGCAATTGGCACTCGTCGGACAACCCGGGACGGCCGCGTTCGGGGCGCTGGCTTCCGAAGCCCACCGCAGATTCCTCCCGCGCCTGTGCATCGCCGGAGGCACGCCGATCCAGGAGAACGACCTGGCCCTGCTCGCGGGAAAGACCGCGCTCGAAGGACGCGCGACCGCCTACCTGTGCCACGACTTCACCTGTCGGCATCCGACCACGTCTCCAACCGAGCTGGCCGACCAGCTATCGCAAGTCCGATGAGCTCGAATTCCGCACCTCCTGCTCCGCCTCGCCTCCGGTTCAATCCCCGGCATGCCCTGGTCCACATCGGTTTCTTCGCGGCGGCCTTCTTGCTTTTCGCCTTCGCCCTGGTGATGATGCGTGAGGGAGCCGGCGCCCTTGCCGAGCCCATGCGCCGGACCTTGCACCTGACCACACCCTCCAGCGCGCTCGGTCTCGGTTGGTTGCTCGCGATGCTTGCGCTCTCGGGTTCCCCGGTCGCCGCGACGAGCTTGAGCTTCTTGGACGCCGGCCTGCTGACTGCTCCAGGAGCGTTTGCCATGATCGGCGGCTCCCGCCTGGGGGCGGCCTTCATCGTGCTTGTGATCGGGTTCGTCCACTTGCTCCGAGGCCGCCAGCGGACACTGAGTCTGGGAGCCGGGTTGCTCTCGCTGCTCGTCACCCAGACGACCTATCTGGTCGTCGTACCTCTCGGTTTCTTCCTCCTTAGTCGCGGCTGGTTGAATGTCCGTTGGGAGGCCGCGACGTCGATCGTATCGCCTTTCGAACTGCTGATGGATCCGGTCGTCTCTCTCCTTGGGCAGGTCGTCCCGACCGGGGTCCTCCTTCCCATCGGCTTTGTGATGCTGCTTCCCACGTTCCGTCTCTTCGATGCAGCCCTCCCTGATCTTCATCTCGAGGAGACTGGTGTGGCCGGCCTCAACCGACTGCTCTACCGGCCGCTCATCAGTTTCGTCCTTGGAGCCTTGCTCACGATGCTGACGATGTCCGTCAGCGTTTCGCTGGGACTGCTCGTCCCCCTCTCGGCGCGGGGCTACGTCCGCCAGGAGAACATCGTGCCCTACGTCATGGGGGCCAATATCACGACCTTTGACGACACGCTGGTCGCGGCGCTCCTCCTTGGCAACAGCACAGCGGTATCGGTGGTTCTCACCCAGATGGTCAGCGTGGCGATCGTCTCCCTGGCCCTCCTGTTTCTGGTGATCCGCCCGTACCAGCGCCTCCTCGGCCGGCTGTCGGCATTCCTGGGAAGGAGCTCGACTTCCCTGGCGGTGTATCTGCTGATCATGTTTCTTCTACCGATCGCACTGATCCTGGGAGGGCTTTGATGCGTTGGCGCATTCTTCTGTGCAACGACGGTTCGCCCGAGTCAGCCGGCTCAGAGGCAGCCTTGCGCTGCCTGGGACTCCTCAAAGACTCGGAGGTGGTCATCCTCGGCGTCGTCGAGGCCGGTCACGACGAAGCCGCCTTTCGCTCGGCCCTTCAAGCCCTGGCCGGAAAGCTGAGCGCCGACGGGGTCGCCGCGTCGGTCCGGGTGCGCCGGGGCCACGCTGCGGAGGAAATCCTTGCGGAGGCCGAGGAGACCTGCTATGACATCGTCATCGTCGGGGCGCGAGGGCGCCGGGGTCTCACTCGTTTCCGACTCGGCTCGACCGCCAGTCGACTGGCAGAACACCTGCCGACATCGCTGCTGGCTTGTCGAGGAGCCGGGGAGCCGACCAGCAAAGTCCTGATCTGCACCAGTGGAGAAGAGCCCGCCCTGGAGACCGTCCGGACCGCCGGTGAGATCGCCGCCAGCGCCGGCGCGGATGTGCTCCTGCTCCATGTCATGTCGCAGGTTGCGCTCTCCTGGGAGAGTCCGGCGGACGACTTGGCCGACACTGCCGAGACCGCCATCACTCGCGGCACCCCGGAGGGTCTCCACCTTCGTCGCGGGCTAGAGATCTTGCGCGAGGTCGGCGTGGTGACGCAGGCCGTCCCCCGCCTGCGCCATGGCCTGGTTGTCGATGAGGTCTTGGATGAAGTACGCGAATCGGGGACCCAGCTTCTGGCGATCGGCGCTCACCGGGTACCCGAGACACGCCGGTCGATCGCTCCTTTCCTTGACGACGTCGCCGGCCAGCTCCTCGCCAACGCCCCCTGTTCGGTCCTGATCGTCCGCCACAGGGTCGCCTAGGCGGACGGTCCCCTACTCGACCGTCACACTCTTCGCCAGATTCCGGGGCTGATCGACGTCGGCGCCCCGCAGCACGGCAATGTGATACGCCAAGAGCTGCAGCGGGATCGCGGTCGTCACCGGCGAGAGCATCCACGGCGAATCCGGCACCCAGAGGACGTGATCGGCGAGACGCGGCACGAGCTCATCCCCGTCGGTGGCCACCGCCACAACGACGCCACCGCGTGCCTTTGCCTGCTCGATCTGGCTGATCGTCTTCTCGTACCACGGATCCCGCGGCGCTAGAGCCAGGATCGGCATCGTACGATCGACGAGCGCAATCGGTCCGTGCTTCATTTCACCCGCCGGATAGGCCTCGGCATGGATGTACGAAATCTCCTTGAGCTTAAGGGCGCCCTCGTAGGCGATCGGCATCTGAATCCCGCGGCCCAGGTACAGGCAGTGGGCAAAGTCCTTCAACGCCCCGGCGACGACTTCCACCGCAGGTGCCCGGTCGAGACACTGGCCGACCAGGTCCGGCAGGCGCCGCAAGTCGGCAACCAAGCGGCCGCGCTCGCTGGCCGGCAAGAACCCCCGCAGGTCCCCCAGCAGGATCGCGAGCATGTACAGGTCGACCAAGGGCGCCGTAAAGGCCTTGGTTGAGGCCACCCCGATCTCCGGACCGACTTGCATGGTGATGCAGCCATCGGCCAGCCGCATCGCTTGCGAACCGAGCACGTTGACGATGGACCACAGGATCGCCCCGCGCTCGCGGGCGGCTTCCATCGCCGCCAGGGTATCGGCGGTTTCCCCGGACTGGCTGATCGCCAGGACCGCCGTGTCTTGGTCGACCAGAGGATCCCGGTAGCGAAACTCGGAGGCGATGTCAACTTCTACCGGCAGACGGGCGAGCCGCTCGATCAGGACTTTGCCGACCATCCCGGCATGCGCCGCCGTTCCGCAGGCGGTGATGACCATGCGTCGGATTCGTTTCGCCGTTTCGGCTTCCAGATTCAGCTGTGGCAGGACGACCGTTCCGGCCGCGAAGTCGACGCGGCCGCCGATCGTGTCAGTGATCGAGCGGACCTGCTCGAAGATCTCCTTCTCCATGAAGTGCTTGTACTCACCCTTCTCGGCCGCCACAGGATCCCACGCCACGCTCACCGGCTCGACCTCAATCGGAACTCCGTCCAGGGTCATCACTTCGGACCCCTCGCGGCGGACGATCGCAACCTGGCCGGACTCGAGGAAGATCATCCGCCGGGTGTGCTCGAGGATCGCCGGTATGTCGGAGGCGACGAACATCTCGCCGTCCCCTTCCCCGACGACGACGCCTCCGGCATTCCCGACCCGGGCCGCCACGATCTTGTCGGGTTCTGCCAAGGAGAGCAAGACGATCCCGTGGGCGCCGCGCAAGTGACGGATAGCCTTGCGCGCTGCCGTGGCAAAGTCGCTGCCGGCTTCCAGGTAGCGCTCCACCAAGTGGACGATGACCTCCGTGTCGGTGTCGGAGTTGAAGGTCGCGCCCTCGGCCATCAACTCGTCCTTCAGCTCGGCGAAGTTCTCAACGATGCCATTGTGAACGACGACCACCTCACCGGTGGCGCCCACATGAGGGTGAGCGTTCCGGGCGGTCGGTTCTCCGTGTGTCGCCCAGCGCGTATGGCCGATGCCGATGGGTCCGTGGACCGGTTGCGACTCCAGCAACAACCCGAGGCGCGAAAGCTTGCCGGCATCCCGACGGACCTCGATCCTGCCTTCCTCGATGACCGCCAGGCCAGCCGAGTCGTAGCCCCGGTATTCCAGCCGCTGGAGCCCGGAGTAGATGATCGGCGTCGCATCCCGCGGGCCGACGTAGCCCACGATGCCGCACATGGAAACCTCCTAGGATCTAGACTGCAACGCTGATGCTCACTCCCGTCAGACCTGTCCGGCGCGTCACCGCCCGGCCTTCGTCCTCAGGGTTTCATGGGGGGCAAGGATGGGCCGTGAGCGGCCCAGAGGGCATCCGCTGATCTCTCGATTTTCCCGGGACGGGCGGTGGCGAACCGCCAGCCATTCCGGTTGGCCCTGCTGCGACGCAGGGAACCCTCCACCTCGTCACCCCGACCCGCACCGGTCGGGGCCTTGCGCTGTCCCTTCCCACCTTCGGTCGTCTCGGCCATCCCTCCTTGTGTCTCGGACACCCATTATACGCGCCGCAGGCCGACGGCACGACCACGATCAACCAACGGTGATGCGCGATCGCCCCGTGGCTATACGAAAAAGAGCGAGGTTGTGGTCGTTAGGCTCAGGTCGCCGTAAAACCCCCGACGCCGCTCAGGCAAGAGTCGCGCAAGCTGGTACATCGCCTCGTCGGTCATCCGGCGGAGTTCCTGGCGGTCGATCTTGTCCCCGGTCTGCGACCGGAAGCGGAAAGCGCGGCCGAAGCGGATCGTGACACCTTCCTCCCTCCAGCGGCGCGGCGATAGCGACGGAAATCGATCGGTTCCCTCGATTCCGACGGGGACGATCGGCGCAGCCGCTCGATGGGCCAGCAGCGCCGCTCCTCCCTTGGCCTCCTGCAGCGCCGGGCTACGGGTCCCTTCGGGGGCGATCAGGATCGTCTCCCCGGCCTCCAGAACCCGCATCGCCTTGACGACGGCGGCACGATCGGCCTCCCCTCGCCGCACGGGGATGACCTCCCACAGCCAGGGGAAGATCCCGATGACCGGGTACCGATAAGCCTCCACCTTGGCCAGCGGCACGGTGTTGCGCGGCATGTTCCCGAGAACGACGATCGGATCGATCAGAGAGATGTGGTTGTACATCAGGACAGCGGGGCCGGTCGCCGGGATGTTCTCGACACCGTCCACGCTGCGAATCCGGACAAGGAATCGCCAGGCGATGTTGTCGATCATCCATCGCAAGACCCTGCGCTTCGGCTCGACACGTCCGTGGTCGTAGGGACCAATCTTCGCCATGGCCGAGAACTCTAGCTCGAGGCGAGCGCCAGCGCCCTCGCTACGACTTCATCCACGGTCAGATGGGTCGTATCCAGCGTCACGGCGTCCGTGGCCGGCTTCAAGGGCGCCAAAGCCCGCGTCGAGTCATACGCGTCCCGGGCGGCCATGGCCGCCCGTATCTCATCATAGTCGGCCGGCTCGCCGCGCTCCTGCAGCTCCCGGTGTCGACGCTGTGCACGCGCGTCGACGCTCGCGTCGAGGTAGATCTTCAAATCGGCTTCCGGGAGCACCACTGTCCCGATATCCCGGCCTACCATGACGACATCCCCCCGCAGTCCGATCTCGCGTTGCCGCCGAGTCATCGCCTGGCGGACCCCCCGATAGGCCGAGATTTCCGAGACGTGACGGTCGACCTCGGCGCTTCGGATCCGCCAGGTTACATCTTCCCCTTCTGCGAGCACATCGTACATGCGCCCGTCGTCCACGGAAGGCGGGCGCACGTCGATCGAAATCGACTCCGCGAGAGTCGTGACGGCGGCTTCATCCGAGGGGGCGATCCCCCGGGCGAGCGCCGCCACCGTGACGGCCCGATACATCACGCCGGTGTCAAAGAACAGGTAGCCGAGCTGCGCCGCCAGCCGCTGGGCGACGGTGGTCTTCCCCGAAGCGGCCGGCCCATCGATCGCGATCACACGGACGCGATCGGTCACGATCCCTCACCGGCCAAGAGATCGGATTCGCCGAGGGTGGCGACATCCGAGCGGACGAGAAGGACCCAGGTCGTCTCGATGATTGGGAGGGAACGCCGAAACCACCATTGGATCGGGTCGTCGGGAAAAGGTCCCGAGAAATCCCATCGTTCCGCCACCGGGATGGTCTGCCCAAGATAGGCCTCGCCCGATTCAGGTGCCGGAGCGTCGAGCGGCAGGAGGATCAACGGAGGACTCTCGGGAGAGCCGCTGTCCGAAGTCTCGAATCGAGGCAGCCGGCGGGAAGCCCACAGCAAGGAAGGCGGGGGATCGGCGGCGACAATCGCCAGAGGCAGCTCGCCGCGAACACCCGTCTGGCTGGACGAGAAGGAGGCGAGCGTCGACTCCAAGCGGTGCAAACCATGGCTTGGCGCCGTGGGCGCCCACAGTTCCTGGGCCCCCAAGGGTTCTGAACGGCCGCTGAGCGACGTCCCGGTCGAGATCGTCATCATGAATAGCGACAGCGCCGCAGCCAGGAACGCACCTGAGCGCGCCACGGCCCAGCTCCATCCAAATCCGATGAGGACGGCTGTCAGGCCAAAGACGAAAAGCGCGCCCAGGGCGATCCAAAGACGCAGACCGACGTTGAGGGGATTCACTCCCGGCCCGACGCCCCCGGCGTACGCTGAGAGCTGAACGCCGGAATACAAGACGAGGATGATCAGCAAGGCCGCGACCCCGCCGGCGGCCCAGGGCGTCCGTTGCCCAAGAAGGAACTCACCTTCGGCGACAAGTGCGCGGCCAGCCAGTAGGGCCAAGGGCACAACAGACCACGCAAGCGACGCGCCCTCCCGGTCAGGGTAGATTACCGCCAGGAGGAGCGCGAATCCCGCCCACAGGCTGAGGCCGATCCCAAGCACGTCTCGCTCACGCCGGGCCGACACGATCCCGACGATACCGAAGACCAGGGTCAATGGCTCGTACGCCACGAGGATCGCAAGCGGGGTCAGCGCGTGCATGCTCCCAGGGCCGATCCAACCGATCAACCACTGACGCAGGCCTTCTCCAAGAGCGCTCCAACCGCCCGGGTGCAACCCCGCGGCTGTCGAGACGACGGCGGCTCCCAGAAATCCAATCAAGAGGGCGCCCGGCAGGATCATCCGAGCCGTCTCCTGCCCGCGCCCCGTGGGCCATGCCGAGGGTGCGGTGGCAGCCGCGAGAACCGCCGCGATCAGGAGGCCGAGGAGTCCGGCGAAGAACGGCGGCCCAGCGGCAATCCCGAGGGCGAGAGCACCGCCGATCCCAACAACGGCCCGCTCCCTGGGTAGATCGCCGTCCAGGGCAAGGATGCCAAGACTCGCTGCCAGCGAGAGGGCCGTCAGGGCGATCCCCGCTCCGCCGGCCAGCTGGGAACTGGCGACCAGCACGGGTGATAGGGCCAGAAGAAAGGAAGCCGCCAACGCGGGGGCGTCGCCCAAGCGCCGGCGCAGCATCCACGGAGCCAGCACGACCAGCGCTCCCAGCAACGCCGGGACGAGCCGTGCCGTCGCGTTCGTGCTGCCGACGACCTGGAAGAGCAACCACGTCGCAGCCTGATACGCCCCGCCGGCCGAAGGCCCCCGCTCCGCCGGAACCCAGAATGGCGACGATTCGGAGGTTCCGGAGGCGGCGTTGAGCGCTTCATGCGCCTCCGCATCGCTCAGCGGGGCTACGCCCAGTCCGGCGAGCCGAACGCCGAGCGACAGCAGGAGGATGCCGACGAACAGAAGCGTCCTGATAGCAGGAGTCCGACTGGTCTCGTTCATGATCCGACGTCGGTCCGTCTGCCATAGATCGTCACATCGCCTGCGCTGAAAAGACGATCCATGAACACCTCAAACTTTCGGGTCACCAACCCGGGATAGCTGACTTTCTCCAGCGGACCAACATACACATAGTCGATATCGTACTGCTCCAGGACCTGGCGCGCCACCTCCCAGTCGCGGGTCACATACAGCCGCTCGACGTCTTCCTTGCGCGTGCCTTGCGGCTCGAAACTCCCCCGCCACTGATACTCGTGGAAGTCCCAACCAAGGACCGTCGGGAAGCCGGTGTGGGCCGAGACGCGAGCGAACCCCGTGTAGCTGCCGCCGACGGCCTCGGCGATGATCCCGGGCCGCAAGGTCGATCGCATCCACTGGATCGCCACCGCATCCTGGGGATTGTCGACCGCGAGATGCGCCGTGCCGTCGAGGGTGGGACCAGCGGTTGCCGAGAATCCCGAAGTCTTCTCCCATGTTGCCGTGACCGTGTAGATCAATCCAAGCAGGAGAGGCACAGAAGCGAGCCCCCCCAGAATCAACCCCCTTCGCCCGGCCGAGTCCCACAGCTTCGCCAGCCCGTAGGCAGCGGCCAGGCCCCACAACAGCCAGGCGGCGTAGTAGAACTTGAAGACGGTGTTCATGCGCGTGCCGAAGAGATCCCGGAGGTAGGCGAATTCCGGGAACAGGACCAGCAAGGCACCCAGGCCAATCATGAGAGCCACGAAGGCGCCGATATCTCCTTCGCCGTCTCGATCCCGGTCCCGCCGGAGGAATAGCAAGACCAGCGCGACGAAGAAGCCAAGGAGAAGCGGGACCCAAGGGCTGGCGGCCCGCCGCGCCAGAGCCGAGGCGGCAAGCTCGGCGGTCCCAGTGGCACCGACCGCGCGGATCCCCTCCTGGATTGCGTCCGGAGCCAATAGGATGGCGAAACCGGCTACCGCCCAGGAGCCCAACAGCCCAAGCAACGAGAGCCCGACGACCATACCGATGACACTCCGCAGCGCCCTCGGGCGGCGCAACTCCGGGAGCGTCCGGAACACCAGCCAGGCCCCCGAAGGAACCAGCACGACGAGGAACATGATCAAGAACTGCGGAAGCCTGGTCGGGAAGACAAGATTCGGAAGGAGGAGCTGGGTGAGGGAGACCTGCGACTCAAAGGTCTGCTGCCAGGGCAGAATCGCGAGCAAGGCGACGATCACGACCCCGGCTCCCCCCCAGAGTATCTGCTGGACGGCTTCGGAGGCCCTTTGGCGTCGCAGTCCCCACGCGGCTGCGCCGAGGATCAGCGCGGGGTAGATGGCGAGGTCCCAGGTGTTCAGGAAGGCGAGGGTTCCCATCAGCCATCCGACAAGCACGATCTCCATCGTCGTCAATCCGGACACAACCCGACCGGTCGCCAGAGCACCGAATGCGACCAGCCCACCGACGACGATTGCGGCTGCAAAGCCTGTCCTGAACGCAGCCGCGATGACCCCACTATCCCAACCGGCGGTGGCACCGACGGACACGGCGCGCCCGACCACGGCCAGGATCCCCAATGACCCGGCTATCCATAGGGCCGTGGATTGAGTCTGAGGCGAGAGACGAATCCACTGGAAACGGAAGCCGCCCTGGCGCGGCGTGACCAAGACTTGGATCGCCAGGACAACGGCAACGATCGCAAACGGGAGCGCCAGCACGTGGGGATGATTGTCCGCCAGCAAAAACGAGAAGAACGGGAATTCGTCGATGACTTCGACATGCCGCCCGGCCAGGTCGATGTCATTCACCACGCGCGATGCCTGCCACCACCACCAGAAGCGGTTCGGCGGAAAGACCGGCGGACCGCCCGGCGGTACCGCCAGGTCCTCGAGGTTGAGCCACGACCAGAAGCGCGAGACCATCGTCCCGTCCGCCAGCGTCGTCCAGAAGACATGTCGCGCGTGCAGAACCTCGAGGGCGCCACCCAGATTCCCCGTGATCACCACGAACAGGGGGCCAAGCAGCGCCGCCAGCCGTCGCGGCAGGCCGCGGTTGAGGGTCAGGAGGTTGTAGACCACGGCATAGGAGCCGACGACAACCAGGGCGAACCACATGGCGTTTCCAAGATTGAAGGACACGCCTGCGGTGGTGCCGGTCAACCAGGTCAGGAACGCCAGCAGCACATACCCCAGGTAGTAATACGAGATCGCGTATCCGGAGAGCCACGGATCTTGGGGCGGGAACGTCGGAGATCGAAGGATCGAGTTTAGGAAGGCGAGCTCCATCGGCTTCTCGGTTGCCACGATCTCCGGATTGTAGGACCGGACAATCGCCCACACGACGAACGCCACAAGGAAGGCTGCCTCCATCACGATGAGGGTGCGCCCGGTCTTCCGGATCCACGTGCCGAGCTCGACCCACCGGTGACGCACCGTCAATACGCTGACCAGCACCACGAGGAGCAGCGCAGTGATCGCGCCGCCGGGGTGGTTTCCAAGGAAGCCGAAGTTGACCCCAAGCCAGAAGACGTAACCTCCGACCAGGATACCCAGGGCGCGAGACACCCCGAAGCCCCGGTCTGGGAGCCGGTCAAAGAGCCGCCAGACGATCGGAAACACGCACAGGGCCGCCGCGGTGCTGGCCAGCCACCAGGCGACGATCGGGCCGATCACCGCAAGACCTCGTAGATCACCGTCGGTCCGTCACGGTATGCCTCCCGCAGGAGGCCGCGCTCGACCATCGTGTCGAACTTGGCCAGGCCAAAGGTCGGGCACGACAGGCGCGTGAGATCGTCCGGAGCGATCGGCGTGCAGGCGCTCGGCGGCACGAGCGGTGCGCCCATCCCCATCGGCTTGCCGGCCAGATCGCATTCGACCGTTTGCCCGTCACCCGACGGCCAGCACGGTTGGAGAGACTCAAAGTAGAGCCGCTCCAGACCTCCCACGAGCACATACCGGACGGCATACCTCTCGAGGAAGTCCGCGGCGAACTCCACCGAGGGAGTCGTGTAGAAGTCCGCCAGTTCCAAGGCCCGCGTCGTGACCGGGTCTCCGATCGCACTGGTGCGCTGCTGGCGCTGGTGCCAGTTCCATCCCAGGACCCCGGGTAACCCGGTGTAGATCGTGGCGCGGCTTCCCCAGCGATACTCGGGGACATTGGCCTCGACGATGACCGGCGACCCTTTCACGGTGTCCTGCAGCCACTCGATCGCCCGTAGGTCATCGGCCAGAGCGATCTCTCCTCCCTGGTCGTAGTACTTCGCTGGCTCCATGAAAGCCGTGCCATCGAGCGTGTGCGGGGATCCGAGGGCCATTCTGTCACGGATCTTGGCCGGTGCGGCCGTCAGCGGGTAGAGCAACGCCCCGACGACGAGAGCGCTCGCCGCAACCGTCCAGGCGGCGCGCCAGCCCGTCTTCCAGAACGGCACCTCAGCGAGCGTCCACGCGAACGCAGCGGCTGCGGCAATCGAAAACAGAGTCCACACCTGCAAGTAGAACTTGAAGACGGTGTTCATGCGTCCGATATCGCCGCGGAGTACGACGATTTCCACAAGCAGGGTCAACGCCAGGCCGGCCAGGATGATGACATGGACCACGCGCTTCGCCATCAACAGATGGGGACGGAGAAGGAGGATCCCGCTCCACAATATCCAGGGAACGACGATCAAAGCAATCCGGACCTCGGAGACGAACCCGTACACCGCCAGGCTTGCCGTCCCGATAACCGCCACGGCGATCCAGGGAACGTGGGCTTGCAGCTTGCGCAGATCGGACAGCGGAGTCTCCGCCATCCATCGGATGGTCTCGGCAACCATCCACACGCCCACGAAGAACAGGAATACACCGTGGACCGTGAAGTAGGCCCGGATCGTCGTCCGTGACCCCTGCCAGAGATCAGCAGCGGTGTAGCCCTGCACGTACCATTGGGAGTACGGCAGATAGAGCGCGATCGCAAAGGCCAGCAGGCCGCCCGTCGCCAGCACCGCCTCGCGGATCGCCGCACCCGTGACTCTGCGTCGACGCAGGAACGGAGCCACGGCCGTCGCCAGGGCCCCCAGGGCGAGGTAGACGGGGAAATCCCAGGTATTGGTCGGACGGAGTGACCCGAGAATCAGCCCCCCGATCGCGACACCGGCAATGCCCCCAACCACGGAGAGGCGCCGCTTCTCGTCCGCCGCCAGGATCCACGAAATCGCCCACCCCAGTCCCAGCACAGTCAGCGGGAGGCTGATCATGTGAGCGTGCAGATCTGCGTACAGAAAAGTGAAGAAGGGAAACTCGGTGATGGGATCGACATCCCCAGGTCGCGCCGGGATCGATCGGCTCGGGTTCCAGTACCACTCGTCCATCCGGTATGGCAAGGGCGACTCGAGACTGACAAACTTGGCCAATCCTCGAAGCGCCTGCGGGATCCCGGCGATCATCTCGCGAGTCGGTTCGCCTGGTTGAGCGCCGATTTGCTTGAGCCCTTCGTAGCCCATCCGAACCGTCCCAAGGTTGCCCAGGAGAACGAGGAAGGCGGCCGCCGCAAGCCCCGCTGCCCGCGGCGAGACGCGCGGGTCGAGGGTCTTCGCCCGCCGAACGAGTTCGAAGGCGATCCCGTACCCCCCGATCCCCAGGAGCGAGAACAGGGTCGGTAGGATCAGGTTGTAGGCCACCGCCGGGTTGATCCCCAGCAGCTTCACCGGAACGCCGACCAAGACGAACCCGTAGTAGTAGTAGTTGATGTATCCACCGGCGAACCATGGGTCGAAAGGCGGAAACGATGTGCTCCGCAGGACGGCGTTGAAGTAGGAGAAGTCCATCGGCTTCTCGCCGCCCTTGGCCGGATGCCAGAGGTCTGGATTGCCGATTCGGATCGCCAGGTCGAATAGGAAGAGCCCCAGTGCCAGGAGCTCAATCCACACGATTTCCCTGCGGTGCTCCTTCAGGAATGACCGGAGATCGTCGCGACGGAGGTAGGCGAGCAGCCCGGCAGTGATGGCGAGGATGAGCAGCACACCGAGGATGGTCGTCGTCTGGAATGGAACCCGGTACGAGCCCAGGAACCAGACCCCCCAGGAAAGGAGCAGAAGTCCCAGAGTCCTGGCGAGCGCATAGCCCCCCACCCCGAAGCCCGGCAGGACCACGCGCACGATTGGGAACGCGAGCCATCCCAGCAGGGCGATCACGACCCACCAGACGATTGTGGCAAGGACCTGTGAGCGATTCAGAAGGCTCGCGCGCGGGAAGAGGTCTGCCCATGTGCCGTTGGCTTGCTGATCGGCAAGCCGTTCCGGCGGAAGCAGGAGATCGTTCGGCGTGCTCCCCACGTCCGCCGGGATGAGGTGTTCAATGTGGCTGAGGTCGACTTGTCCTAGCAGCGTTTCGACCTTGTCCCTCGAGAACTCCGAAGTCCGGGCGAAGACAAGAACCTTGGGATGGTCGTAGACGGTGAAGGCCTCTTCGGCCGTCTGATCGTTGACTTCCAGCGGTCCGGCGGCCGGGTGACTGGTGAATGTGGCAACGAGACGGTACCCAAGTTCGTTGACGGTCTCCGAAGGTTCGGCAAGCGAGGCGCACACATGCACCAGGGTAGGCTCGGGGCAGTCGAACAACGCCCGGTAGTAGGCGGTCGTCATCGGGTACCGAATGGGAACCCGGGGGATCGACCCGTACTGACGGTTGGACGTAATTACCAGGAAGTCCCCGTCCGCCAGCGAACCGGCCAGTCGCTCCAACTTGTCGGCCGTCCCATCTGCGTCCGTGTCCTCCTCGTCGGACCAATAGAGCTCCTGATTCAACCCTCGGTACAGCCCGCCGAAGGCATCCTTGCCGTCCAAGCGCAAGGGAAGGCCGTCGTCCCAGCTCGACTCGCTGATCAATCGTGATCCCCTGACAGCGATGGGGCTTCCCGAGTCGAGGTCGATGCGAAGCCAGTAGCTCTTGGCCGGATCCAAATGAACCGGCTCGTCAAAGGAAAGGACGGGCCCGCCGACGTCGCCGGAACCCCCACTCCACAGCGCGGTCGCCGCAGCCAGGGGTGTCTCGCTCGTCGGATCGTCGACGAGCCACGCTGTGATTCGCGCCGGGCCTCCCTGGGGATCAAGCAGACGCGGGTAGCCAAGGGTCACCCCCTGCGCCTGGCCCTCGCTCGGTGGGACCATCGCCAAGAAGGGGCGCCCGTTCGCAATGCCGGTCTCATCCTGGGTCAGATCCAACGTCTGGAGGCGTTCGCCGTCTGGGGTCGACAGCACCACGGCCATGTCCCCTTCGAACGACACCGCCGTCACGCCCTCTAGGGATAGACGCAGCTGATAGGTGCTTCCCGGTGTCAGTGGAATCGGCGGGTCGATGGGGATCCGCGCCGGGTCGGCCGACGGGCCGGCCATGACCTGATGGGCCTGCCCCAGTTTGGCGCCGCCCGGGTCGGCCTCGAATATCTCAAGACTCGCGGCGGCCAACGCGTCCGACTCCCCGAGGCGCGAGACCCGCGGGAACTCGACGGCGGTGACGGACCCTTCGGCAGCCGGGAGAAAAGTAGCCTCGTAGGATGGCGATCGTCCGAGGACAAAAGCTCCCGAGGCATTCAGCGGTGCTTGCGATCGCTCGCCATCCTTTTCGACGATGAGGTTGACCGCCGCCGGCACGTGACTGAAGATCCAACGAGATGCTGCGACCCGAGTTACCGGTCTGGTGTAGATCTGTGCGAATCCAACACCATAGGCGACGTGTGCCAGGAACAGGATCCCGAAGAGGGCTGAGATCCCTCCGGTCGCCCACGCCCGCCAAGGGGATTTCAGGCCTCGGACTGCCTTCCACACGCTCACGACGCCCCAGGCTGCGAACAGGATCAGGGTCGGGTACACCGGCAGCATGTATCGCATTGCCGGTGTGAAGGCCGACGCCTGCCAGGCGAAGTACGCTCCGGTCCACACCAACGGGATCACATGCCGCGTCCAACGGCCAAGCAGACTTTCGACCAGCGCTCCGCCCCACGACATCCATGCCACAATGCCCAGGGGCAACCCCATCCCCCAGAGGACCATGTTCTGGAAGGCGAACAGGATCGGCGGCCGGTTGGCCCATTGCAGGGCGAAGGGCAGGTCGGCCAGTCCCGAGGACTGGACGCGAACCTCCTCCAGATCCGAGAGCCACGCTTGGTTGGGGAGAATGTTCCAGATCGCCGGACCTTCGAAAGCATACGGCTGCAGGATCCGGAAGGTGACGAAGGCCGCCGCGCCGGCCAACACCATTCCCCGCAGCCCGACGAAGGCTGTGTGCTCGCGCTCCTGGCGCGCTGATATCAGGGTCCGCGCGGCGACGGCCAGGACAACGACGCCGGCCAGCGGAAGCGCGCTGATCTTCGAAGCCGCTCCCGCTCCGACGCACAGCCCGAAGAGGGCATAGTCCCATGTCCTCCCTTCGTCCTGGATCCGAACGGCCAGAAACAGGCCAGCGACAACGAGGGTATTGGCGAAAGGATCGACGACGAAGAAGTGGGCGTGTTGGATCAGCAGGGCCGTGAAGGCGCCGAGCAACGCCGCCAGGAGTCCGACGACGCGCCCGTAGAGCCTGGAGCCGAGCGCATACAGAAATGCCAGCGCGATGAGATCGAAGAGCGCCGCCACCCCCCGCCCCAGGATATGCACCTGATCGTAGCCGATCTGCGAAGTCCACTCGGCCAGGAGACGGACGAGGAAGATCGGGAAGGTCCCGTAGACAAAGAAGGTGAAGCCGGCATTGTGGGGGTTCAGCGGCGATCGCGCCGGATCGAAGTACTCCCCAAGGCTCGAAGGCAGCCGCAAGCCGGTCTCAACCATCGTCAGGAAACGTTCATCCGGATGGAGGTGCGTGTTCTCGTCCCAGTTGATCCCGGAGAAGCGAAGCACCGCGGCGACAACCAGAATCCCGATCAAGGCGATCAGGGGCCATGACTTGCGTAGCGATAGGCGGAGCGCCGTCGAGCGATCGACGTTCGGGGCGGTTTCGCCAGACGGGATCGCGCCACCTTCGGTGTTCATTGGGCTTCTTCCCGCGCCGGGACGAAGTAGATCCAGAAGTCGCGCTCCTCGATCCCCGACGCGTAGCGCCTCAGCGTCCCCTCCGGGAAGAGGCTGGTGAGCAGCGTCGTGGTCTCGGCGTCATCGATGTGAACGAGGAAGAGCTGCGGGGATAGCTCGGCGGCCAGGGCCGGGAGCGCCTCCCTCGGCACGGCATAGTCTGTACCCGGACGGCCGGCTTCAAAGCCGACGAGTCGGGTGTCAAACCAGTGCGGAAAGGGAACCACATGGGCTGTGGCAAAGCTGCCTACCGACTCGGCAAACCCACGGACGATCTCACCCGCGGCCCCGGTGTTCAGCGATCGCGCCCGGTACTGCGCCGCGTAGTCGTCGAACATCATGCGATAGTTGCTCGCGGACGCGAGCAGGAGCGCGGTCAGGACGAACGCGCCCGCGACCACCGGGCCAATCCTCCCCGACCACGCCTTCCGCAAGCTTGCCGCCGTCGTCACGAGACCGAATCCGGCCAGAGTGAATGCCGGGATGAGCGCACCGGCCGCCCGATTGGGTGCCGGGTTCTCGACCGGGAACGCGATCGCCAGGATCGATGGGGCCATGAGGAACGGCAAGGAGATCAAGACGAAAAGGTCCAACCAGTTGCGCCGGAGCCAGTAGCGGGCCGCCAGGAACACACTCCCGATCAGGAACATCGCTCCGCTGATCCAATCCAAGACAGGTAGCCGAGTCAGCGCGACAACCCAGATCTCCCCGGCATCCCAATTGAACATCTTGAGAGCATTCCAGATGTTCCCCAGGAGGACCACCAGCGCCGGCCCCGGGAGCGGCCGCTCGGCGTCCGTAAGGCGGGTGAGGGATCTTGACAAGAACTGGTCCGGGTAGGTCATCCCGGCGCGGGCCAGCGGAACGAAGACCGCCAAGGTGATCACCGCCGCGGCGGCCAACCACAGCCACATCTGAGTCCGGCGACCCCGGGAGACCGGATGCAAGGTGTAGATCAGCACTGCCACGAGGATGGCGATTGGGACAACGCGCGCCGGGCTATACCCGTAGAGCCCCAGGCCGGCGCACAAACCGGCCAAGAGGAAGTCATTGCGACTTTGCCGGCGGATCCCTCGCACGATGAGAAAGAGCGCCGGCGCGGCAAAGAGCGGTAGCAGCGCGAAGCGAAGTCCGGTGCGGCTGATGACATTGGGCCAGAACGCGATCCCTGCCATCGCCATCGTCGCCAATCCAACCTGACGACCGCCGACCTCCCGCCCGAAAAGGTACACGAACGGCAGGGTCAGCCAGCCCGCCAACGCCATCCCCAGCTTCAGGGTCAGGAAGGTCACTCCGGTTCCCAGCAGTTTGGCGGTGAGCGCGGCCACATAGAACTGAAGCGGCTCCCGGCCGGTGTTCCTGAGGAAGAAGATCGGGTAGCGGCCGTTGAGAACGTCCATCACGTCCAAGAGTTTCTCGGCCTGGTCGCTCCACATGTCCAGGGGAAGGCTTCCAAGCTGATAGAAACGGAAGAAGCCCGCCAACCCCAGGACCAACCAGAAGACGATCGCCCAGCCATCGAGGGACAGCGCCACCCGGGGCGAACGACTCCAGTCGCGAACGCGTTCCCATGCCGTTCGCAGCGGCGAGCGTCCGATCCAGAATCCCGCCATCAACAACACGACGGAAGCCACCCACGCGATCACGCCGAGCATGCGGAACGTGTTGCCCCACGAAAGCAGGAAGGCCAACAGAGAGAGCAGCGCGCCGGCGATCAAGTAGCTGAACCGGACAGGGGCCTCCTCATGGATCCCGGCCTGCTCCTGCACCGGTCCGAATTCGACGTCGCGCCTCCACACAGCCCAGACCAGGAGGCCGATGCCGGCCAGCAACACGGCGATCCATGAGACCGGAGTCTCGTTCCGGGGGCGGAAGGCTTCGAACCCGACCTGGGCAATCAGAATCAAGAGAACGGCGAGGGGAAGCCGAACCTGGTCCGCCTGCAGCCGAACGGCCGGTCGCGCCGGCGCTGACCGGACCCGGGGGGTCGGCTCGGGCGGAGGCGCGACCGGCGGAGACTCGGACGGCCGAGGAATCGGGATCGGCCGTGCGCGCAGGATCGACTTCACCCAGTCGAGTACCGAGGGCTCTCCGGGCGGCGGTTCGAACACAGTCAGCGATGCCCCGCTGGGATTGGCGCCCCAGGTCGAAACACGCCGGGACGCCCGCGACTGGGTACGAGGATTCCCCCATCGTTGCTCATGGGCACACCGTCAAGCCTGGAACCTGCGGCAGAAGACACGTCCATGGCTCCTCAACGCTTCCGTTGTCGCCGCCCTACCGCCTGCGGGCCAAGAAGAACGTGTACGTCCCGTCCCCAGCAAGCGGTTGACGATAATACCGACGGACGAAGGCCTCCGTCAACCCGAGGTTCAGGCGGGTCGGAAGGAGGATCCAGCGCCCGGTCAGCTTTCGGGCGACCAGCGAAGGCAACCCAAAATAGTGACCCCACTCCAGGGTCCGAAGCGCGCGCGGCGGAAAGTAGCGCACCGAGCGGATCAGGATGAATCCCGCCCGCTCGAGCCTGGACTTCCAGCCGTCTTCCCAGTCCAGGTTGACCGTGCGGGTCACCACCCGGAACCACTCGGTGTACCAATCGCCCAGCTTCGCCAGGCCAAGGCGTCTCGCCCAGGCCGCGAGTCCCAGGTGCTCGAGATACCCCGGATTCGGGACCGTGATCGCGAGCTTCGCTCCCGGACGAAGGACTCGTCCGAGGTCACCCAGAACCTCTTGAAGGGGAGGAATGTGCTCCAGGACGGAATTGCTGAAAGCGCTGGCGAAGGTGGCCTCGGCGAACGGAAGGTGTTCGCCGTCGGCAACCACCAGCATGCGGTAGGCGCGCCGCCGGGCGGCTTCGCGCAGGGAGGCAAGATCAGGATCCACCCCGACGGTGACCGGGCGATCGTAGGTTTCGCTGGCAAAGTGGCCATCCCCGCACCCGAGGTCCAGGACGCGCTCGGGCAAGGTGATCTGGCTCATCAGCGAAGCTTCGACCGCCCGAAGGAGGGCCCGGAAGTACGGCAGGGCCCGAACCTGCGGCCAAAGGAAGTCCGAGCCCATCACGAACGCCGCCCCGCGAGGAGCTCCTCGAAGAGCGCCGCGTATTGGGCGGCCGTCGTGCGCGGCTCGAACCGCCGCCGCAGCGCGTCTCGATCGACCGTCATCTCGCCGCGGCGATCGAGGACGTCCAGGATCGCCTCCGCCAGCGCCTGCGGATCCTGACGAGGCACAATCCGCCCCATGCCGGTCGTTCGCACGGGCTGCCTGACTCCCGGGAGGTCGGAGGCGACGACTGGCGTTCCACACAGCATCGACTCGATTTGCACGAGACCGAAGCTCTCGGTACTATTCAGACTCGGCAAGACCGTCACATCACAGGCCGCGAAGAAAGTCGCCATCCGGATCGGATCGAGGACGCCGAGGAAACGCCACTGGTTTCCGAGGGCGGCAATCTCCGGCGCCAGTCGCCGCGCGTAGGCGGCCTCCCCCAATACGTTCTCATGTTGACCGGCGAAGAGGACGCGCGCCTTCGGGTGGCGCGCGAGGATCTCCGGCATGGCGCCGAGGAGGTACTCGACCCCCTTCTCGGTCGCCAGTCGCGCCGCCATGCCGATATTCGGACCGCCATCGCCAAGGCCGGCCAGGAACGCCTTGACCTCGGCCGGGCTGGGCTCGGCGATCTCCACCGGTGGCGAGATGACCCGGAGCTTGTTGCGTAGCCGGGCGAGAAACGGGGAGTTCATCGCATAGTCTTCGGTGTACGCGACGACGGCATCGGCCGCCGCACCGGCGACACGGTTGGCCAGGTCGACGGCGACCATTGCCGGCGCGCTCAGTAGGGCGCGCGGCAAGCGCACGTCGCAGTGGTAAGTCAACACCACGGGCCGTCCTTGACGTCGCGCCCGCAAGGCGATCCCGGCGGCATCGAACTGCGGCAGGTGAAGACTCACCACTTCGTGCTGACGGATCTGGCGTGAGGCCTCCACCCCGATCGACGGCATGATCACGCCTTTGCTCACGCGCAAGACGACCGGCACTCGCACGATCTGGACACCGTCGGCCGATTCCCGCAGCGGCAACCCGGGCGCATACTGCGAGGTGAGCACCGTCACTTCGTGCCAGGCCTCGGCCCAGGCGCGGGCGAGCCGCTCGACGTAGACCGTCAGTCCGGAAACATACGGACGGTAGTAGGTCAGCGCGGTGAGGATCTTCAAGGCGCAACCTCGTCCGTCCGCGCGACCAGACGCCGGGCGGCGCGGGCCAGATCCCCCAGAGAACGACCCTCCCGCGCCAAGGCGACCGCGCCCAAGACCACGGTCGTCGAATACTGCACCAAGTGTGCCGCGACGACCGCGCCCAGAGCGACTTCGCGCGGATACCCGAGGAACATCAGCGCGGCGACTCCGGCCAGCTCAATCACGCCCACCGCCCCGGGCGATGACGGGACGGCCCCGCCAAGCGCGATCACCCCAAGCCCGAAGAGGGATACGGCCAACGAGCCTTGGGCCCCGAAGACCCGAAGGTAGACCTCGAACTGGACCCACGCGCAACACCATCCCAGCAGGAGCCAGGCCGCAGCCGGCAGAAGGAACCGCCCCCTGCGAGCGTCATCCAATCCGAAGAAGAAGCGTCCCAGGAGGTCGCCCAGGCGGCGCCCAAGCCGCCCCGGCATCCGTCCGAGCCACTCAGACCAGAGCGCCCTGGTCCTGAGCGCCACCAAGAGGAGGACCGCCAGGGCCACCACGCCAAGGCCGACCCCGATGGCGGCTTGTGTCGCCCAGCCGGGCGGCGTGAAGAGGGGCACCGTCAGCAAGACCGAGGCAACCGCGATGGAGACATCGATCATGCGCTCTACAACGATCGATCCAAGCGCACGCGAAGCTCCGATCCCGGTGCCGTGGCCGACAAGATAGGCGCGCCCTAGCTCGCCCAGCCTGAAGGGGAGAACATTGTTGAGCAGGTATCCTTCGTTGATTGCCGCGAAAGCTCGAGGGAATGGGATCGTCCTACCGAGCAGGAACCGCCAACCCTGTGCTCGGGCGGCAATACCGGCAATCTGGAGGACGTAGGCTGGAAGCAGAAGGACGTAGTTCCCGCCGCTGATGACGCCGAGGAAGGCATCCAGATCCAGCCCCCACACGGCGACCACAAGCGCAACCAGACTGATCCCGACGCCGAGGAGCCAGCTCCTGTCGCGCCTGGCGGGCAAACCCCCTTCGGAACCGAGCCCTGGGCCGCTCATTCTATGCAAACAAAGGTCCGGAGCGATACGTCCGGACCCCGAAGCGGATTATAGCATCGCCGCTCGGACCGGCCGAGCGGTCCAGGCGGCCGGCAGGAACCTAGGCGTCGAACAGCTCCGGGTTCTGCCCGACCCATTCAAAGAGCCGCCGGATCCCGTCTTCGACGCTGACAGAAGGCTCCCATCCAAGGTCGGCCTTCGCTCGCCGGATGTCGCTGACGAAGACCTTTTGGTCGCCAGGCCGCCACGCATGATACGAAACCTCCAGCGGACGGCCGCGCAGGCTCTCCAGGATAGGTCCGAACTCGCGCCAAACCGAGATCGTCCGCTCCGGACCGCCGCCGATGTTGTAGGCCTTCCCAGCGACCACCTCAGGTGCGCCGACCGCGCTGAGCATCGCCTCGACCAGGTCGTCGACGAATAGGGCGTCCCGAACTTGCTTCCCATCTCCATAGATCGAAATCGGTCGCCCCTGCTGCGCCGCGATCACGAACCAAGCCAGCCAGCCCTGATCCTCGATCCCGAACTGCCGTGTCCCGTAGATGCACGAGTTGCGGAAGACGACGGTCGGCAGCCCGTAGATCCGGGCGTAATCCCGCACATACTGGTCGGCGGCCCCCTTTGAGCATCCGTACGGCGAATAGAAGTCGAGTGGGGTCGCTTCGTCCACACCCTGGGGGTGATCGACGTACCGGTAGCGCGTCTCGCCCTCTTCGATCCGCAATTGGGTCAGCTCGCCGTAGACCTTGTTGGTCGAAGTGAACAGCACCAGGGGCGACATCTTCTCAGCCCGCAAGGCTTCGAGCACGTTGAACGTACCCAGGGCATTGATCTCGAAATCCTCGCGAGGGTTGCTGACGGACGACGTGACGGCGACTTGGGCTGCGAAATGCAAGACAGCCTCCGCCGATCGGCGCGGGGCGATGGCCCGCCGGAGTCCGTCGAAGTCACGGACATCCTGCTGGATGAACTCGAAGTCCCCCTGCTGCCGAAGCCACGCCAAGTTGCGCTCGCTTCCCGCCCGCGAGAGGTTGTCGATCACGGTCACGTCCTGACCCTCAGCGAGCAGGCGCTGGACGGTATTCGAGCCAATAAACCCGGCGCCTCCGGTGACGATGAATCGCATGATCGAACCTCCCTCCGGTTCGAGACGATCGGGGCGCGCCGACTTCCCCTGACCGGTCCCCGACCCCCGAGCGCGCTGGCTCGCCTATGATTCTTCAAGCCGCAGGACGGCCAGAAACGCCTCCTGCGGGATCTCAACCGATCCGACGCGCTTCATCCGGCGCTTGCCCTTCTTTTGTCTCTCCAGGAGCTTCTTCTTGCGCGTGATGTCGCCGCCGTAGCATTTCGCCAGGACGTCTTTCCGTAGCGCCCGCACGTTCGCCCGCGAGATCACCCGGCCGCCCGCCGCCGCTTGAACCGGGACCGCGAAAAGTTGACGCGGGATCAAGTCCTTGAGCTTCGAGACGATCGCCTGACCCTTGTGGTAGGCGTCCTGCTTGTGCACGATCATCGCCAAGGCGTCCACCGGCTCAGAATTGATCAGGACGTCCAAGCGGAGGAGGTCTTCGGGGCGGTAGCCGATGAATTGGTAGTCCAAGGAAGCGTACCCGCGAGTGCGCGACTTGAGCTGGTCGAAGAAATCGACAATGACCTCGGCCAGCGGGATTTCGAAGTGCAGGACCACCCGGCCCGGCGCCGGGTACTCCTGCTCCCGAAACTGCCCGCGCCGCTTGGTCGCCAGGTCCATCACGGCGCCATAGAAGCTCTCCGGCGTGAAGATCTGGATGTGCATCCATGGCTCACGGACTTCTTCGATCAGGCTGTCGTCCGGGAGTTCGGCCGGCGAATCGATCCGAAGGACGCGACCATCCAGCATCTTGACTTCGTACTCGACCGACGGGGCCGTGGCGATCAAGTCGATATCGTGCTCACGTTCGAGGCGCTCCTGGACGATCTCCATATGGAACAGACCGAGAAAGCCGCAGCGGAAACCGAAGTTGAGCGCCTGGGAGGTCTCTGGCTCGAAGACGAGCGCAGCGTCGTTCAGCTGAAGCTTCTCGAGGGCATCCTTCAGGTCGGCGTAATCTTCCCCTTCCACAGGATAGAACCCGGCGAAGACCATCGGCTTGGGGTGTTGGTATCCAGGGAGCGCCGTCTCGGCTCCCCCGACGGCAGTGGTCAGAGTGTCGCCGACGCGGCACTCCTGAACTGTCTTAAGGCCAGTTGCGAGGTAACCGACATCGCCCGCGGTGAGGATACCGGTCGGGCGGAAGTCGGGCGCGAACACCCCGACCTCCACGGGTCGGGCGCGCACCCCACTGGCCATCAGTCGAATCTCGGTCTCGTGCCGGATCTCCCCGTCGACAACGCGCACGTAGGCGACCACGCCCTTGTAGGAGTCGTAGTGCGTGTCGAAAATCAGAGCCCGCAGCCTTCCGGAGGCGTCCCCGCGCGGCGGGGGAACGCGGTGGACCACCGCCTCCAGGACGTCCGGGACGTTGGAGCCCTCCTTGGCCGAAATGTGCAGGATGTCTTCCAGCGGAACGCCCAGCAGACGGTGGACATCTTCGGCGACCTCCGCCGGCCGCGCCGACCCCAGGTCGATCTTGTTGATGATGGGGATGATCTCCAGATCGGCGTTGAGTGCCAGGTACAAGTTGGCCAGAGTCTGCGCCTCGATCCCTTGCGTGGCGTCGATGATGAGCAGCGCGCCTTCGCAGGCCGCCAGCGCACGGCTGACCTCGTAGCCGAAATCGACGTGCCCCGGCGTATCGATCAGGTTCAGCTCGTAGGTGGTTCCGTCCCTCGCTTGATAGTTCATCCGGACGGCGGAAGCCTTGATCGTGACACCCTTCTCGCGTTCGAGCTCCATGCTGTCCAACACTTGTTCCGTCATCTCGCGATCGGAGACGGTCCCGGTCAGCTGCAGGAGGCGATCGGCCAGGGTCGACTTCCCGTGGTCGATGTGGGCGATGATACAGAAATTGCGAATGAGGGATGAGTCCATGAAGGCCCGGACTCCGAAGTATACCCGTCGGCGACGGCTGGCTCAGCCCTCGTTGACTTCGGGATCCGGCGCCGACCGGGACGGCTCGACGACGGAGCCCACCGGGAGGTCCGCCGCCGGCGCGCCTTTCCGGCAGTACAGCAAGAACTCGGCGTTTCCCTTGGGGCCCAGAAGCGGCGATCGCAGAATGGCCCGGGGACCCAGCCCGGCCGCCTGAGCGGCGGCGGCGACGCCGAGGAGGACCTTGCGGTGGATCTCCGGATCCCGGACGACCCCGCTTCGGCCGACGGCATCCTTGCCGGCTTCGAACTGCGGCTTCACCAAGGCCACCACCTCGCCGTCCTGGGTCACCCATCCGGCGACCACCGGCAACAGATTCCGCAGGGAGATGAACGCGGCGTCGATGACGACGATGGACACAGGCTCCGGCAGCGCCGACAGGTGGCGGGCGTTCACCCCCTCCATCAGTACGACGCGTTCATCCGTGCGAAGCTTCCAGTGGAGAATCCCGCGGCCGACATCGATGGCATAGACCCGCGCCGCCCCGTGCTGCAGGAGACAGTCTGTGAATCCGCCGGTGGAGGCCCCGACGTCGGCGCAGACCGCTTCATGGACGGATAGTGAGAACCCAGCAAGCGCAGCTTCAAGCTTCTCCCCGCCGCGCGACACGTAGCGCGGACCGGCCGCAACCTCCACGGCCGAACCCCGATCCACCAGCTGCGAAGGCTTGAGGGCGACCTCGCCGTCGATCCGCACCTGACCGGCCATGACCAGGCGTTGGGCCTTGCTCCGGGTCTCGGCCAGGCCCCTCTCGACGAGCTCCACGTCGAGGCGGGTGCGGGCTCGGCCGCTACCGGACGGCACGGCCTGCTCCCAAATCGCGTCCCGTCATCATTCGAGGCTTCTTGGACTCGCTCACGTGGCCAGGCGCGAGGCTCCGAGCTTGCGAGCTCTCAGGGCCCAGGAGAAATCCTCGCTGTCAGGTCCCGGCGAAACTCTGGGATCGGTATGGACAGCTGGCCACCTTCGGCCTCGGACAGGACTGGATCCATCCAACTGCCTCGTTGCGTGTCATACCAACGCACAGTGTACACGCCGTCGGCGACCTCGGGGACCGTCAGCCGGTATCCTTCGAGCGGCAGCGGAGCGTAGACAAACGCGCTCGGTGAAGGGGCACGCCGGCGGGCTTCGATCGCCGCCTGCACGGTGTAGGCATCACTCCTGACCCAGACAAGCAGGTCATCCCCACGCAAGCCCATTGCGATCGCGCCGACGTGGCCCCCTTCTCCGGGCGGGCGCGTGACCTGGACCCCCGAGACGGGCGCATACCCGGACAGGTCGACGCCAGATAGGAACGTATCGAGTGAACGGTAGTGATACCAGAGTCGGTTGCGCTCAACGTAGACATCCCAGTACCAATACATCGCCGAACCGGCGTACCCGGCAAAGGTCGTCGACCAGATCCCATTGTGCAGGTGGATACCGGTCTTCTCGACATCATCGGCGTTCGCCTCCGCGCCATAGCCGAACTCACCCAGCAGGACGGGCTTCGGGGGAGCCGTCTCCTCCAGGGTGGCCAAATCCACCGTCACTCTGTCGGCGAGATCGCTCCCGCGCGGCGAGACCTGGTCGGCGTATTCGTGCCGCTGAATCAGGTCGAGCTCGGGGAGCGACCATGTGGGCGAGACGTACTTGATGGCGTAGGAGTTCGTTGTCAGGTGCCGGTTGACATCGCGCTCACGGAGGTGGGCCGTCATCTCCTGGAGCCACGGGATCAAGGTCTCGTCGGGGATCGGGGTCAGGTTGACCTCGTTCCACCACTCCCAGGCCAGAAGATGCGTGGAGTAGCCCCAGCGGTTGACGATGTAGTTCAATCGCCGCTGGGTCAGGGCGCGTGCCTCCGGATCGGTGGCATAGGCCGCCGGATCGGCCAACGGACCCCCGCGGGCGGCGTTGTAGGGATTCCGGTTCCAGCCGTTCGTCTGCCAGTTGTTGAAATCGGCGCAGTTGAACAGGACCAGGATGATGTAGACATCCTTCTCTTCTGCCATGCGGAAGATCTCATCGAGAAGCCAGGCCTTTCCCAGACGGCGCGTGTAGTCGCCCAGGGGAGTGTCGCTCCACTCGATGCCGAAGGACCAATCGGCCATCCAGACGCGGATCGTGTTGCCGCCGTTGGCGGCGAACGGCGTCATCCACTTCTCGTAGTCGCCATGCGCGGTTCCAGCGCCGCTCCACCACGCCATGTTGAGCCCGATGGGGTAGAAGAAGGTCCCATCGTCGAACGCCAGATAGCGAGGATTGTCTGGGTGGATGCGAATGAAGCCGTGACTGTCTGAGTCGGAAACGGTGAACTCGACCGGCTCACTCTCCAGGTCGCCATTCCGGGCCCGGGCGACGGCCGTCCAGCGGCCGGTCTCGGTGGGCGTGAAGCGCACCTTCCATCCCGGATCTCCCTGCCCCAGGATCCCCGGAGGCTGGTAGGAGCGGTACCAGAAGGCCCCGACGTCGGCCTTCCGTCCCGAAGGCGCGAGGAATTCAACTCGGATCTCGTACTCGTCCGGGTCGAACGGATTCGAGGGTTGGATTTCGGAGTGGATCGTGAGTTCGACGAGTTCGTACTGGCCGAAGACCGGACGATCCGGAGGCGCGAGGACCAGGCCGCTGAGCGCCGCCGGGACGGACGTGGGGGCAACCCTCGATGGAAGCGGCGCGAGAGTTGGGGCGGATGGACTGGGAATGGGAACAGCGGGAGCGCTACCAGGGATCATCCACTGGCAGGCCGCAACCAGGAAGAGGAGGATGATGAGGGCCGACCCGGCCCTTGGCAAGCCCGTGGACATGCCCGTGCCGGAAGTCTACCTCGGTCTTCCCGTTAGGCCATGGTTTCGCCGGTCGACTCGCCCGCCTTCTTGCCGAGGCCGTCGGTCCCTGCTATCATCGCCGCCATGCTGCGCGCCTTGTGGAAGAGTCTCCGTCCCAAGCAGTGGATCAAGAACGGGTTCATCTTCGCCGCTCTGGTCTTCGACGGCCAGCTGACGAACCTGCCGGCCCTGGCGCGGACGACCCTCGGCTTCGTCCTGTTCTGCATGGCATCCAGCGCCATCTACCTCGTCAACGATATCCGGGACATCGAGGAAGACCGCGCCCATCCGACCAAGAGGAATCGCCCGCTGCCCTCGGGAACGTTGTCGGTCCGCACCGCCTGGATGGCGGCCATCGGCCTGGCCGCCATCTCGGTCTTTGGCAGCTTCCAGCTCGGAGATCGATTCGGGTGGATCGTGCTGTCCTACATCCTGCTCTTCCTGGTGTACTCGTTCCGCCTGAAGCACGTCCCAATCCTCGATGTGTTCGCCATCGCCGCCGGTTTTGTCTTGCGGGTCGGCGGCGGGGTGGCCTTGATCACGGTGGAGCGGTTCTCCCCATGGTTGTACGTATGCACGACCCTGCTGGCGCTGTATATCGGCTTCGGCAAGCGACGCGCCGAGATCCACATGCTCTCGGCGGCAGCTGGGCAGCACCGTCGTGTGCTCGACGGCTACACCTTGCAGTACCTCGACTACCTGATCGTGATCGTCAGCGGCGCGACGATCATGGCCTACTCGCTCTACACCTTCTCGGCTGAAAACCTCCCCGAGAACCACCTGATGATGCTGACCGTCCCATTCGTCATGTACGGCATCTTCCGGTACCTGTGGTTGATCCAGGTGGAAGGATCGGGCGGCGCGCCGGACGAGTTGATCCTCACCGATCGACCGCTCCAGGCAACGGTCGTCCTGTGGGCGTTGGCTGCGGTGGGGGTTCTCTACCTCGGGACATGACCACGGCCTCCGCGCCGGGCAAGATCATCCTGCTGGGCGAACATGCCGTCGTGTACGGACGCCCGGCCATCGCCGTTCCGGTACGCCAGGTCGAAGCTTGCGCCCACATCGAAGCGGCCCAGGCCGGAAGCTCGGGCGAGATCTTCCTGGAAGCCCCGGACTTGGGACTCTCAGGATGGCTCCGCGAGGCGCCGGACGGCCAGCCTCTCGCTGCCATCGTCAGGGCGACACTCGAGAAGCTGGGCCATCCCGATTTCCCGGCCCTTCGTCTTCGACTCGAGTCGACGATCCCGATCGCCTCCGGCCTGGGATCGAGCGCCGCCGTCTCGATCGCCGTCGCCCGCGCCCTGGCGGCCCATCTCGGATCGCCCCTTTCGGCGCAGGAGGCCTCCGACCTCGCGTTCGAGGTTGAACGCCTACACCACGGAACTCCGTCGGGGATCGACAACACGGTCGTCGCCTTCGATCGGCCGGTGTACTTCGTCAAGGGCGGCCCTCCGGAGACCTTCGTGCCTGGAGGCTCGTTTGAGTTCTTGATCGGGGATACCGGGATTCCCGCGCCGACGGCACAGGCGGTCGCCGAAGTGCGGGCAGGCTGGGAAGCTGCCCGCGGAGAGTTCGAGGCCACCTTCGATTCGATCGCGGACCTCGTGGTGGCCGCTCGGGCCGCGATCGTCGCAGGGAACCCGGTGGAACTCGGCACCCTGATGGATCAGAATCACGATCTCCTCGTCGTTCTGGGCGTGACCTCGCCGGAACTTGATCTCCTGGCCGACGCTGCCCGCTCGGCGGGCGCGCTGGGCGCGAAGATGTCGGGCGGCGGCAAGGGCGGGAACATGATCGCGGCCGTGACCCCGGAGACAGTTCCTTCCGTCACTCAGGCGCTCTACGCCGCCGGCGCCGTGTCCGTACTCCACACGGAGGTCGGTCCATGATCTTTCTGAAACTCGGCGGCTCCCTGATCACCATCAAGGACACGCCCGAAACCGTTCGCCTGAAGACCCTGGCGCGCCTGGCAGGAGAAATCGCCGAAGCCCGAAGGACCCAGCCGGATCTCACGGTCGTCATCGGGCATGGCTCCGGATCCTTCGGGCACACCGCCGCCGCCCGCCACCGGACTCATGAAGGCGCAAGCACCCCGGAGGAGTGGATCGGTTTCGCCGAGGTCTGGCGCTCCGCCAACCGACTCAACCGAATCGTTGCGGATGCCCTTGCCGAGGCAGGCCTCCCCATCGTCTCCTTTCCGCCCTCGGCGTCGGTGCTCGCCCGCCAAGGTGTGATCATGGAGATGGCCCATGAGCCCCTGAGCCGCGCCTTGCAGGCGGGGCTCATCCCTCTCGTCCAGGGCGATGTCGCCTTCGACAGCGTTCGAGGCGCCTGCATCGTCTCCACGGAAGAAGTCTTCACATGGTTGTCCCCGCGCTTGAAGCCCGGACGGATCCTGCTGGCGGGTGCGGAACCCGGGGTCTTCTCCGATTTCCCTGAGAATCGGAGCTTGATCGACGAGATCACTCAGGAGGCGCTGGCCGGGGGCAAGCTTGCCGGCTCGGCGGCGGTCGACGTCACCGGAGGCATGGCCGCCAAGGTTCGCGCCGCGCTCGCCTGGGCTGCCGCGGATCCCGGGGTCGAGATCCGCATCTTCAGCGGCGAGGATCCCGGTCAACTCCGGGATGCCTTGCTGGGGGGTCGGCCCGGCACCCAGGTCGTTTGGCACGACCGGACCGACTGAGCCTGTCCGCGGCTCTTGGAGTGTTCGGGGCCGGCCTCGCCTGCTGCGCGCCGGCCGGGTGCCCAGTGGAAGGATGTTACTTGCCCTTCAGGTGGAAATCCCCCTACCCTCGATGTATCCGCGGTGTCCGTCGTCGGCCCGACGCTCCCGCTAGAAGACGCGGAGGCCCAGCATGACCGACCGCAAGAAGATGACCCTTCCGGCGTTGTTCCAGAAGACCGCCGCCGGCCAGCCGATCACGATGCTCACGTGCTACGACTTCCCCACGGCCCACTTTCAGGAGCAGGCCGGGATCGACATCGTCCTGGTGGGCGACAGCCTAGGCATGACCATGCTGGGCTATGAGTCGACCTTACCGGTGACCATGGACGACATGATCCGGCATTCGCAGGCCGTGCGGCGAGGCACGCCCAACGCCTGGCTGATCGGCGACATGCCATACATGTCCTACCAGCCGAGCGTCGAGAGTGCCATCCGCAACGCCGGCCGATTCATGGCCGAAGCGGCGTGCGATTCCGTCAAGCTCGAGGGCGGGATTGAAATGGCCGATCGCATGGCCGGGATCGTCGCCGCCGGGATCCCGGCGATGGGCCACCTCGGTCTGACGCCGCAGAGCGTCAGCGCCCTGGGCGGATTCCGGGTCCAGGGAAAGGGCGCCCTTCAGGCGAAGAAGATCATCGACGACGCCAAGGCGCTCGAGCAGGCGGGCGCGTTCGCCGTCCTGCTGGAGATGGTCCCGGAGCGCGTCTGCAAGCTGATCACCGAGCGCGCTGAACAGTGCATCATCATCAGCCTGGGCTCGGGACCGCACGCCCACGGCCAGCTCCTGATCTATCACGACATGTTTGGGCTCTACCCGCGCTTCAAACCGCGGATGGCGAAGGTCTTCGGGGAAGCTGGGAAGGTTATTCTGGGCGGGCTGCAACAGTACGTCCGGGAGGTCACCGAAAAGTCCTTCCCGCAGCCGGAGAACTGGTTCGGGATGCCCGACGACGAATACGACGAACTGCTCAGCATGCTCGGTTGATTTGCATGGCCCTACCGGGGACTTGGATCCAGGCCCAGCTCGCCACGGTGTGGTGGGCGACGTGCGCATCTTCGACGTGCGACAACTCGAAGGCCCCTTCGTCGCCCGATGACACCGTCGGATGCCTGGCCCGGGTTCAATCCCCGGCAGGGACCGGATGTTGAACCTGGGAGGTCCCATGGGAGACTCAACGACCACCGAACTTCGTTCTCGCCTCGCCATCCCCCCCATGCGTCTCGAAGCGCTCAACCGGGTTCTCCTGGACCCCGACAGCCAGGTGGTCAATGAGCTTCTCGAGGTCGTCGCCAAGTACGGCACGCCTAGGGAAATCAACCGCAAGGCCGCCGAGGCAGGAACGATTGAAGCGCTGATGAAGCGGGTGCGGTCGCAAACGCCGGAGTTCGCCGCCGATCTCGCCTGGCTCGAGTCGGAGCGGGAGCGCGGCGCCTTTATCTCCATCGCCGAGTACCGCCGAGGCGTCCTGGGCGATCGGGCCAAGTCGATGCGCTTCGCCGATGAGAACGCCGTGACCCTGGAGGTCAGCGCGGCCCAGTACTTCCCCTGGCTGATTGACTGTGCCCGGCGCGCCCTAGCCGACCGGACCCTCGTTCCGGGCCGCTTCATCCGGGTCCGGAAGATGAAGGAGCAGGAGGACGACGGCGACCTTCCGGCCTTCGCCGCCGGCGTGCAGATCGTCGGCGCCAGCCTGGTCGAAACCCTCGACACGCGCGGCACCGACGGCTCGAACATCCACCTGGGCGGGCCGGAGACAATCACGGGCTATTTCGGGGGAGTCGGCCAGCCCAACCAGCATCCTCTGAAGTGGGTCGACGAGCTGCTCTACTACTACACCGAGTACGGAATTCGCCAGGTCTTGAACGTCAACCCGGGGACCGTTCTCCTGGGTTATCTGCTTCATCGCCTGGGGATCGATATCGAGTTCAAGATCTCGGTCTTCATGGGCAACGATAATCCCTACGCCGCGCTGTGGACCCTGATCGGGGCGGCGCTCTTCTCGCGGGACGACGGCTCGTCGCCCCTCGTCGGATTCAACTGGAGCAACTCGATCGACAACGCCACCATGGAACGCACCGCCCAGTTCCGCAAGGCCTTCGGCTTCGAGGATGTCGTCCGGTTCGAGCACCACATCACCGAGACCTGGAAGAGCATCGTGCGCCAGCCCTACAACCGCCGGGACGAGCTCGTCGAGATCGCCGGGCACGTGGCGAACATCTCCGCCAAGCACGAAGGCGGTGAACCGGAGATCGAACCTACCCGGCCGCATCCTTCCGACATCCTCGACTACTTCCGAGACAAGGAAGAGGTCATCGCCAGCGGGGATTGGGAACACCTGACCCAGAACTTCCGCGACAAGGTCGACTCCGCCAATCGGACCGCGCGCGCCCTGACCGAAGCCGGCTTGTCGTTCGTCGCCGCCACGCGGCTGCATCTCTGACCGGTTCCGTGCTTGCGGTCTCGAGGAGGCCCGGATGATCCCCAAAGCCATGGATACCTTCCTGCGCGATCGACTTCCGGAGCGCACCTGGAAGCGCCGCCTCCAACGCCAGGCGGGTCTGGCCTGGATGGAATTCGGTCCCCTCGACGTCGAGCGCCTGGCGTCGCTGGGCATCACCGTCGACGCCTTGGGCCCGTTCCTGGTGGCCTGCCTGTGGGACGAGGAGTCGCCGCTGGAAATCGGCGGCTATCTCGTCGTCGACAACCTGGCCATGGGCCGTCCGTCGATGGGCGGCATTCGCATGCTGCCCGACCTGACACCCTCGGCCATCCACAACCTCGCCCGCGGCATGACACTCAAGAACGCCGCCGCCCAACTTCCGTTCGGCGGCGGCAAGTCGGGCATCGTCGCCAACCCCGGTCAGGATGCAGCGGAGCACCGTGCCGTCGTGCGTGGGTTCGCCCGGCTGGTCCGTCGCTATCGAGAGATCTACCTGCCCGGGCCCGATGTCGGGACGAACGATGAAGACATGCGCACGGTGGCGATCGAGAACGGCCTGGACTGCGCCCTTTCCAAGCCGGCCGACATGGGCGGCGTCCGCATCGACCAGCTCGGAGCCGCCGGCGGCGGTTGCATCATCGCCCTTCAGGCCCTGCTCCAAGAGATGCCGCGGCTTGCCGTCCACCCGTCCTTCGAGCACCTCGACGTCCCGTCGCCGGATGAGGTGACCATCCTCGTGCAGGGCTTCGGCGCCGTCGGCGCGCATGCCGCCCGTATCCTGCACGAGCGGCTGCCCGGGGCACGCTTGCTCGGCGCCAGCGACGCCCAGGGGTACCTGTATGCGGCCGATGGCCTGCCCATTCCTGAGCTCTTCGACCTGTGGCAGAAGCACGGCCTCGTCACTCAGGAGTTCGGCCGGGCGCACGTCTCGGGCGCCGCCCGACCTCCGATCAAGTTCTCGAACGCGGCCGACGACCTGCTTCGCGAGTCCGCCTTCTGTCTGATTCCGGCCTCGCCCGTCGCCCTCTACCTCGACCTCGACACCAGCTCCGGCCCCTCGATGACCGTCGATCGCGCCGGCCGCTGGGCGGTCATCATCGAGGGGGCCAACACCTACTCCCCGGACCCGGCGCGCCGGCAGGCACGCGCCCGCCTCGAACGCGAGGTCTATCGCCGCAGGGGAACGCTCGTCGCCACCGACTACCTTGTCAACTCCGGTGGCGTCATCTTCGGCGCCCAGGAGAAGCTCATCCGAACACCCGACGAGTTGCGGATCCCGGAGGCAATCCTCGGCCAGGACGACGAAGTCGCCCGCTGGATCGATCGCCATGCCGAGGCCTTGCAGGCGCTGGCCGCAGAACGACGCCAAGCAGGCGAAGCCTACCGCGAGCGAGTCATCCCCGGCAACATTCGGGAACTTGTCGACCTCCTGCTCGAAGACCATGACCGGCTACCGTGCGAGGCCGCCGAGCGCATCAGTGTCCGCAGGATCGCCGCCGGGGAGAGCGAGCGCACGGCGGCGGACGTGATGGACGAGATCACGTTGACCCTTGCCTCCACCCCGCTCCAGGAGGCGGCTTCCGTACTCGTCGAATGTGGATGCCCACTGATGGCAGTCGTTGATGAGTCGCATGTGCTCGCCGGCGTCATAACCGAGTGGGACTTCGTCCGCGCGACTGCCGCCGCCACGCCTCCCGATACTCCGGTCGGGGAGGTCATGACGCGGCAGGTCGTGACGGCGGCTCCAGCGGATACCCTCCTCGATATCGTCCGCCGCCTGGAAGTCCACGAGTTCAGCGCGCTTCCGGTCGTCGACTCCGGCAGGGTTGTCGGGATCGTTTCGTCCGACTTGCTCGCAACGCGCTCACTGACCCGCCTGCTGCAAGGCCAGCAGGCCGGCGGGTAGCCCGTACCGCTCCCAGGCAAGCCTGCCTGGCTCGGAGATCCCAATCGGGATTCTCTGGCCTCGTGGGACCTGCTGACCAGCACCGTCGGTATCGATCGACTCGGCGCTCGAGCCATCGGCAGCCGCCCTGGGGCACCCGGCCCCGCTGGACGATCCCTCAAGAGACCGCCTTCAAGGGCTCGATCGAAACGACGACTTGACTCCGCCCACGTGGGGCGCCCGATTCTGTCGGGCAACTTCCACGTCTTCGGCGCGGGACGGATTACCATTGGAAGCTCAGCGTCGCTCGGGAGGCCGCCATGAACCCGATCCTCAAGAAGCTCGAAATCCAGGGCGTGAACCCGGGGGCCTGCATCGGCCCCGGTGCCTGGATCGACGATCTATCCGGCAAGGAGCTCGTCTCGTTCAACCCGACGACGGGCGAGGCCCTGGCGAGCGTTCGCCAGGTCAGCGCTGCCGGCTATGAACGGGTCGCCGTGGCAGCCGTCGAGGCTTTCCACATGTGGCGGGAGACCCCCGCGCCGCGCCGAGGTCAGCTCCTGAGGGACCTTGGCGATGTTCTCCGAGAATACAAGGAACCGCTCGGCGAACTCGTCAGCCTCGAGATGGGCAAGATCCGCGCCGAGGGCATCGGCGAGGTCCAGGAAATGATCGACATCTGCGACTTCGCCGTCGGCCTCTCCCGCCAGCTCTACGGCCTGACGATGCACTCCGAGCGCCCGCAGCATCGGATGTACGAGCAGTGGCACCCGCTCGGCCCGGTTGGAGTGATCACGGCGTTCAATTTCCCGGTGGCGGTGTGGTCGTGGAACGCCGCAATCGCCATCGCCTGTGGGGACCCCGTCATCTGGAAGCCGTCATCGCACACCCCGTTGACGGCGATTGCCGTCACCCATTTGGCCAACCGCGTCCTGGCCGACCACGGGTTGACCGGCCTGTTCGATCTCGTGATCGGTTCCGGTCGCGAAGTCGGGGATCGGATCCTGACCGACGCTCGGATTCCCCTGATCTCGTTCACCGGATCGACGGCGATCGGGCGTCGCGTCGCCGAAGCCGTGGCCTCCCGCTTCGGCCGCACGATCCTCGAGCTCGGCGGCAACAATGCCATCATCGTCGCCGAAGACGCCGATCTCGACTTGGCGGTACGCGCCATCCTCTTCGGCGCGGTCGGAACTGCCGGACAGCGCTGCACCTCGACCCGGCGGATCATCGCCCAACAGGCGATCCTGCCCGAGCTCTCCCGTCGCCTGGTCGACGCCTACCGTCAGGTGCGCCTGGGCGACCCGCTCGATCCCGCCACGCTGATGGGACCGCTCGTTTCCGGTACCTCGATCGAAGACATGATGGATGCCCTCCAGCAGGCGCAGGCTGATGGCGGACAGATCCTGTGCGGCGGCAAGCCCCGGCCCGACCTCGGTCCGAACTTCGTCGAACCGACGATCGTCCACATGCCCGACCAAACCGACATCGTCCACCAGGAGACGTTCGCTCCGATCCTCTACCTCTTGCAGTACGAAGGGATCGAGCAGGCGATCGCCCTGCACAACGCCGTGCCCCAGGGTCTTTCGAGTGCCCTCTTCAGCCAGGAGCTGCGCACCATCGAGCGTTTCCTCTCGGCCTCGGGCTCAGATTGCGGCATTGCCAACGTGAACATCGGGACATCGGGCGCCGAGATCGGCGGCGCCTTCGGGGGCGAGAAGGAGACCGGTGGAGGTCGGGAGTCGGGCTCGGACGCCTGGAAGCAGTACATGCGGCGCCAGACGAACACCATCAACTGGTCAAGGGAACTGCCGTTGGCCCAGGGGATCCAGTTCGGCGACTAGGCCGACCGGATCACAGGTCGCAGAAGGCCGAACCCGCCGGGATCCCCCGGCGGGTTTGCGTTCGTCAGACGAGCCAGGAGGGAGCGAATGCCTACGAGGTCGCGCCCGGTTCCGGGGTGGGAGGCGCCTCAAGGATTGGCACCCGCGACGTATCTCCGGTCACATCCGTCGCCCCCGACCAAACCCACCCGTTGATCCCTTGGCCGATGCGGATGACCGACCACCACGTTCCGATCGTCGTGTTGTCGAAGCGCCCGATGATCTGGGCGGTCTGTCCTTGCAGGAAAAGGTCGACGATCGGGTACTCTTCCCCGGGACCGCTCCGGACCGAGACGTTGTACTTGGCGACGGCGGCCGGGAAGTCCAGCGTGGCGGTGGCCGACGGTGTTGAAGTGACCGGGATCGCCGTTGGCGTCGAGGTGGCGGGTACTGGCGACGGGGTCGACGTGGGCGCGTTGCGGGTCAGCTCGGCGATGGCCTGCGCCGTCGCCAGGATCTCCTCGCTCGAAAGGGTCGGAGTCCCCGGGGGCGTGGATCGGCACCCGGCGGCAACGAGGCCTGCCAGGAGAACCCATACGCCTGCCCGAACGATAGGGCCCGCGGGGCGGTATCTGCGAGGTTCCATGAGCGAGGCGAGAGTATACCAGAGCGGGCTCCAGACGCCGGCGACGGCCTAGTACCCCCGTCCTCTGAGACGCCCGCCCCTGGGAGCGTATGATTTCAGTATGGTTGGTCCCTCCAAGGACACTCTGGAATCGCGCGCCACGCCGCCGAAGCGGCGCACTGGGCCGCTTGCCGATCCTCGCGAGGAGCGGATTGCGTGGGAAGCTCAGGTCCGCGAGGCCGAAGAAGCCATGGAGCGAGCCCGAGACCGATTCGTTTCAGCCGCCGTGGCTTTCTGTGACGGGGGTATTAGTGCCGGGCAGCTTCGGGCTGTGCGGGAGCTCTTGCGCGAGCGACAGACTCAACTCCAAGTGCTGCACCAGAACCCGGTTCCGCCTTTTGTCGAGGAAGCGTCGTCCGCGGAGCCTGAGGCCGCGCCGCCGGAGCCCGATCAACCTGAGGCCGAGTGGGAAGACCGCCCACCCGTCCCCGAAGACGTTTCACCCGAACTGCGCGAAATGCTGGGGTCGCTGGACGCGAAACTCGGGCGTCTGGAAGACGACTTCCAGCGTGGGCGGATCAACGCCTCGCAATACCGGGCCATCAAGAAGCACTATCTCGACCAACGACAGGTTGCCGTCCGCCTGCAGAAGGCCCATCCCGAGAGCGACCGCTGGCGGGTGGTCCTGGAAGAAGGCAAGACTTCCTTCTTGTTGCAGCTCAACGAAGCGGTCCTGCGGAGTTTCACCCTGTACGACTTGCGCAATCGGGACCGAATCTACAACCAGGGCAACCTGCCGGCTGCCGCCGAGGAAGCTGTGCGGCTCCTCTCGACGTTTGGCCCGGAAGGACCCCAGGCGCAGCCCGGGCGGATGCTCGGTATGCAGGCTGAGGATGGTTCGGCCTACTTGCTTATCCCCGGCAACTACACCGCCGCCCTGGTCGTCTTCACCCAGGATCCGCCGGCCTGGCAGGTCCGGGCAATGCGCGAGGTCCACTCGAATTTCGAGGCCGCCAACAAGGCGACCCTGGCACGGGGGGAGCGCCAGACCCTGATCTTCCCCGACCTTTCCCGTTTCATTCGAGCCTAGACCCCCTGGGAGCGGCGCGGCTCTCGGCGCCTTTCTCCAGGTCTTCACGCGCTGCTCCCTCGCCCGGCCCCTCAATCCGATCCCCCGATGGCGGTTGCAGGACGCAGCGAAAGACGCGAAACCTGCGTTCGCCGGGACCACACAAGCAGAGGCACGGCTTTCGCCGTGCCTCTGCTTGATCACCAGTCACTCCGGAGTCGAGAGGCTCTACGTCTCGTCCGCCAGCGCGGCGTGGGCCGCGGCCAGACGGGCGATCGGCACGCGGAACGGCGAGCACGACACGTAGTTCAGCCCCACCTTGTGGCAGAACCAGACCGACTGCGGATCGCCGCCGTGCTCCCCACAGATGCCGATTTCCATCCCCTTGCGCGAGCGACGCCCGTCGCGCACCGCCATCTCCATCAGCTTGCCCACCCCGCGCTCATC
>DATIPT010000078.1:0-4530 GCA_035471625.1 Anaerolineales bacterium
GGCGCGTTCCCAGGCCAGGACCCACGGGCAAAGCATTTCCGGCTGCACTTCGCAGCGTCCGTCCGGGCGAACCCCGCCACACGGCCCGTTGCGGAGCTCCTTCGGACAAGTCATCGGGCAGGTCATCCCGGTCTGGTGCAGGACGCACTGGCCGCACATCCGGCAATCGAATACAGGCTGCTTGGTCAGGAGCTCGGCGACGACGAAGGCGCGTTCCACCGCCCCGCCCTGCCGGAGCCACGGGCGAAGCGGAGCCAGGAGCGCGCGCGTCGCGGCGTAGGCTCTTGCCAGAAGCCGCGGGTAGGCCTGGAGGACGCTCATGCGTCGAGGCCTCCGCTCGCCGTCAGCTTCTGCAGGCGCGCCGGGTCATAGCCGCGCTCGATCTCGGCAATGCGGCGCTCGGCGGCTTCCTCGAGCGTTCCATCGACCTGCTCCCAGGGTCCGGCGCGCCATTCCGCCAAGTACGTGTCGCTACCGCTCATCCCGGCGCGCATGGCGGCGGCATCGATCGCCTCCTGGAAACGACTCGAGAGCGGCCGGGCGAGGCGCTCGCGCCCGCGGCGCGCCCTGACCTGGGCCGGAATCTCGCGCCAGTAGACGACCTGAATCTCGCTCATGAGTCCATCAACGCCCGCAGGCGGGTCTCGAGGGCGCCCATCCCGACTCGTCGGATCTCCAGCGGAAGGCGAATCTGATCGGCGGCCCACCGCGCCCGTTCGAGCAGGCCCGGGTCGTCGCGCTGCATCAGGTACACCACCCGGGTGTAGTTGCCAAAGTAGTCGTCGCGCAGCTCGGGGAAGCGATCGATCCCGAGGTTCTCGAGGACCAGGTGATCGAACGACCCGACGAGGTAGTCGGTCAGGAAGAACGTTCCCGGGGCTTCCGCCATGATCGAATCAAACGAGTCTGCGGCGTAGATCTCATAGCAGTGAGGCCCGGCAATCCGCTCGACCCCTTCGCCCTGCAAGGCCGCATCCAGCCCACCCGAGGTGCCGCAGTCGCCGTAGACGACCACGACCCGATCGAAGTGCTGGCGGGCTTCCCGGATCCGCCGCTGCACGGCCGGGGGGATCCGGTCGGGATGGTTGTGCAGCAAGACCGGCACGCCGATGACCTCGGCCTTCCACCGGTAACGGTCACGCAACAGGAGCACCTCGCGGGCCAACGCTCCGCAGGCGATGATGGCGGTCCGCACCCCGGGGTCCGAGGGTGCCGGGGTCGGACGTCTAGCAGACACGTCGATCCAAACCCTTCCCGATGTCGCCCAGGCCTCAAGCCGCGGCGGTCGAAGATCGGATCCGGTCGCCGAGGGCCTCGGCCATGGCCTGCAAATGATGCGGCGTCGAACCACAACAGGCGCCGATCAACCACGCCCCGCGCGCCGCGACCGATACGGCATAGGAGGCCATGGCCGCCGGATCGGCCCCGTAGACCGCTCGACCGTCCTTCCATTCGGGGATCCCGGCGTTGGCCTTGGCCACCAGGCGGGCTTCGGGCGCCCTGGCATGCATCTTCTCGATCACGGCCTCGATCTCGTCGGGGCCGTTGCCGCAATTCCCTCCGACGGCAGCCGCCCCCCAACCGAGCAGCGCCTCGACCGCCTGCTCGGGCGAAACCCCCATCATCGTGTGGCCGCGGGTGTCGAAGGTCATCGTCGTCAACAACGGGATCGTCGTCGAGACCCGACGCACCCCTTCGACCGCCGCCCGCACTTCTTCCAAGTCCGACATCGTCTCGATCCACACCACATCCACGCCGCCGGCAATCAAAGGCTCCGCCTGTTCGGCGAACGCCGCCACCGCCGCCTCGAACGCCAGATCCCCCAGCGGCTCGAGAATCCCTCCGCTCGGGCCGATATCTCCGGCAACGAGCGTATCCGATCCGGCCCGGTCGGCCTCCTGGCGGGCCAAGTCGGCCCCGGCCCGGTTGAACTCAGCGACCCGGTCCTGCAGGCCATGGAGCGCCAGCCGAAAGCGGTTCCCCCCGAAGGTGTTGGTCAGGATCAGGTCGGCCCCCGCCGCCAGGTAGCTGCGGTGTACGGCGGCGACGCGATCGGGATGCTCCACATTCCACACGTCCGGGGACGCCCCGCTCTCCAGGCCCTGGTCGAACAACATCGTCCCCATCGCTCCATCCGCCAGCGCCAGGCCCTGCCGGGCCAGGAGCGATTCCCATCGGCCCATCGTTATCCCTCCTGACCGCGACGGATGGCGACGAGTTTCTTGGCCGTCTCCACCGCCACGGCCGCATCCCGACAGTACGCGTCGGCCTCGATCTCCTCGGCGAACGCGGCATTCAGCGGCGCCCCGCCGACGAGGACGATCGTCTCCCCGCGCACCCCCTCGTCCTTGAGCGCTTGGATTACGACCTGCATGTACGGCATCGTCGTCGTCAGCAGGGCGCTCATCCCGAGGATATCGGGCTTATGCTCCCGGACCGCCGCCAGGAACTTCTCGGCGTCGGTGTTGATCCCCAGGTTGACGACCTTGAAACCGGCGCCCTCCATCATCATCGCCACGAGATTCTTCCCAATGTCGTGGATGTCGCCCTTGACCGTCCCGATGACCATCGTGCCGATTTCCGGCGCGCCGGTCTCCGCCAGCAGGGGGCGGAGGAGGTCCATGCCGGCTTTCATCGACTTGGCGGCCATGAGGACTTCCGGGACGAACAAGACCCCGTCGCGGAAGTCGACGCCAACCACGTCCATCCCGCCAACCAGGGCCTGGGTCAGGATGTCGTAGGGGGTCTGCTGGCGGTCGAGCAGAATCCGGACGCCGGCCACGACTTCGTCGGCCAGGCCGTCATACAGATCGTCCTGGATCTGCTGAATAAGCTCGGGCGTCTCCAGCTTCGCTAGGTCCAGCGGTTCTTCTGTCATGGTCTCCTCGTTCAGCGGGCACTCCGTCGCCGTCGGCGGGGCTCGGTTTCCCCGCCCGGCGAGAGGATGCCCTCCAGATGCGGATAGGACTCCGATGCATGCGGCAACGACATGGCCGCCACAAACGACTCCTGAAAGTCTGGATCGACGGCGATCTGCACGTGCTCGACCCAGTCGGCCAAGCGGGCGGCCTCGACCCGGGCGTCGCGGTTGAGCAGCGCGATGCGCGCCCCGTCGCCGGCGGCATTCCCGACCGCCCGCACTCGATCCAGATCACAATCCGGGATCATCCCGAGCACCATGGCATGCACCGGACTGATGTATGAACCGAACGCGCCGGCGAGCAGGATCTGGTCGACACGCTCGACTCCCAGGCGGTTCATCAAGAGGCGCGCCCCGGTGTGGAGCGCCGCCTTCGCCAGCTGGATCGCCCGAACGTCGGACTGGGAGATCACGATCTCGGATCCGGTGGCGCTGGCCGAGGCCCCGACCAGGACGTATTCGAAGGTCCGCCCGTTTCGCCGCAGACGTCCCGACTCGTGACGCTCGTCGAAGAGCCCGTCGGGGCGCAGAACCCCCGCCATACGCAGCTCGGCGACGGCTTCGATGATACCGCTCCCGCAGATGCCGGTGGCGCGGGCCTCGTCCGGGATCTCAGCCGTCGCCGGGGTGATCCAGGCGTCGCTTCCAAGCACCTTCCAGCGCGGCACGTGCGTCGCGGCATCGACACGGACGCGCTCAATCGCTCCCGGCGCCGCCCGCTGGCCGTGGGTGATCTGGGCGCCCTCGAAGGCCGGGCCGGTGGGGCTCGAGGCGCACACCAGGTGACGGCGGTTGCCGACCGAGATCTCGGCATTGGTCCCGACATCGACGATCAGGCTGACCTCGTCGGCGTTGTGCGGAGCCTCGGCCAACAAGACGGCGACGTGATCGGCACCGACATGTCCGGCGATGCATGGCAATACGTGCAGCCTGGCCGCCGGGTTGAGGCGCAGGCCAACATCTTCGGCTCGCAGATCCAGCGAACCGCGGACAGCCAGAGAGAACGGCGCGCCGCCAAGGTCCGAGGGATCGATCCCCAGTGCCAGGTGGTGCATGATCGGATTGCCGACGATGACGACATCGAGGACGTCGTCAACAGCCACCTGGGCGTGCTGGCACGCCGCCTCGGCCAACTCGTTCAACGTCCGCACGATCGCCCGGTGCATGCGCTCGGTGCCCTGGGTCTCGCGCATGGCGTACGAGACCCGGCTCATCAAGTCTTCGCCATAGCGCACTTGGGGATTCATCGCCGATCGAGTTGCCAGCACCGATCCGGTGCGGAGGTCGCACAGATGCGCGGCCACCGTCGTGGAGCCGATATCGATCGCCAGACCGTAGGCCGACTCCCGGTAACCGGGCTGAACCCGAACAACCTCGACGTCGTGCCAGACGTGCGCCGTGAGCCGGCCGTCGTCGCGGCGAAGCGCTTCGGGCAGCTCGCGCAGGACCGGCGGCGCAGCACGGTCAACCCGGGTCCCGGTTTGCTCCGACAGCGAAATCTGGAGCCGCTCCCAGCCGCCCAGGGATGTCTCGAGGGTCGAGGGGGCGATCTCGACGTAGCGCGGCCGGACCGCCGGCCGGACATCGATGGCGCGTTCCCCGGCGTCCTT
>DATIPT010000079.1:0-39287 GCA_035471625.1 Anaerolineales bacterium
GATCCCGTTCGGCGGGGAGCGGTTCGACCGCCGCCGACCAGTCATAGACCAGGGTACGGACGGCATGCACAAAGGCATCATCCGGGCTCGCCTCGACGGCGGCATCGATCGACTGGCGCGCCTCCAGAAGGCGGGCCTCACGCTCTTCGGCGGTCGTCAGGAAAGCGCTCGAGTAGGTCTGGATGCGGGCCAGCTCGGCCGCCAGCCGGGCGTCCGTCGGATCGACGGCAACTCCTTCCCGATACGCCTCGATCGCCGCGGCCACCCGCCCGGCGGAGAAGTGCGCCTGGCCCTCCTGCGCGTGCGATGAAGAGGTCCGGGTGGGTGTTGGCGTCGGCAGCAGGAAAGGTTGGATTTGGCCTGCCTGGTAGCCTCGGAAGACGAGAAAGGCTGCGCCGATGACCGCCAGGTAGGCCAAGATCCGCCAGGGGTTCGTGGTGCGGCCAGGGCGGCCGAGCGGAAGACCTTCGCCTCGCAACTGCATTCCGGCCTACCCCCTCAAGCTCCTGGCGTTGCCGTCACCCGCGGGGTCGGTGTGGGCTCCACCACGCCGCACAGGATGAGGCCTTCAGTCGCATTCGCCACGGCGATCTCATCGTCGGGAACACCCCGCAGAAGGGCCTCGAAGATCGGGGTGGCCCCTTCGCACGCACCGCTGCGGGCCAGCGCCAGGCCCAGGGTGTAGTAGAAGCTGACGATCCGGGCGCTGGCCGGATCGATGGGCAGACCCCTCACCGCGCCGCCGTCCACTTCTCCGCCGCGCACCGCCAGGTTGAGCTGCTCGACCGCCGCCTCGTAGTCCCCGTTCTTGTAATACATGACACCCAGGTCGCCGCGGAGACTGGGGTTCGAAGGATCCAGACCGACCGCGTCGGCGGCGTACTGGGCAGCTTTCCCGTACTCCCCAAACCGGGAGTAGGCTTGGGCGATCAGTTGGAGCGGGAGCGGATTCGTCGGGTCGAAGGCGCTCGCGTTCAGGTACCCCTGAATGGCCTCGTCTAGGTCAGGCGGATCGAGGTTGAGGTACATGTTCCCGGTCGCGAGATGAAGCATCCAGAGGTTCTGGTTGATGGTAAGCGCCCGCTGATACTCTTGTAGGGCTCCCTCATAGTTGCCGGTCGACTCGAGCACGTACCCAAGGGCCCGGTGGGTTTCAACAACATTCGGGTCCAGTTCGACCGCCCGCTGGGCCGCCGCCACAGCGTCCCGATAGTCGCCTGATCCCAGGCCGATGTACTGGTCCATGAGGATCTCGGCCAGGTAGGCCTGGGCCAAGGCATTCCCGGGGTCCGCCCCTAGGGCGGCCTGGACCTCGGCCTCGGCCTCAATCAGCCGGTCTGTTCCTTGGAAGTCGAGCGCCCAACCCAAGACCGCTCGCGCCCCCGGGAGGTCGGGGTTGATCAGCAGGGCGTTGCGCGCCTCCGTCTCGGCAGCCTCGTACTTCCCGGCGAAGACAAGGACCCTTGCCAGGGCGACATACAGCCCGGGGTCGGTCGGGTTTGCCTCGATCGCCCGGCGGTACGAGTCCTCGGCCTGGGCAAGCTTGCCAGCCTCGAAGAACGACTCGGCCTCCAGGGCAAAGGTTGCCGGACTTCGGGTCGGCGTCGCCGTTGGAATGAAGAGGGGAGGCACGGTCGGCACAAGGAACCGTTCGACGTAGACCGCCCCTCCGATCAAGGCCAGCAACAGCGCAATCCGGCCGAGGTTGCGCCCGGGGCGACGCCGGCGAACATTCCACTTGCTGCCGCTCAGATACATAGCCTAGGGATTCTATCAGGCGCCTTGGCCGGACCGAATGAGTCCCAGGTGAGCGGCCCAGGAACTCCGCCGGCCCCTGGCCGCCGACCCCGGGATTCTCCCCCGCCCCGGCCGTCTGTGGGCGGTATAATGCCGCCCGTGTCCGATACGATGAACGAGACCCGCTCGTCAGAAGAGACCCAGCCCGTCGCGATCACACGACCGCGCCGCATCTGGCATGTGTTGCGCTGGTTGTTGGTGTTGCTGGTCGCAGCCATTGCCCTAGCCGCGGTCGTCGGGTATGCCTCCGGCGAGGCTCAGCGTCGCGCCGAGCTCGAAGGTGGTCGGGCTCGGGTGGCCGATGAACAGTTCCAGCTCGCGCTGGAGGATCTGGCCGCCCGCAGGTACGAGATCGCCCAGCAACGCCTTGAGTACGTCATTCGGATCGACCCTTCCTATCCCAACGCTGCCCAACGGCTGGCGGAGGCCCTTGTTGGGGCCGACTCCCCCCTTGCCACGCTCGCCCCTCCGGCAACCCCCACCCCGAATTTGGCGCCGGTCGAGGACTTGTTCACGCAGGCACTGGCGGCGTACATGAACAATGACTGGGACGTCACCATCGACACCCTCCTCGCCCTGCGAGCCAAGGACAGCAAGTACCGTGCTGTCGAAGTCGATGGGATGATGTACTCATCCCTGCGGAACCGAGGATTGCGCCGGATCAAGGCCGAGGGGCTTCTCGAAGAGGGTCTCTACGACCTTTCTCTCGCCGAACGGTTCGCGCCGCTCGATAGCGAAGCCGACGAATATCGCGGCTGGGCACGCATGTATGTGCTCGCCAACAGCTTCTTCGGCGTCAACTGGGCCGAAGCCGTCTACTACTTCTCGCAGGTATACCTGGGCGCGCCCTACATCACCAACGACGTCTATTTGAAGTACGCCACGGCTTCCCGCCGCCACGGCGACGAATACATGCTGGCGAACGATCCCTGCGGGGCGATGGACCTCTACTACCAATCCCTTCTGGCCTGGGAAGATCCGGACCTCGTCCCCACGGCGACCGAGGCGTGGCACCTGTGCGAGGCGGCCGAAGCGGCCGATGCCCCGCCGCCCGCCACCGAGACGCCCACCCCAGGCGGCCCACCCACCGAGACGCCGACCCCCACGGAAACCCCGAGGGGTTAACCGTTGATCGAGTCCCCGGTCCTGACCGCTGCCTATGCCCTGCACATGGCGGCCACGGCAGTCTGGATCGGGGCCTTGTTCTCTCTGGCTCTCCTGCTGCCCGGTTCCCTCCGCCACGTGGACGGCGACGTTGCACGCGGCGTCCAACGCAGGGCCCTGCGCCGGTTCCTCCCGCTCGCCTGGCTGTGCCTGGCCGTGTTTGCGGCCACCGGACTGACCCAGATGTCGGCCAACCCCCGGTATGAGGGCCTGCTGGCAATCGACAATTCATGGTCGATCGCGATCCTTGTCAAGCACATTCTGGTTGCAGCCATGGCCGGCCTGCTCGCCTGGCAAACCTGGGGGCTCGTGCCGGCGATGGATCGGGCCGCCCTTGGTTTGGATCCTCGCGGTGAACCCTTGCGTCTCCGGCTGGAACGCCGAGCGCAGATGGCCACGACCCTCAGCCTGACTCTCGGCCTCCTTGTCCTCGTCCTCACCGCCGTCGCCCGGACGACTGCCTGACCCTTACCGGCCGCTTCGACCGCCGCGTGTACAATGGTGTTCCGTCCACGCGACGGAGCCTTCCACCTTTGGGGTCCTCTTGCTGGAGCTCTTCTTCCTCGGAACCTCGGCCTCGGCGCCATCAGTCCATCGTGGGCTCTCGTCCCAGGTCGTCTCCTACCGCGATCACCGTTTTCTGATCGATTGTGGCGAAGGCACACAGCGGCAGATCCTTCGATCCGGACTCGGATTCCGCCGTCTCCATAGGATCCTGATCACCCACGGCCACCTCGACCACATCCTCGGCCTGGCAGGCCTGCTCTCGACGTTCATGCGCTGGGAGGCCATCGAGGAGCTCGATATCTGGGGCGGGGCCTTCGCCCTCGAAAGGGTGCACGACCTCCTGTTCGGCGTCGTCCTGCGGGGAGGCAAGCCGCCGATCCGCCTCAACCTGATCCCGATCGAGAGCGGGACGCTCTTCGAGGAGGACGGATTCCGCGTCGACGCGTTCCCAGTAGCCCACCGGGGACCCGGCTGCTTCGGGTTCGCCTTCGAAGAGCCTGCCCGCCAGCCCTTCCTGGTCGACCAAGCCGACGCCCTGGGCGTGCCACCTGGCCCGCTGCGACGTGAGCTCGTCGCAGGCCATTCGGTGACCTTGCCCGACGGACAGACGGTCCGACCGGATCAGGTGCTCGGCCCGCTCCGCCGGGGGACTCGCTTGATCCACGTCGGCGACTGCGCCAAGACAGACAGTCTCCTCGAAGTCTGTCGGGACGCCGATGGCCTGGTCATCGAGGCGACCTACCTCGACATGGAGGCTGGACTTGCGGCGGAATTCGGCCACCTCACGGCCGCGCAGGCGGCGACGCTGGCCGCCGAAGCCGGGGTTGGGGAGCTCTTCTTGACCCACGTCTCGCGCCGCTACCACGACCGCGAAGTCCTGAAGGAGGCCAGCGCCATCTTCCCGCGCGTTGTGGTCGCCCGCGACTTCGACCGCCACGAGATCCGCAAGCCCGGCTGACCCGGCCCCCCACGGAGGCGCGGGTTCGATCCCAGGGGACGCCCGCCTCCCAACCAGTACTCCTCTCCCAGTCTGGCCCCGTAACCTTTCCCTCCGAAATCCGACTATTCTTCGAGACTTTATCTGGAGGCAAGCGATGAAAGCACGACATTGGATCACCCTGGCGGCCGTCTTGGCCGGAGGCCTGGCACTCTCGGCTTGCGCCGGCACGCTCCCGGAGGATTTCTCTCTCGGCGTCGAGTCCGCCGAAGCTTCCGAGCTGGAGTTCACGGCCCCAATCGACGCGATGGGCCCGGAGGCCTGGACTATCGGCGGGATCACCGTGGCGGTCACGTCCGTCACGGAGGTCTCCGGGGATCCTCAGGTCGGGGACATGGTGAAAGTCCATGCGACCGCCTGGCCCGATGTGGGACTGGTCGCCCGCGAGATCGAGCCGCTGTCCGGCGACGCGCTGCCAGGCGCAGCCCCGACGCCGTCAGCCGGCGGAGAAATCGAGTTCTTCGGTAACGTGGTCGCGATCGGCGACACGCAGTGGACGATCGGCGAGCGTACCCTGGCGGTGACGCCCCAGACCGAGATCAAGGCCCCGCTCGCCATCGGCGATCTGGCCAAGGCGCACGCCGTTGTTCAGACAGACGGAAGCCTGGTGGCCCGCGAGATCGAGCCCGCCAGTCTCGAGGACGGCTCGAGCGACGACTCGGCCGATGACGACGGCGACCACTTGGAATTCCGAGGGTTGGTGCAAAGTTTCGACACCGATACCTGGGTCGTAGCCGGGGTGACCTTCCGCGTGCTTCCCGGAACCGAAATCAAGGACCCGATCGCCGTGGGCGACTTCGTCAAGGTCGAAGCCGTGTGGTCGAGCGACGGGGTGCTGACCGCCGTCGAGATCGAGCACGAAGACGAGTCTGAGTTGCGTGACCTTGACGATGATGACAGCTCCGACGACAGCGATGACGACGATCACGATGATGACGACGACGACGATGATGATGATGATGATGACGACGATGATGACGACAACAGCGGCAGTGGGAGTGGAAGCAGCGGCTCTGGGTGATCCGGTCCCCTAGTCGAGCTCTTCCGGAACCGCTCGCATCGAGCGCATCGGTGCGAGCGGTTCCGGAGCATGCGCACATGATATACTGCCCGACGTTCACTCCCCGATTGGCACGAGTCCGCGACCGTGCCCTTTCACCTTCGCCGATGGCTCGAGACACCGACGACGCTTCACGCCTGGCAAGCCTCGATCCGATCGCCATCGGGTTGCTTCACGATCAGGTCTTCCCCGAGCTCTATCGGTATGCGTTCTTCCGATTGGGCGATCCGCACCTGGCGGAGGACTTGGCCGCAGAAGCGTTTGTTCGCCTGCTGGAGGCTGCGCAGGCCGGGCGAGGTCCTCGTTCGAGTGCACGCGGGTGGCTCTTCGGGACCCTGCGGCACATGGTCGACGATCACTTTCGGGACCACTACCGGCGATCGAGCAAGGCTGATCCGGAGCCGGATCGCACCGAGGGGTCTGCGCCTGCCGAATCCCTCGAGGCCAAGGAACAACGGATGATGGTCCGGGCTGCCTTCAGCCAATTGACCCCCGACCAGCAGGATGTGCTGGCACTCCGGTTCGGCGAGGAGTGCAGCGTGGACGAAACCGCCTCCCTGATGGGCAAGAACAGCAATGCCGTGAAGGCCCTCCAGTTCCGGGCCCTGCAGGCGCTTCGCCGCGCCCTAGAGGACGAAGCACAATGACCCGCCGCCCCGAGGAAGCCCTGGCGGAAACGCTGGCCGCCATCGCGCGCGGCATGCCGGTGGAAGCGGCGATTGCCAGGTATCCCGAATACGCCGACGAGTTGCGCTCATTGATCCAGGTCGCCACTGACGCCGGTCTCCTCCGCCCGGGCACGGTCTCCCCGGATGCCGTCCGGCGAAGCCGGGCAAGGGCGCTCTCGCGCGCCGCAACCCTGGCGAGCACCAAGCCCCGAGGCGCCTTCCTGGCTCCGGCGATGCGTTTCGCGTTCGCGGCGGTGGCGGTTGTCGTCGTCCTGGGCGTCACCGGGGTCGGCTTGAACAGCGCCGCCGCCGACTCCCTTCCAGGGGATCCACTCTACGGCGTCAAGCTCGCCGCCGAGACCCTTCGCCTTCGGTTCGCCACGGCTGCGGAGTCGCGTCTCGAACTCGAGGACCTCTACGCCGAGCAGCGTATCGATGAAGTGATGGCCCTGCTGGCGCTGGGTCGAAAGGTCCCGGTCTCGTTCGAAGGAGAGGTACGGAGGGTAGGTCCGGTCCTGTGGGACGTGGCCGGCGTCGTCGTCCGCCTCACCTCCGACACGCGCATCCTGGGCGAGATCCTGCCCGGAATGGACATCGAGGTCGAAGGCATCACCCAGGGGGATGGCACGGTTCTGGCGCACGAACTGCATCTGCACGCCTACGACACCGTCGGGGCGCTGAAAGCCATCGAGGCGGGGAGCCTGACCATCGACGGGGCCGACTTCGCCATTCTTGCCGAGTCCCACATCGAACCGGGCCTTGCGATCGGCGAGCGGGTCCTCGCCAGGATCGGCATCGAGGATTCTGGCGCTCGGCATGTGATCTCCGTGATCCGCTTCGCCGCCCCTGACCCGACGGCAACGCTCGCTCCCCCGACCCCGGCCAGCACTGCGACGCCGGTCGCGTCGTCCACTCCCGAGGACGACAAGAGTGATGACGATAAGGAAGACCCAGAAGACAGGGCCGACGAAACGGAGACTTCGGAGTCCGAAGAAGATGACGACTCCGACGAAGATGGGAGTGGTGACGCTGAGAAGTTGGAGTTCGAAGGCCTCGTCGAGTCCATCAGCGGATCCACGTGGGTCGTCTCGGGTCGTTCCCTCGCCGTCACCGGGGACACGGAAATCCGCGATAGCCCGTCCGTCGGCGACACCGTCAAGGTCGTCGCCTTCTCCCGGGACGGGTCGTGGTGGGCCCAGCGCATCGAGCTCGAGGATTAGCGGCCACGTTCCAGGATGACGGAAGCGGCCGTTGACCGGCTCCCGCCGGCCCGTTAGAATCGCTCTCGATGCCGATCTACGAATACGTCTGCCTGGATTGCCGCGAGCGCTTCGACGCCCTCCGCCCGATGAAGGACGCCGATGCGCCCATCACGTGTGGGCACTGCGGCGGGGACCACAGCTCGCGCACCCTCTCCGTCTTCTACGCCCAATCCGACGGCCGCAGCGTGGCCGGGACGCAGGCCGGCTGCTCCACCTGCGCCGGCGGCCACTGCGCGACTTGCGCCAATTGACTCTGGCCAGGACATGAAGACGCCGGCCCCCAAGCGGCCGGCGTCTGTCGCATTCCAGCGGGGTGCCCTCGCTTTACGGAATCACGCCTGAGAGCCCCGCCTGCGCCGCCAACTCCAACAGCGGCCCCGGGAGAAGCCCCAGCAGGAACGTCGCCAGGGCGGTCAACGCGATCACGGCCGTTAGCCAGCGCTCCCGGGATGTCTCCGGCTCTCCCCCGCGCATATACATCGTGACGACGACCCGCAGGTAGTAGAAGGCTGAGACGAGCGATGTCAGGACGCCGATCACCGCCAGGGCGATGAGCCCGGCGTCCACCGTCGCCCCGAAGACGAGGAACTTGCCGAGGAAGCCCAGCGTCGGCGGGACTCCGATCAGGGAGAGCATGAAGACCGTCATCGCCAGGGCGATCCACGGCCGACGACGCCCCAGGCCCGCGTACGAGTCGATCGTCGTACCGGTCCCGTCAAACCGCTCGAGCGCCACGACCACAGACCAGGCCCCGATTGTCGTCACACCATACGCGAGCAAATAGAAGAGCGCCGCGCTGGCGGATCCCGGCGCGGCCATCGTGGCGCCGGCGCTGACCGCCATCAGCAGGTACCCCGCATGGGCGATACTCGAGTAGGCCAGCATGCGCTTGATGCTGGTCTGAGCGATCGCGGCAACATTGCCCCAGATCATCGTCAGCGCGGAAACAATCGCCAGCATTGGACCCCACACTTCAGTCGCCAACGGAAATCCGGTGAGCAGGAGCCGGAGCAACACGGCGAACCCGGCGGCCTTGGCACCGACGGCCATGAACGCAACTGCCGAGGACGGCGCTCCGTCGTAGACGTCCGGGGTCCACATGTGGAAGGGGACCGCCGCGACCTTGAAGCCGAGACCGACCAGGAGCATCGCCCCGGCGACGGCCAATACCGCCATGTCGACGTCCGGGACGACGAGCGCTTCCAGGACGGCATACAGATTGGTCGTCCCGGTCGTCCCATACACCAGCGCCGTGCCATAGACGAAGAAAGCCGAGGCGAAGGCCCCCAACAGGAAGTACTTCATCCCGGACTCTTCCGACTCGGCCCGCGGCCACGCGAACGCTGCCAGGACATACAGCGGGATGGACAGCAGCTCCAGGGCGAGGAAGACAAGGAGCAGATCGGCGGCGATCGCCATCAGCATCATGCCGACGATCGAGAACAAGAGCAACAGGTAGTACTCGCCGCGAGCGATGCCGCGCCGCTGGTTGTAGTCCACCGCCAATGGCACGGCCAGCAACCCGGCCAGCAGGAAAAGCGCCTCGAGGAAGCGCCCGAATCCGTCGACGCGGATCATCCCCCCGAAGGCGGCCTCGGACGGCGGCGGTACGAGGACCACTACGGCGAGGGCTACCAGCAGCCCGAGCGCGGTCAGCCACGGGACCGCCGGCTTGCCGCGGGGAGGCAGAAACGCCTCGATCAGAAGCAAGACGCACGCCCAGACAGTCAGGGCGGTGATCGGGAGGATGGCGAGGAAGTCCTCGGGCGTCATCGTCAGTGTGCGGCCAAGGCGGCGACCTGGACCGTCTCCACCAGCCGGCCGACAGAGGCCTCCATGAGATTGAAGAACGGGGCCGGGAACAGGCCGATCCAGAAGATCAGGATGATGAGCGGGATCAGGGTCACAATCTCACGCCAGTGCAGATCCTTGAGACTCAGGTTCTCATCATGCGTCACCGGCCCGAGGAACATCTTCTGGAACATGTATAGGATGTAGATCGCCGCCAGGATGACGCCGAGAACGGCCGCACCGGCGAACCAGGGCGAGCCGAGCGCCTCCGAGCCGAAGGAGCCCAGCAGGATCGTGAACTCTCCGACGAAGCCGTTCAGCCCGGGAAGCCCCATCGACGACAGCGCCACGACCAGGGTCAGGGCGGCGTAGATCGGCATGATCTTCCACAACCCGCCGAAGGCCTCCAGTTCACGCGTGTGGCGGCGTTCGTAGATCATGCCGACGATCAAGAACAGCGCCCCGGTGCTCAAACCGTGGTTGACCATCTGGAGCACGCCCCCCTGGATCCCCTGAGCGTTGAGGGCGAATAGGCCCAGCATCACAAAGCCGAGGTGGCTGACCGACGAGTAGGCGACCAACTTCTTGACGTCGCGCTGCGGGTAAGACACGACCGCGCCGTAGAGGATCCCCACGACGCCAAGACCGGCGATCCAAGGCGCCAGCTGGAGCGAAGCGGCCGGGAAGAGCGGGATGTTGAAGCGCAGGAAGCCGTACGTCCCCATCTTCAGCAAGACGCCCGCCAGGATGACAGAACCGGCCGTCGGCGCCTCGACGTGGGCGTCCGGCAACCACGAATGCAGCGGCCACATCGGCACCTTGATAGCGAACGCCGCGGCGAACGCCAGGAACAGCCAGAATTGGATCTCAGCCGGGATTTGCCCGGCGGTGATCAGATCGGGAAGGCTGAACGATCCGCCTTCGATCCCGAGCCACAGGATCGCCAGGAGCATCAGGATCGAGCCGGCCATCGTGTACAGGAAAAACTTGACCGCGGCGTAGATGCGCCGCTCCCCACCCCACATCCCGATCAGGAAGTACATCGGGACCAGTGTGAACTCCCAGAAGACGTAGAACAGGAAGAGATCCTGGGCGAGGAACACCCCGATCATGCCGATCTCGAGGAGCAGGAAGAAGATCATGAACTCCCGGACCCGCTCGGTGATCGCGCTCCAGGTCGAGACGATCGCCAGCGCCATCAGGAGCGTCGTCAGCAAGACCAGGAGGATGCTCAGCCCGTCGATCCCCAGGAAGTACTCCACGTCCAGGCCGGCGAGCCGGAACCAGGAGATCCGCTCGGTCATCTGCAGGCCGGGGACCTCCGGATCGAACCGCACCAGGACGGCCAAGGAGACGACGAACACCGCCAGCGAAGTCAGCAGTGCCGTCCAGCGCATCAGGCCTGTGCGATCACGCGGGAGCAGCGCCAAGATGACGACGCCGGCAAGCGGGAGGAAGGTCAGGAGACTCAGGATCGGGAAGGAAGAATCCATCGGCATGCCTCGAACGGGCTCAACGGAGAAGGATATACGTCAGCATGAGCACGGCCCCGAGCAACACGGCCAGGGCATAGGTGCGAACGTAGCCGGATTGCAGGCGTCGCAGACCAACCGCCCAGGCTTGCGTGGCGCGACCCAGGCCATTGGCGGCGCCGTCGATCACGGGCAAATCGAAGGAGACCGCCAGCCAGTCGCTGAATCGGTTGTACGAGCCGGCCAGGAGCCGGTCGTGGAACCAGTCATGCCACCAGTCCCAGTCCACTCGCTGCGCCAGGAACCGTGAGAAATGGATGTAGGGCTGGAGGAACAGACGGTCGTACAGTTCGTCAATCCACCACTTGTTCTCGAGCAGCCGGAAGACGGGGCCCAGCAACCGCTTCAGCGGATCCTCGGCGCCTTCGGCCAACGGTCGGCGCCCGTACAGGAGCCAGGCGGCACCGAGGCTGATCAGCGTGAGCGTCGTGGCCAGCAGGGCGACCACCCATTCGGCCTCGGCGGCATGCAGGTGTTCGATCGAATGCGTCAGCCATTCGGTCAGGCGCTGCTCGAAGGGAAGGCCGCCTGGGAGATTCAGCAGGCCGCCGGTCAGGGTCAGTCCGGCCAGGACGAGCAGCGGGCCCGTGATCCCGATGCGGTTTTCCGGCGCGTGGGCGGCGGCTTCCGAACGAGCCTTGCCGTAGAACACCATGATCAGCTGGCGACCGGTGTAGAACGCAGTCAGGACCGCCGCCATCAGAAGGACCACTTCAATGGCGGGACTGATTCGAGCCGCATCCGCCAGGATCTCGTCCTTGGAGACGAAGCCGGCCAGGGGCGGCACGCCGGCCAGGCCGAGCGCTCCGATCACGAACACCAGGTGGGTGATCGGCATCCGGCGGGACAGACCGCCCATGTTGCGCATGTCCTGCGGATCGAAAGCCTTCTCGTGGCCGTGATCGGAGGCGTGATGATGGGCGTGTTCGATCCCCAGGATCACCGAGCCAGCCCCCAGGAACAACAGGGCCTTGAAGAAGGCGTGCGTCACCAGATGGAAGATCGCCGCGCCGTACGCCCCCAGCCCGGCAGCCGTCACCATGAAGCCCAGTTGGCTGATCGTCGAATACGCCAGGACCTTCTTGATGTCGAACTGCGCAACGGCGATTGTCGCCGCGAACAAGGCCGTTCCGGCCCCGACCCATGTGACAACGTCCGAGGTGAGCGGGGCGAGCGAGAACAGGGCGTTCGAGCGGACGATCATATAGATCCCGGCCGTGACCATGGTCGCCGCGTGGATCAACGCCGAGACGGGCGTCGGGCCGGCCATCGCGTCCGGCAGCCAGACATACAGCGGGATCTGAGCCGACTTTCCGGTCGCCCCGATCAGCAGGCAGATCGTGATCGCTGTGGCGATCGCGGCGAGCTGCGGCCCCGCCTCTTCCGCCTGGTGGAAAACCTCGTGGAAGTTGAGCGTCCCGAAAGTCCAGAAGATCAGGAACAGGCCGATCAGGAAGCCGGCGTCCCCGATGCGGTTGGTCACGAAGGCCTTCTTGCCGGCCCAGGCGTTGCCGATCCCATCGCGGCCCTTCTCGTACCAGAACCCGATGAGCAGGTACGAACACAACCCGACGCCTTCCCACCCCACAAACAGCGTCAGGTAGGAGTCGCCCATAACCAGGATCAGCATCGAGGCGATGAACAGATTGAAGAAGACGAAGAACCGGGTGTAGCGGCCGGTATCCCCGTTGAAGCGCACGTCGTCGTGCATGTAGCTGGCAGCGTAGATGTGGATCAGGCTGCCCACGCCGGTGACGACCAACATCATCGTCACCGACAGGCTGTCGATTTGCAGACCCCAGCCAGCCTCGAAGCTTCCGATCCGGATCCACTCGGCGATCGGGAGGACGGTGCCTTCCGGGGAAAGGCCGATGGCGATGGCCTGAGCGACCGCGACGAAGAAGGCCAGGACGACGACGAGGCTTCCGATCCCGCCGGCAAACCGCTCTCCCAGCCTGCGACCGAAGGCCAGGTTGAGAAGCAGACCAGCGACCGGGAACGCGATCGCAAGCGGCGCCAGGGCGAAGAGCGACTCAGCGGTCAGGGCGAGCTCCTCTCAACGCATCGTTCGGCGTCCATGCCTATCCCCGCAAGCCTCGTACCTGATCAATGTCAATGCTGCGCTTGGTCTTGAAGATTGCGACGATCAGCGCCAGCCCCACGGCCACCTCGGCGGCGGCCACCCCGATAATGAAGAAGACGAATATATGACCGACGATCTCTCCCCTCTCACGGGCGAACGCAATCAGGGCCAGGTTGGCAGCGTTGAGCATCAACTCGACCGACATGAACATCACGATCGCGTTCCGCCGGGTCAGCACGCCGAGAACCCCGATGGCGAACAAGATAGCCGAGAGAATCACGAGGTAGTCGGTCGGAACGTTCACGAGGCCTCCCGGCTGCGCTCACGCCGCGTCAGGACGATCGCCCCGATCATCGCCGCCAGCAGCAAGATCGAGGTCACCTCGAACGGCAACAAGAAATCGCTGAAGAGGAGTTCCCCGACGGCCTGCGGGCTGCCAAAGCCTGCGGCGACCTCCACCCCGGGTGCGGCGCCGGCCTGGCCTGTGAGCAGGGCCAAGACCATCAACCCGAACAGGACGGTCGTGATCGCCACCGCCACCGGCGCCTGCCACGGGAGGCTGGGGGTGGTTTCCACCCGCTCGGCACCCAGCAGCATGATGACGAACAGGAACAAGACCATAATCGCCCCGGCATAAACCGTTACCTGCACCAGAGCGATGAAGGCAGCCTGCAGCAAGAGGAATACGACGGCGATCGTCAGGAAGTTCAGGACCAGGAACAGCGCCGAGTACACCGCGCTCCGGCTGATCAGCATGCAGACCGCAGCCCACACGGCGACTAGCGCCAGACCCAGGAAGATCCACATGTCCGTCGTCATCAGCGTCTCACGACCCCGCGCCCTCTACTTCGGATCCTGCATCGCCGGGACCGCTCGCGGGAACGCCCCCGCAGGCACGCGCATCGGCGTCGGCGCCCCTCCCGCCGGCACGGGGACCAGGAGCTTCTCTTTGGTATAGATCGCCGAGCGCCGGTCGGTGAAGGACATCTCGTAGTTGAGCCCCAGGACAATCGCCTCGGTCGGGCAGGCATCCTCGCAGTAGCCGCAGAAGATACAGCGCAGCATGTTGATCTCGTACGTACTGGCGTACCGCTCCCCAGGCGAGAAGCGAGTCTCATCGGTATTCTCCGCCGACTCGACGAAGATCGCATCAGCGGGACACGCCGCGGAACACAAAGAGCACCCGATGCACTTCTCGAGACCGTTCTCGTACCGATGCAGCTCGTGCCGTCCGCGGAAGCGGGAACGAACCGGACGCTTCACTTCCGGATACTCGATCGTCACCGGCCTCTCGAACATACTCCGGAACGTGATCCACATCCCACGAAACAATCCAAGAATCCCCACCTCAGCCTCCCAACAACACCACACCCACCGCCGTCAGGGCCACGTTCAGCAGCGCCAACGGCAGCAGGATCTTCCACCCGAAGGCCATCAAGCGATCATAGCGGAACCGGGGCAACGTCGCCCGCAGCCAAATCATCAGGAAGAGGAGCGCAGCCACTTTGACGACGAGGTAGATCGGCCCGAGCCAGGGGACCTGGTCGATGAAGGGCCCGTCGTACCCGCCCAGGAAGAGCGTGGCGGCGATGGCGCTGACGGCGATCATCTTGTCGTACTCCGCCATGAAGATCAGGGCGAACTTCAGTCCCGAGTACTCGACATGATATCCGGCGGTCAGCTCCTGCTCGGCCTCGGGCATGTCGAAGGGAGCCCGGTTCACCTCGGCGATCGCCGCGATCATGAAGATCAGGAAGCCGATCGGCTGGAACACGATGTACCAAATCCCCGCCTGCCCATCGACGATGTCCTGCAGACTCATCGATCCGGCCAGCAGGATCGGCCCGATGAACGCCAGCCCCAGAGCCAGCTCGTAGCTGATCATCTGGGCCGAGGACCGCAAACCGCCCATGAGCGAGTACTTGTTGTTCGACGACCAGCCGGCCAGGACGATCCCGTAGACGCTGATTGACGAGACCGCCATCAGGTAGAGCACACCGACGTTGATATCCGGCGCCAGACCGACCGTGATCGTCCGGCCGGCGATCACGAGGGGCGGGCCGAGGGGCACCACCGCCAGGATGATCAGGGCCGGGATGAGGGTGATGATTGGCGCCAGGACGAAGATGACCTTGTCGGCCTTGTCCGGGATCAGCTCCTCTTTGAAGATCAGCTTGACGCCGTCCGCCACGGGCTGGAGAAGGCCCCACGGGCCGGCCCGGTTCGGACCCACCCGCACCTGGATGCGGGCCAGCACCCGTCGCTCGAGCAGGGTCAGATAGGCGAACCCGGTCAGAAGGCTGACGATGATCAGCGCCGAGATCACGACCCACTCCGCGACCTGGATCCAGTTCATCGGGCAGCCTCGGGTTGAGATGCCAGCAAAGTTACCCGCGTCGGCATCGAGAGGGTTGCGCCGGCGCTCCGCGGGATGAGCGCCGCACCTTGTGGCACCGAAGGATCGATGACGGCGAGCGCTGTCTGAGACTGACCGTCCCACGCAAGCGAAACCGCCTCGCCATCCCCAACGCCAATGGCGGTGGCGTCCGACGGATTCAGGGCGATGTAGAGGGAAACCCGGCGGGGATCCAAGACCCGCGAAGGCAGAAGCGTGGTCCCTCGGTCATACAGTCGATGGACCGGCACCGCCAGAATCCCCGGTCCCGGCTGCGGCGGAGGTGACATCGGCCAGTCGACATCCTTCGACCCGCCTCGCTCCACCTCGCTCGCCAAGGCCACACCCAACCCCTGCCGATTTTCGTATGCGGTGCCGCCGAAGTACAAATCGTCCCCGCCGACCAGGGGCCACTGCTCTTCGACGCGCGCCAACGCCTGGTAGCTCAGGTCGTGATAGGCAGGAACAACTTCGGCAATTCGCTCGAGCCAGGCTGCGGCCGAGGTCGGCAAGTCCTTCGCACCGAGCCCCGCGGCCAGGGACGAGCTGATGCTCCAGTCGGGGCGGGCCTCTCCCCAAGCGGGGACCGCCGGGTAGTAGCGCTGAACTCGGCCCTCCCCGCTGGTCAGGCTGCCCTCTCGCTCGATGAACGACTGCGCCGGCAGAACCACGTCCGCTGTCGCCGCCGTCTCGGTGAGGAATAATTCCTGAACGATCAGGAAATCGAGCGCTCCCAGGGCCGGTCCCAGGGACGGATCGTCGCCAAGAGGATCCACGCCTGCGATCAGGGCCGCCTTGGCCTCCCCGAGAACGTCCGCCAACCCCCTACCGGTCGGCCGCCACCCGAGATCCCAGGCGCCTTGGAGATTCGCCTGTGGCCAAATGCCGACAAGGCCGGACTGTTCCTTCGCGGCGTGCCCGGTCCGTGCAAGTATCGCCGCCGCGCCCTGGGCCAGGGCGGCTGTTCCCTTGGCGTCCAGACCCTCGGCACCAAAGAAGATCACCAGCTCGGCCGCCGAGCGCAAGGCCTTGCCCGCCGCTTCGACTGCCTCCCCGACGAGACCGCGTACGTTCGTCTCCCCGGTTGCTGCCGCGCCGATCCCGAGCAATGCTTCAACCGCCTGCCCGTACTCGTAGCGGATGACGTGCGATGCGAACTCATCCAAGCGGGTCCGTCGGGCATTGGCGACGATGACCTCAGCCCCTCGCTCCGCCGCCTTGCGCAGGCGCAGCCACCAGATCGGGGCCTCCTCGTGAAGGTCGCTGGCGATCACGAGCACGGCATCGCCGCGCCCGAGTCGTCCGAGATCCGACTGGCTGCCCAAGCCGAAGCGTCGGACGAAATCGCCTCCGCCCATCGGCGCGTCCAGCACCGGTCGGCCGCCAACGGTTTCGACCGCCGTGCGCAGGGCCATCAGGTCCTCATTCGAGAGCCGCCCGGAGGCGATCCCCACAAGCCGGCTCCCGGCGGTCCGCATCCCTTCGGCGGCGGTCTCCAGGGCTTCGTCCCAGGTGGCTTCGACCAGGCGACCGTCCTTGCGGACCAGGGGAGTCTTCAGCCGTTCCGGGCTGGCTGCGAAGTGATAGGCGAAACGGCCCTTGTCACAGATCCAGGTCTCATTGACCGCTTCGTTCTGACGCGGCATGACCCGCTTGACGACTTCCAGGCCGCCGGATACCGCTTCCCGACGCGTGTTCAGCGTCAGGTTGCAGCCCACCGGGCAGTGCGGGCAAATCGACGCCGCGGCGTTCAACTCCCACGGCCGGGCCCCGAAACGGAAATCGGCGGTCGTCAGCGCACCCACCGGGCAGATGTCGGTTGTGTTGCCGGAGAAGTAGGAGTCGAAGCCGGGATCGGAGAAGGTCACGATCTCCAGTTTCCGGCCCCGCTCGAAGAAGCCCAGCACCGGATCGCCGGCGATCTCCTCCTGGAAGCGGACACAGCGGGCGCACTGGATGCATCGCTCTCGATCGAGGACGATCAGATCACCGAGCGGGACTCGCTTGTCGAGGCGGATCTTGTCATCGAACAGGAACCGGCTCTTCCCCGGCCCATGCTCGAGGGTGAGGTTCTGGAGAGGGCACTCACCGCCCTTGTCGCAGATCGGGCAGTCGAGCGGATGCGAGGTCAGCAAGAACTCGACCACCTCGTTGCGCCCCTGCCGGGCCTTCTCGCTGCTGACCCGGACATCCCAGCCTTCGCCGACGGGGGTCGTGCACGCGGTCTCCAGCTTTGGACCGTACTGCAGAACCGGGGTGCCGTGGTCGTCGACCTGCACTTCGCCTGTGGCGCGGTCCCGCACAGGCCGGCCGATCTCAACCAGACACATGCGGCACATGCCGACTGGCTCGAGCTTCGGGTGATAGCAGAAGACGGGAATGTCGACGCCGACTCGCTTGGCGGCGTCGACGATCAACGTCCCCGGGGGAACCCGGACCTCCCGGCCGTCAATGGTGAGGCGCACGTCGCCGGCCGTCATCGTCCGTCCCCTTCATGGGCAACGAAATCCGCGCGGAAGCGTTCGACCCCCGAGGTCACCGGCATGATCGAGAACTCACCCAAGGGACACAGGCACTTGCCCTCGATCCCGCGGGCCACGGCATACAAACCATCGACCTGCCCTTCGCCGTCCTGGCCCGAGTGCAGCCGTTCGAGCACCCGCAGCATCCAGAATGTGCCTTCCCGGCAAGGCGTGCACTTCCCACACGACTCGTGCTTGAAGAAGCGGGTCGTCTTGAGGGCGACCCAGGCGACGTCGACCGTGTCGTCCATCACGATGACGGAAGCCGAGCCGAGCATCGAGCCGACTTTCGGGACCGACTCATAGTCCATCGGCGTATCGAGCACCTCGTCGGTGGCGGGAAGGATCGGCGCAGAGGCGCCGGCCGGGAGGATCGCCTTGATCTTGCGCCCTCCGGCGACGCCGCCGCCATGGTCGAAGATCAAGGTCCGGAAGGTCGTACCCAGCGGTAGTTCGTAGTTGCCCGGCTGGGCGACGTGCCCGGAAAGCGAGAACACTTTCGGCCCGGCGCTGTCCTTCGTCCCGATTGACCGGTACCACTCGGCGCCGCGCTCCAGGATCGGGGGAAGATTGGTCAGAGTCTCGACGTTGTTGACGACCGTCGGCCGACCGAACAGGCCCTTGGCCGCCGGAAACGGCGGCCGGAGCCGTGGCTGGCCCAGTTTTCCTTCCATCGACTCGAGCAGGGCCGTCTCCTCGCCGCAGATGTAGGCCCCGGCTCCCAGGTGCACGTAGACCTCCAGCGAAAAGTCGCTGCCGAAGATCTTCGGCCCGAGCAGGTTCTTCTGACGGGCCTCGGCGATCCGGACTTCCAACTCGTGGGCCAGATCCCAGAACTCGCCGCGACAGTAGACATAGGCCGTGGAGGCCCGCGCCGCGTAGGCACACAGCGCGATCCCTTCCAGGAGCTGGAACGGGTTGCGCTCCATGATCTCCCGGTCTTTGAACGTCCCCGGTTCCGACTCGTCGGCGTTGACGACGACGTAGCGCGGGAAGACATCGGGGGTTAGGAAGCCCCACTTGACGCCGGTCGGGAACCCGGCCCCACCCCGGCCGCGCAGCCCGGAGGCTTTCACGATGTCGATCACGTCCTGGGGCGACTTCTCGGCGATTGTACGTCGCAGGGTCTCGAAGCCCCCATGGCGCTGATAGACCTCAAGCCGATCAAGGTCGGGAATGTCGCGATGGCGGAGCAGGATGTGGTCAGCCATGCTTCTTCCTGACCTCGGCGACCCACGCCATCGCCGATTCCACGGTCTGGTTCTCGCGATAGTGGATCCCCTGGTCGTCCTGGACCTGGAACATCGGGGCCCGATCGCATCCGGCCAGGCACATGACTTCCTCGACGGTGATCACCCCGTCGGCGGTGGTCTCCCCGAGGCGGATGCCCAGATTCTCGCAGACCTGGCGGGCGAACGTTTCGGCGCCGCGCAGGGCGCACGGCAGGTCGGTGCAGATCTGCATCCGCACCGAGCCGGCGGCCTCGTCGTGGTAGAGGCTGTAGAAACCGACCAGCGAGCCAACCTGGGTCGGACTCAAATCGAGGATCCCGGCGATTTCTTCCAGCGCCGCCTTCGAGACGTGCCCGTATTCGTGCTGAGCAAGATACAGCAGGGGCATCACAGCCGAGCGCTTTTGGTCTGAGGGATAGCGCGCCAGAATGGCCTCGATCTGCGCGGCGTGCTTCTCCAACAAGATCCCGACCCGCGGCCCAGAGGCAGTCATCGGTCGACGTCTCCCAGAACGATGTCCAGGCTGCCGATGATCCCGACCAGATCGGCTACCAGGTGGCCGCGGGCGAGAGTCGGCAGCGCCTGCATGTTGGCGAAACTCGGCGTGCGGAAATGGACGCGGTGAGGCTTGGGGCCCCCATTTCCCTCAAGGTAGCAGGCCAATAGGCCGCGAGGCGATTCGACCGGCAGATAGACCGATCCGACCGGCGCCGAGAACCCCTCGGTCCAGAGCTTGAAGTGGTGGATCAGGGCTTCCATGCTCACCCCGATCTCGGACCTCGGAGGCGGGACGATCTTGCGATCGTCGGCAATGAACGGGCCACCGGGCAGGCGGTCGAGGGCCTGCTCGACGATCCGGAGCGACTGGCGCATCTCCTCCATCCGGATCAGGTACCGATCGTAGACATCTCCATGGCTGCCGGTGGGCACGTCGAAGTCGTACTGCTCATACCCGGAGTAGGGCTGCAACTTGCGCATGTCGATCGCCGGCCCCGAGCCGCGCAAGGCCGGACCGGTCATCCCGAGGCGCAGGGCCGTCTCCGCGTCGGCGACACCAATGTTGCGCGTCCGATCGATCCACAGCGCGTTCTTGCTCAGGAGCCCTTCATACTGACGGATGCGAGCCGGGAAGGTCTTCAGGATCTCCCGAACGGCCGGTTCGAACTCCGGAGGCACGTCGCGCCACAATCCGCCCGGGCGGAAGTACGAGGTCATCATGCGCTGCCCGGAGCACATCTCGAGGACATCCAGGATCACTTCACGTTCCCGGAAGCAGTACAGGAACACCGACATTGCCGCCAGATCGAGGGCGTGCGTCGCAAGCCAGACCATGTGCGACGCAATGCGCTGGAGTTCGCACAGGATGACCCGCACCGCCTGCGCGCGCGGCGGCGCCTCGACATCCATGAGCTTCTCGACGGCCAGGACGTAGGCCAAGACGTTGCCCATCGTGTTCAGGTAGTCCATGCGATCGGTCATCACAATCGCCTGGGTGAAGGTCTTGGCCTCCATGTTCTTCTCGATCCCGGTATGGAGGAAACCGACATCGGGGATGCAACTGATGATCCGCTCGCCGTCCAGCTCGAGCAGCAGGCGCAGCACCCCGTGGGTGCTCGGGTGCTGCGGGCCCATGTTGAGAAGCATCGTCTCGCCCCGGAGCGCGCGCTCCGAGACCAGATGCTTCAGTTCGTCGACCGTGATCTCGAGGGTCTCGGTCACGTTCCGGTCACTCCTGCGCGTACGGCTTGCGCCGGTCGATCTCATCAAAGTTGAACGAGAACTGGACTTCCTCGTACCCCAGCGGGTGGTCCTTGCGGAGCGGGTGGCCGACCCAATCGTGCGGGAGCAGGATCCGCCGCAAGTCGGAATGGCCCCGGAAAGTGATCCCAAACAGATCGAAAACCTCGCGCTCGTGCCAGTTGGCCGCCGGGTAGACCGGCTCAAGGCTCTCGATCTCAGGGGCCTTCCCCGGGAGCCGGGCCCGCAACCGGACGAAGGCATTCCCGCCTGTCGAGTAGAAGACGTAGATCAACGAGAAGCGCGGATCCTCGGGATACGAGTCGGACGCGGTCAGCCCGGCCAGCAGATCAAAGGGAGGATCGATCGACTGGCGCAGGCGGCGAGCCGCCGCCAACAGCCCGGCGGAGGCGATCTCAACCGTCGTGTCGGCGCGGAAGACCTCGATCGCCACCACAGCGTCGCCGAGGTTGGTCTGCAGATCTTCGACGGCTCTTTCCGTCAGGCCCATCGGACCGCCATCCTTCTCCACGCCGCCGATCCCTCGGCGCATCGGGCTAGGCCCAGGTCTGGATCTTCTCGCCGCGAACCTTCTGATGCACGGTCAGGATCCCGTGGATCAGGGCCTCCGGCCGCGGAGGGCAGCCGGCGACATAAACATCGACCGGGACGACTTCATCCACGCCCTGGACAATGGCGTAGTTGTTGAAGATCCCGCCGCAGGAGGCGCAATCGCCCATCGAGACGACCCATTTCGGGTCGGGCATCTGGTCGTACAGGCGCCGCAGAACGGGCGCCATCTTCCGGGTGACCCGGCCTGCCACGATCATCAGGTCGCTCTGACGCGGGCTGGCCCGCATCAGTTCCATCCCGAACCGGCTCATATCGTAGTTGGAGGCCTGGGCACCCATCATTTCGATCGCACAGCAGGCCAGGCCGAACAGCATCGGCCACATTGCGTAGGTCCGGCTCCAGTTGACCGCCTGCTCCAGGGTCGTCGTGACGATCCCCAAGTTCCCCAGTTTCTGCTCTACTCCCATTCCATAGCACCTTTCTTCCACGCGTAAACGTACCCTACCAATAGGATCACGATGAAGACTGCCATTTCCACCAAGCCGAAGGTCCCTAGCCGTCGCAACGACACCGCCCAAGGCAGCAGAAAGACGATCTCGATATCGAACAGAATGAACAGGACCGCCATCAAGTAGAAGTGCACCGGAACGCGGCGCGCCCCCGGGCCAAAGGGGCGCATCCCCGACTCGTAGGGCTCCCCCTTGCGCTTGGTCGGACGTCGGGGACCCACCAGATGCCCGACGGCAACACCGGCGACCCCAAGCGCGGTCGCCATGATGAGAATGATCAGGATCGGCAGGTATTCGGAGGGCATCGAAGTTGGGGGAACTCGCCAGGTCGGATTAGGAATATATCCCTTTAAGAAATCCTGTACATTCTATCACAAATGCCGCCACGGTCAATCGGGCCCGATCTTTGGGACCGACCGGTCGGGAGGCCCGACCCTCCCCCTCTAGGGAAGGTAGTCGCGCAAGTGACGACTGCGGGTCGGATGGCGGAGCTTGCGAAGCGCCTTGGCTTCGATCTGGCGAATGCGCTCGCGCGTCACGTTGAAGTAGCGGCCGACTTCCTCGAGAGTGTAGTCCTTTCCATCCAGCAGGCCAAAGCGCATCTGCAGCACCTGTCGCTCGCGCTCCGTCAGAACGGACAGGACACTCTGGACATGTTCCTTCAGCAGCTCGAGCGCCGCAGCGTCGACCGGCTCGGGCATCGTCTCGTCTTCAATGAAATCGCCCAGGTGGCTCGACTCCTCCGGTCCGACGGGGGTCTCGATCGAGATCGGTTCCTGGGCGATCCGCAGGATCTTGCGGACCTTGGCGGCCGCCCGGCGCCATTTCCGGTCGACCGATGGGTCGAGTTCGGCCCGTCCGCCGAGGTAGTCGAGCACCGCCGCCTGGTCTTCCGGCTCCAACATCCCCATTTCAAGCGCCAGTTCCTCGGAGGTCGCGTCGCGACCAAGCTCCTGCAGCAGACGTCGTTGGGTGCGGTTCAGACGGTTGATCGTCTCGACCATGTGCACCGGGATCCGAATCGTCCGAGCCTGGTCGGCGATGGCCCGGCTGATCGCCTGGCGAATCCACCAAGTGGCGTAGGTGCTGAACTTGTAGCCCTTGGCGGGATCGAACTTCTCCACCGCTCGCATCAGTCCGAGGTTGCCTTCCTGGATCAGGTCCAGAAAGGCGATGCCGCGCCCCATGTATCGCTTGGCGACACTGACGACCAGGCGCAGGTTGGCCTCGCTCAGCGCCGACTTCGACTCATCCGAAAGAATCTGGAGCTCGCGGAACTCGCGGTCGAGGGCCTTCTCGTCCGGAAGCCAGCCGGAGTAGGTCCGCGGCGTCGGCAGCGGCTTGCCCTTGGCGAGCCGCTCACCCAGCTTGTCTTGGGCCACGACCGGTATTGTGTACAGCACGAGGAAGAGGTCGATGGCGCTGCGCGCCAGGTTCTCCCAGGTCGGATCGGTCCCCCAGCGACCGTTGTCAAGCCATGCCCGCAGGTACGACGGACTGTCTCCCTGCCAGGAATGCCGCAGCTGTCGCGCCTCCTCGAGGATGAGGTGCAGATCCGGGGGAGAGCGGCGCCAGCGCTTCGCATCTTCGATCACCCGTTTCCACAGGGTCCGCATGTACTCGTAGAAAGCGACGTGGAGCTCAGCCAACGTCGGTCGGCCTCGGCCGGGCCCCGCCGGCTTGGCCAGCTCCAGGCGGAACGGAGCTTCGCGCCGCACGGACAGCCACAGCTCCTGGTCGGGCGACAGCAGGTCTTCGCGTCCAATATCCTTGAGGTAGAGGCGAACGGTATCGTCGCCGGCGTCACCGCCGCTTTCGGCGGCGGCCTCCTCGGCCTCCGATTCCGCTTCGGATTCGACCTCGACCTCGAGGATTTCGTCGTAGTCGGGTTCAACCTCGGCCGTCGTCTCAGCCTCTTCCCCGACCGACTCCGAATCGGGTCCGTCGTCCGAACCCGCTTCCGCCTCTCCCAACGTATCGAGTGTCTCGAAGTCGTCGTCCCGCTCAGTCATCCCTCGCCCTTCACACCGACGCCGCGCCAGCGATTCGCCGCCCAACCATGCCCCGCACCTTCCACGGCCCGAGCCGTCACGCCAACCTCCAGGGGTCCCCTGACGTTTCCGGCTCGCGCCCCTCGCCGCCGGCCAGAGCCCGCTCGACAATCGACTTCTGCTCACCCAGGCGTTGGACATCGCGCAGGAGCCGCCGAATGTCGTCTCCCGCCGCCGGATCCTCCTGCGCCGCCTGGAGAAGATATCTTAGCTCAACAAGGGCCGATTCTAGATGCCGCCGACGCAGACGCAAGGTGTGACTCGTCACTTCTGCCTGGACCCGGGGGTTGTCCGGGTCTTCATTCCCAGCGGTGGCTATGTACGCCTCAGCCTGCTCCACGAGTTCCGCCGACAGTGTCCGCCGCCAGTGCGACGCTGGCTCATCCTCATCCTGCCCGAGGGCAGTCCGAATCGCCGTGAACAGGACCTGCGCATCGGTGCTGCTGAAATCATCCTCGCCGAGGCGATCGATCCCCAGACCGGCGAAGCGCCGGTCAATCCGGTACATGAGCTCGGGATGGGCCAAGAGCAAACCCAGACAGAAGCGCTCAAACTCCGGCGAGGTCGTCCCCGCCCGCGCTTCGCCCTTGGCGGGTGCCACAACCGGGGTCCGGCGTCTCGGTCGCCGCGCGGCCGGCGTTCTCCCCAAGAGGGAGCGCTCGTCCACCCTTAGGCGCCGGGCCATCGACTGCCGGTAGGCCTCCCGCTCGACGGAGTCGGAGACATCCTCGATCAGCGGAAGGATCTGCCGAGCGATTTCCGCCTTGACCTTCGGATCCGCCAGGTTGGCCTCGGCGGTCAGGACGTCGAGGACGTACTCGACGACCGGCTGCGCCCCAGCGACGATCGCCGGCCACGCCTCGGCCGACTCGGCGACGATCTCGTCGGGATCCTTGCCCGCCGGAAGGGCGGCGATCCGGATCTCCGCCTTCAGGCGACCTTCATAGCGAACAAAGCCGCCCGGGTCGAAGACGGGCTCGGCCTCTCGGTCCAGGGTCTGGCGGGCCAGATCCAACCCGCGCAGGGCGGCGCGCGTCCCCGCCGGATCGGGATCGAGGGCTAGGACGATCCGCCGGGTCGCGCGCCGGATCATCCGAAGATGATCCTCGGTCAGTGCCGTGCCCATCGGAGATACCGCGTTGGCGAAACCGGCCTGGTGCAGCGCGATGACATCCAGGTACCCCTCCACGACGACCGCCTGGTCCGCCTGCCGGATTGCGCGTCGGGCCCGATCGAGGCCGTACAGGAGGCGGCCCTTGTCGAACAGGGGCGTCTGCGGGGAGTTGAGGAACTTCGGCACGTCCTGGGGATCGACGATTCGGGCCCCGAACCCGGCCATGCGACCGCGCCCGTCGCGCACCGGGAACATGATCCGGTTCCGGAAGCGATCGATCGCGCCTCCGCTTTCCCGCTGGGACGCCACCCCAGCCTCGATCATCTCGTCGGGCGTGAAACCACGGCTTGTGAGGAATCCGATCCCGGCCTCCCACGAGTCGGGCGCGTAGCCGATTTGGAACGCTTCGAGGGAGGCTTCGGTCAGACTCCGGCCAACGAGGTAGTCCTTCACGCTTCGGCCCGCCGGCGTCTCGAGCAGGTGATGACGGTAGAAGCCGGCAGCGGCCTCGAGGACCTCGCGCAGCCGGTTTCGATGCTCATCGGCCTCGTCGTCTTCCGCCCGTACGGGGCGCAGCTCGACGCCCGCCCGCTCGGCAAGGTGCCGAAGGGCCTCGGGGAAGTCCCAACCCTCCCGCTTCATCACGAAGCGGAAGACATCCCCGCCCTCGTTGCATGCCCCGAAACAGCGCCACGTCCCCGAATCGGGGAAGACGACGAACGCCGGCGTTCGGGTGTTCGGATGGAAGGGACAGAAGCCGGTGTAGTTCTTGCCCGACTTCTTGAGGCGGACAGTCTCTCCGACAACCTCGACGATATCGATTCGTTCCTTAACTTCGTCGACGGTGCTCATCGACGCCGGCCCCGCCTAGAAACCTTCCAGGCGCGCCAGATCGGCGACACCTTCCGCCAGGAGAACGACACGGTGGACCAACGTCAAGCGGTTGGCCCGGACCTTGGGGGCCTCAGCCATTACCAAGACGTCGTCGAAGAAGCGGGTGATGGCAGGGACCAGGAAGCGCAGACGGCGGACCAGATCAGTCACAGAGCCTTGGGCCTGGGATAGCGCCGCCGCCCCGGCGAGCGCCTCCAGCAGGAGCCCCTCGGCCTCCAGTTCGAACAGGTCCGGGCGGACCTCGGCCGGAGGCCCTTCCCGCATGGCCTTCGGAAGGATCCGGGCGCAGCGCGCATACGCCTGAAGCACGGTGGCCCAGTCTGATTCGCCTGTCGCCGCTTGGAGCTCCTCGACCGCCTCCACCGCCCCGGTCGGATCGTTCCCCTGCTCGGCCAGGACGGCGGCCACGACGTCGAAGCGGGACCCTTGTGCCAGGAGGAGCGCCTCCTCGCGTGCCACGATGAATTGGTGCGTCGCCTCCAGGGCCTCATCGCTCGCACGGATGGGGAGCCCTTCGGCCGCCGTCGCGAGCCAACTCCGGAGATCGACTCGGTACTTGGAGGCGCGCACGAGCTGAATCAGGCCGATCGCCGCCCGCCGCAGCCCGAAGGGGTCGCGGGCCCCAGTCGGCTGCAAACCGGCGGCAAAGAGGCCGGCGAGGGAGTCCAGGCGATCCGCCAGGGCGACCACAGTCCCAGCCGACGACCCGGGCAAGGCATCCCCCGCGAACCGCGGCTGGTGGTGCTCGTAGATCGCCTGGGCTACCGCCTCGGGCTCGCCGGATTCGAGGGCGTAGATGCGGCCCATGATCCCCTGCAAGGCCGTCATTTCTACGACCATCGAGGTCGCCAGATCGGCCTTGCACAAGAATGCGGCCCGTGACGCTACGGCCGTCTCTCCGGCTCCGAGGCCAAGCTCGTCGGCGAGGCGCACCGTCAAGCGCTCGACCCGCTCCGACTTCGCCAGCATCGAACCGAGATCCGCTTGGAAGGTGAGCGAGGCCAGTTTCGGCCGGAAGGTTTCGAGTTGGTGCCCTCGGTCGCGCCCGAGGAAGAAGGCCGCATCGGCGAACCGGGCTCGCAGGACATGCTCATTCCCGGCACGGACGGCTTCCAGGCTCTTGCGCCGCCCGTTGGAGACGGCCACGAAACTCGGCATCAAGTCGCCGTCAGGGCGCTCCACCGGGAAGTACCGCTGATGCTTCTTCATCACGGCCACGAGGACTTCCCGTGGCAGGGCAAGAAACGATGGGTCAAACGATCCGAGAAGCGCCTGGGGCGCCTCAACGAGATTGGCGATTTCTTCGAGCAACGCCGGATCGTCGGGGATCTCCCCGCCCGTTTCGGTGGCGAGGGCCTGAGCCTGCTTGAGGATCACGGCCCGGCGCTCCGCCGGGTCGAGAACGATCCCTTGCTCAGCCAGACGTTTGCGATACTCGGAGGGGTCCTTGCATTCGACGTCCTCAGGCGTCTGGAATCGAAGCCCCCGACTCGCCCTCCCCGCCGTCAGCCCTGCGAAGGAGAAGGGAACGATCGCCTCGCCGTGGAGCGCCACCAACCACCGAATGGGGCGGGCGAAGGACGTCCGACGAAGCTCGACGTCTTTCGGCTGATCTCCGGCAATCCCGATCCATCGCATCGACTGATCGAAGGTCATCCCGGCGAGGAGCGCCGGCAGGACGGCATTCGCCAAGACCTCGGACGCGCTCCTGCCGCCGGTGGTCACCTCAGCCGCCAGGTATCGACCGCCGTCCAGGTCACGCACCAGGGTGCGCAGACTGTCGACGTCAGCGCTCAACCCGTACTTGCGCGCCCATCCGAGGGCTGCCTGGGTCGGATGGCCGGCGCTGTCAAAGGCGCGGGCTTCCGGCGGACCCTTCACGATTTCGACGGAATGCTCCTGGCTCGGCGCGAGCGCCTCGACCTCAAGGACAAGCCTTCGCGGCGTCCCACCAACGCGGACAGCCTGGAAGACGAGGCGGTTCTCCTCGAGCATCCTTGGTGCCCTGTCGGCGAGCTCCGCCAAGGCCTGGCGCAGGTCTCCCGCCGGGAGCTCTTCGGTTCCGACTTCGAGAACAAAATCGGCCGGGCGGCTCGGGGGCTTTCCCGGCGTTTCGGCGGCCGGCGCCTTCACCTCAACGGGAAGGCGATCCATCCACGGAAAGCTCAGGGCCTCACGCTGGGCGATGTATGCCTGGGCTACGGCGCGCGCCAGGTCGCGCATCTGGGCGAACAGACCGGCGCGCTCCGTGACGCCGACGGCGCCGCGGGCGTCCAGGACATTGAAGCTGTGGGAGCATTTCAGCAAGTGGTCATAGGCCGGAAGCATCAGGCCTGTGTCGAGCGCCTGGCGGGCCTCGGCCGCACTCAACGCAAACGTCGTCTTCAACCGCTCGACGTCGGCCTGCTCCAGGTAGTACGCCCCGTACTCTTGCTCAGCCTGCAGTTGAACATCCCCGTAGCTGAACGAATCGGTCCAAGGGATGTCCTTGAAGTGGTCAAGCGAAAGCAGTCCGATCAGGATCCGTTCGAGCCCGTAGGTGATTTCCACCGAAACCGGATCGAGCGCCAGCCCGCCGGCCTGCTGGAAGTACGTGAACTGGGTGATCTCCTGGCCGTCAAGCCATACTTCCCACCCCAGGCCCCAAGCTCCCAGTGCCGGCGCCTCCCACTTGTCCTCGACGAATCGGAGGTCGTGCTTCGATGGGTCGATACCGATCGCTTCCAGGGACTGCAGGTAGAGTTCCTGGGGATTCCCGGGATCGGGCTTGAGGATCACCTGCAGCTGATAGTGCTGCTGGAGGCGATTGGGATTCTCACCGTATCGGGCGTCATCGGGGCGGACCGACGGTTCGACGTACACCACACGCCACGGCTCCGGGCCGAGGGCGCGCAGGAAGGTCGCCGGATTCATCGTCCCGGCACCGACCTGCGTGTTGTAGGGCTGCCACACCAGGCAGCCGCGTTCGGCCCAGAACAACTGAAGGGCCAGCACGACGGATTGCATCGTCGCGCCGCCACCCATCAGGGACTCCGGGGATGGCCGCGGGCGCGTCGCTCGGGGGGTCATCCGGTTCGACTGGTCTCCTTGTTCCTACCCGGCCGGCGCCGGTTCCACGGTGGGACGGAGAGCCTGAACCTGTCGCAGGAATCGGGGGCTGTTCAGCTTGCGCTCGAGCAGATGGCCCAGGTAGGATTCCAAGTGGGCTTCGACCTCCATCCGGACTGCCGGGCGCACGCTCGGCGCGGCGGCGACCTCGAAGCCGCTACGCTGGTAGTGGCGCAGGACTTTGAGCGCGTCCAGGCTCAGCGGCCGGGCGGTCGCGAGACCCTCGCCGCAGCGCGAGCAAACCACACCCCCCAGGACGGGTGCAAAGAACTGGGCCTCGGGCCGGACCTCCGATCCGCACTGCACGCAACGGAAGAACTCCGGCCGGTACCCCATCAATTCCAGCAGTCGCAACTCGTAGTAGCGCAGAACCGTTGCGGCCGGCCGGCCCTCGGCCAACCGCTCGAGGGTTTCGACCATCAGCCGATAGGCAGCCCGGCTCCCGCCCTCCTCGAAGGTGAAACGATCCACCAGTTCGACGACGTAGGAGGCCTCCCCGACGCGCTCAAGATCGGTGCGCAGGGAAGGGTACAAGTCGATAGCTTCGGCCTGGCTGATGATGTCGAGCTCGCGCCCTCGGGCGATCAGCAACATCGCCCGGGTGAAAGGCTCCAGGTGGCCCGCCTTGCGTGAACCGGGCCGCCTGGCCCCCTTGGCCACGAGCCGGAGCTTGCCGCGATCCGGACTGTAGGCGATCACCAGCCGGTCGGCCTCCCCCAAGTCAAGCCGCCGCAGGATGACCGCTTCGGTCCGAAAGACTCGCTCGCGGCCGCTCATGGCGGGATTATACCAGCCGGACCCTTTCGACCTGCAGCGAGGCGGCCCACGCGACACTTCGGGTAGAAAGCTTCGACGCCGAGAGCCCCCGGGCCGACGTGGGCCCGGCCTTCCAGACCCAAACGCACCCGATGATCCGACGACGAGTCTTCCATCCGATCCTGTTTGCCCTGTATCCGGTTGCCGCCCTGCTGGCGTTCAACATCGATTGGCTGCAGCCGACGGACGCCATCCGGGCCGTCGTGCTCGCCATCGGCGGCACGTTCATCCTGCTGGCCTTGCTCGCCCGTCTGACCGGGGATTGGCACCGGGCCGGCTTGCTGACCAGCGTCCTCGTGATCGCGTTCTTCTCGTATGGGCACCTCTACGAAGGGCTCAAGGCGGTCGGTCTCGGCGCCAGTCTCGGTCGCCACCGCTACCTGGCGCCTCTCTTCTTGGTCGCGATGGCCCTCCTACTTTGGTGGATCGCCCGACGGATGCGCAATCCGGCCGCCGCGACCAGCGTCCTCAACGTCGTCGCAGCCGCCACGCTGATCCTCCCGACGCTCACGCTGGGCCGCTGGGCCTATGCCAGCCTGGCCGGAGGACCGGTGGAAGCCGACGAGGGCGTCACGCTACACCTTCCTCAAGGCGAGCGACCACCCGACATCTACTACATCATTGTCGATGGATATGCCCGCCGCGACACCCTCCAACGGGTCTATGAGTTCGACAACGACGAGTTCCTTTCCTTCCTGGAGGGTGAGGGCTTCTACATCGCCGACGACTCGCGGTCCAACTACGCCCAGACCGGCCTTTCCCTGGCCTCCTCGCTCAACATGGACTACCTCGATGCGATCCTGTCGCCGATCGAGGAGGCACGCGGCCGCGAAGCCCTATGGCAGCTCATCAAACACAGCGAGGTCCGACGCCAACTCGAATCCCTCGGGTACGTCACGGTGGCCTTCTCCACCGGCCTGGCCGGCACGGAATGGACGGATGCCGACTACTACTTCACCGCCGGATCGATCGACGAGGACCTGGGCCTGGTCGGCGCGAACCCGTTCGAGGGCTTGCTGATCCAGACCTCGCTGCTGCGACTCCCCTCCGACGGCGTAGTGGCGCTTCCCCGCTTCGTCCCTGATGTGCGCTACCCGTACGAGGTCCATCGCGCCCGCATCCGGCATATCTTCGACCGCCTGAAGGACCTCCCCGAGACGGACGAACCCAAGTTCGTCTTCGCCCATGTCATCGCCCCGCATCCACCCTTTGTGTTCGCCGCCGACGGGTCGCCGGTTACGCCGAACGTCCCCTTCACTCTCCGCTTCACGTTCGACGCCGGAGACCCGGAGGCTTCAGACTACATCAAGGGGTACCGCGACCAGACGATCTTCGTGAACACCGAGTTGGAGGAGGCGATCTCGGCAATCCTCGCTCGATCGGAAGTCCCGCCCGTCATCATCGTCCAGGGCGATCACGGACCCGACTCGAACAGCGGACGCCAGTCTTACATACAGGAACGGATGACGAACCTGAACGCCTACTTGATCCCGGAAGGAGCCGACGGTCTGTATCCGGGATTGACCCCGGTCAACTCGTTTCGCCTCGTCTTCAACCGCATCTTTGGCGGGACCTACGCCGCCTTGCCGGATCGGGTGCTCTACTCTCAGTACGACACCCCGTACGACTACCTGGACGCCACCGACGACATCACGAGCCCGTAGTGGGGCGGGGAACCTCTCGGTTTCTGCGGCGGAAGGCGGGGCTAGGCGAGTCGCTTCTTGGGGCGATAGGTCATCTTCATGTAGACATCGCCCGTCTCGAGCTCATCCAGCATCTGGTGCAGACGGCTGCGCTGGGTCTCGACTCGCTTCGCCCGGGTGATCCATCCGATGTAGTCGTTCCGCTGGTAGGGAGGGCGCTGAGCGTAGCGTTCCATCAGACCACGTTCGACCAGCGCCTCGCGCACGAAGGACGGCATCGGATAGCGAGGTCGCCGGGCCGGCCGAGGGCTTGCGGGCCTCCGGCTCAAACCAGCCCCTCGATCCTTCTCAACGGGACGTCCTCACGATGGCGTCTTGTCGGATCCCAGGTCCCGGGGGCCGAAGGCGTGGGCCAGCAGGTCGCGGAGCGGCGTCTCGAGAACGACGTGACCGCTCACATCGGCGACAAGGACGACAGCCTGCTCGCCGAACTCCCACAATACTTGGCGACAGGCACCGCAAGGGGTCCCGCCGCCGGCCGTGACCACCGCCACCGCCCGGATCTCGCGTTCACCTTGGCTGATGGCGGTGAAAACTGCCGATCGCTCGGCGCACACACCGCTCGGGTAGGCGGCATTCTCCACATTCACGCCATCGTAGATCTTGCCGGAAGCCGCCAAGACCGCCGCGCCGACCGGATAGGAAGAATAGGGCGCGTAGGCCCTCGTGCGCGCCTCCCTGGCGCGCTCGATCAGTTCTCCGCGCTCCACCTCGGTGATGGTCATTCGGAATCGGCCTCCTGATCCCGCCTTTCCATTCGGGTTGCCCGCACCTTCAAGATCCTTCGACCTGTGACTTGCTCCACAACCAGATGCAGTCCGCCGGCATCCACCGAGTCGCCGGTGGCCGGGATTCGCCCGAGGGCGCCGGCGATGAGGCCACCGAGCGTATCGCTCGTATCCTTTGCCAGATTCGCCCCGGTCAGGTCGTTGACGTCATCCAGGTCGATCCGCCCGCTGAACAGGTAGCCCCCGCCCTGGACGCGCTGGAAGGCGGCCTCCTCGGCGGCGTCATACTCGTCGCGGATCTCCCCGACGATTTCCTCCACCAGATCTTCGAGCGTCACGACCCCCGCCGTCCCCCCGTACTCATCGACCACGACGGCCATGTGGACGCGGCGAGCCTGCAGGTCGGCCAGCAGGTCGTCCGCCTTCTTCGCTTCCGGCACGAAGAGCGCGGGGCGCATGAAGTTCCCGACCGGCTCGCGCTGCCTCCCCTGACGGAAGGCGCTCAGTAGATCCTTGACGTAGACGATCCCGATGATCGAATCGATATCGGCGCGGAAGACGGGCGCCCGGGAGTGGCCCGACTTCAGCAGGGCGTCGGTGACTTCCTCCAGGGGCAGGTGCTCATCAAAGGCCTCGATGTCGATGCGCGGCACCATGACCTCCCGGACGAGCGTGTCGCCCAGCTCGAAGATCGAGAGGATCATCTTCTTCTCGACCACTTCGATGGCGCCGCCCTCTTCGCCGGCATCGACCAGCGTCCGAATCTCTTGCTCCGTTACCAGCGGTGACATGACGCCGGCCCGGCGGCCGGACGGGCTCCGCGCCAGCCACTGGTGGAGCGCGCGCACCGGCGCGGCCAGCGTCACGGTGAGACCGGCCAACGCGCTCAGTCGGCAGGCCGTCCGATCCGGGGAACGCAACGCGACCCATTCACCTAGCTGCCGGGCAAACGCGACGGCCACGCCAAGGATGGCCACGATCCCGAACACCAGCGGCACAGAATCCGTTGCACTCCCACTGAGCCATGCGGCCAGTCCCAAGGCGACGGCGGCCAGGGCGACGACGGCCTGGATGGCGGTGAAGGAAAGGATCAACTGGCTCGCTTCAGACGCCAATCGGAGAGCGGCCTCGGCCCCGCTGACGTGTTGCTCCTCAAAGGTCCGCAGGGTCGGGGCATGGCTGTTCATCAAGGACGCCCGGGCCGCTGCGAGGGCGCCATGAAGGACGAGGACGGCGAGCATCAGCCCCAACCAGATCGCCCGTTCAGCCATCGTCCCTCAGATCGCGTACAGAACGAGCCGGCATCCCAACCGCCAGGTACCCATCGGGGACATCCCGCGTAACCACCGATCCGGCACCGGTCGCAGCGTCATCCCCGACCCGGAGAGGCGCGACCAGAAGAGTGTCGCTCCCGATAAATACCCGCCTCCCCACTTCCGTGCGATTCTTGCTTCCGTCGCGGGCGTAATTGCAGGTGATCGTTCCGGCGCCGATATTCGTCTCGGCCCCGATTTCCGCGTCTCCAACGTACGAGAAGTGTCCCATCTTGACACCTTCGCCGAGGACGCTGTTCTTGACCTCCCCGAAGTTGCCCATGTGAACTCGCCGCCCGAGGCGCGCCCCCGGCCGCAAGTGCCCGAACGGTCCAACGTGGACTTCGTCGTCGAGAAAGGCGCCTTCGATCACCGACGCCTCGACGACACAGGCCTCCCCGATGACCGAGTCGCGCACGATCGTGTGCGGGCCGAGCCGCGTCCCGCGTCCGACCGATGTTGCGCCGTGTAGGTGCGTGTTCGGGAACAGAATGACATCGGCCTCCAGGGTCACCGAGGGCTCGATATAGGTCGTCTCGGGATCGATCATCGTCACGCCCGCCAGCATCCACGAGCGGTTGATCCGCCGTCGAAGCGCGGCCTCGGCCTCCGCCAGGTGCTCGCGAGTGTTGATCCCAATCACCTCGTCGGCGTCATCGATCGCGACGGTGGCCGCCGGTGTGCCTTCCTGGGCCGCCATCCCCACCAGGTCGGTCAGGTAGATCTCCCCGCTCGGGGACTCTTCTAGCCTGGGCAGGTGTTCCCACAGCCAATCGGCAGCGACACAGTAGACGCTGGCGTTGAGCTCTCGGACGGCCAGGGCCTCCGGCGAGGCCACCGCCTCCTCGACAATCTCCTGAACCTGCCCCTGGCCATCTCGCAGGACGCGCCCGAAGCCGCGCACGCGCTCCGACTGCAGGGTCAACATCGCCAGCGGCACCTGGGCGGCTTCTTGCGCCGCCGCTAGCCGCATAAGCGTCTCGGCGCGCAGCAGGGGCATGTCCACCGTGACGATCAGGAGGCGCTCGGTCCGGCCGCGCAAGGCCGGCGCGACCTGACTGATCGCGTGCCCGGTACCCCGCCGCTCGGTCTGTTCCACGAAGACCACATCATCGGGAAGGGCCTCGCGCGCCTCAGGCGCCTCCGGGCCGATGACGACGGTCGACGGCCGGCCCGTCGCCTGGCGACATATCTGCTCCGCCCAGGCGATCAAGGGGGTTCCTCCCAGGCGGTGCAGCGCCTTGGGGGTCGTCGAATGCATTCGCTTGCCATGGCCGGCGGCCAGAATCACGGCATCACACACCATGCGGTCCTCCATGGCCCACGCGGGCCCGGTTGGGCTGGCCGGTCGATTGGCAGGAAGAATGGGCGCGATGGGCGGGGGCTGAGTCGGGCTCTGAATCAGTCACGATCGTGCATGAAGGTCGGCGTGGCTGGGGCGCCAGGATTCGAACCTAGATCCACGGATTCAAAGTCCGGTGTGCTGCCATTGCACCACGCCCCAGGGGCGTCCGCCGACACGGCGGGCGCGGCGCATTGTAACACGGGGACTCGAAGGACCGGCGCTCACGAACCCGAATCGTCCGGGATCAGGCCCATCTTGCGCGCTTGCTCGTAGCTCAAGGCGTCACCCTTGCCCGGCGCCTGACCGGCGGCATTCGTCGCAGCCTGCTCCCAGAACTCCTCGACGACGCGCGGCGTCGTCGGCGGTTCCTCGGCAGCCGACCGCTCGCCGCGCCCTGGTGCGGCCGGCGGCACAATGTCCTCCGGCGGCGCAGCCGCCGCGGAAGGCCGCAGGTCAGGCAGGATCAGGGCCAATTCATCCACCACCCGGCGGGCATAGTGAAAGATCGCCCCCATCTGCCACGCCTCCTGGGCCGCCGGGAAACCCAGGACGAGCGCCTGCTCCTCCCCCACATTCGTCAGGAAGAGTCGATGGGGTTCGCCTTCGAGATACAGGAAGTTGACCGGGGTCTCGGCGCCTTCATCCAGGCTGACCCGAACACCCTCGGCGAGTGCCGCCACGCCCTTCCCCAGCATCCGATCGACAACCTCGGAGTCCTCGTCGCCGGCGCGAAGGATGACGTCGCCGTGCAAGGTGACGAGCAGGGCCACGCTGGCGCCGACTTCACGCCGCATCGTCATCAACCGCTCGGCCGCCCGGGCCTTCTCACCTACGATCTCCGCTGCCGGAAGGTCGTCGGCGCCTGAGGTCAGCGCCCGGTCGACGGCCTGGAGGAAGAGCGTCGTGCTGATCGGCTTGGGGATGAAGGCGACGACACCCAGGGCGCGCGCTTGAGCTTCGACCTGGCGCGTCGGCTGACCGGTCACGAGGATGGCGCGCATCCCGGGGTTCGTCTGACGGATGCGAGCCAGAAGCTCCAGCCCGCTCATCTCGGGGAGTCTCAAGTCGGTGACGACCAGGTCGACCGGTCCGCTCTCGAGTTCGCGGAGCGCTTCTTCGGCCGAGGCGACGCTGAGGATGTCGTACGATCGGCCGGAGAGCTCGAGACTCGAGCGGAGCATGCGCGTGACTTGCCGCTGATCATCCACCAGCAGGACGCGCGGGTCGGCCATGGGGGAATTCTAGCACGGGTGATCGCGTCGGCCGCCGATGGTGATGCCGGGACGAACGCGGCGCGCGTCGGGCCAAGGCGAAGTCCAGCGGGCCCAGATCATGGCCCTACCGGGGAGTTGGATCCCGGCCCGGCACGCCAGGAGGCCGTCGGAGGGCGGGACGGCCCGACGAGACCGAATCGCTCGCCTTTCTTTGCGGTCAGGGACGATGAGTTGATCCGGTGTCAGAGCAGAGGCTCGCTATCCGACGCGCCAGCAGGAAACGTAGTGGTTGGGGCTGACCTCAACCAGCGGCGGCTCTTGCACGGAGCAGTGCTCGAGGGCCACCGGGCAACGCGGATGGAAGCGGCAGCCGCGCGGAGGATTCAGGGGGCTCGGTACATCACCGGGCAAGAGGATGCGCTTCCGCCGCAGCCGAGGATTGGGGATCGGGATCGCCGACATCAGGGCCTGGGTGTACGGATGAAGCGGATTGCGGAACAGGTCGTCGCGTTCCGCCAGTTCGACGATCCGTCCCAGGTACATCACGGCCACCCGGTCGGAAATATGCTCGACCACGCTCATATTGTGGGCGATGAACAGATAGGTCAGGTTGAACTCTTCCTGCAAGTCCTTGAGGATATTGAGGACCTGGGACTGGATCGAGACATCCAGCGCCGAGACGGGCTCGTCGGCTACGATGAACTTCGGCCGCAACGCAAGCGCCCGGGCGATCCCGATCCGCTGGCGCTGGCCGCCTGAGAACTCGTGCGGATACCGCCGGGCGTGGTACGGCTCGAGGCCGACCTTGCGCAGCGTCTCCTGGACCACCGCTCGTCGCTCCTGAGGCTTGCCGATCTTGTGAATCCGGAGGCCCTCCCCCACCGACTCGCCGATCGGCATGCGGGGGTCGAGCGCCGAGTACGGGTCCTGGAAGATGATCTGCATGTTGCGGCGCATCACCTTAAGCTCCGCCCCGCGCAGCGCGAGCACATCGGTGCCGTCGAATCGAACGGCCCCGCCGGTCGGCTCAATCAGCCGAAGCATCGAGCGGCCGACGGTCGTCTTGCCGCATCCCGATTCGCCTACCAACCCGAGCGTCTCGCCTTCCCGGATCCCGAACGTGACGCCATCCACGGCCTGGACCCAGGCCGCCGTCCGCTGAAGGATACCGGCCCGGACGGGGAAATACTTGACCAGATCTTCGACCTCGACCAGGTACCTGCCGTTGAATGAGCCGGGTCGTTCGGGAGCCGTGGAGGAGAGCTGGCCGCTCATGGCGTAGCTCCAAGAGGCTCCAATGGAGCCCGATGACCGGCAGCACTTTGGTACAACCAGCAGCGAACGGAGTGGTTCTCGATGGGCTCGATGAGCTCGGGGTCTTGCTCTTCACAAATCGTGAGGGCGTGATCCAGACGCGCCCGGCAGCGCGGCGCGAAGCGACACCCGGGCGGCAAGTCGATCAGATTGGGCACCGACCCGGGGATGACCTCGAGACGCTCGCGCACGTCGCCCAGGACAGGGATCGAAGCGATCAGTCCCTGGGTATAGGGGTGCATTGGCTGGTCGAACAAGCTCACGACGTCGGCTTGTTCGACGATCTGACCAGCGTACATCACCGCCACGCGGTCGGCCATCTCCGCCACAACCCCCAGGTCGTGGGTGATCAGGATGATGGCCGTTCCCAGGCGGGCGCGGAGTTCGCGCATCAAGTCGAGGATCTGGGCCTGGATGGTGACGTCCAGGGCCGTCGTCGGTTCATCAGCGATAAGAAGCTCTGGCGAGCACGCCAGCCCCATAGCGATCATCACCCGCTGGGCCTGCCCGCCGGAGAGCTCGTAGGGATAGGTGCGCAACCTCGATTCGGCGTCGGGGATCCCGACTTGCTGCAGCAGATCGGCGGCCCGCGCCCATGCATCTTCGCGCTTCAAGCCGAGGTGGAGGCGCAAAACTTCGGAGATCTGGTCGCCGACGCTGAACACCGGATTCAGGCTCGACTGTGGCTGCTGGAAGATCATCGAGATCTTCGAGCCGCGCAGGTCGGTCATCTGCGCCTCATTCATCTGGTCGATCTGGAACTCACCAAAGCGGACCTTCCCGCCGATGATCCGTCCGGGCGGATCCACGAGTCGCAGGATGCTGAGCGCCGAAACGCTCTTACCGCACCCGGATTCCCCGACCAGGCCGAAGACCTCGCCCTTGTGGACGTGATAGGTCACGCCATCGACAGCCTTGACGACGCCATCGTCGGTGAAGAAGTACGTCTGGAGGTCCGAGACGTCAAGGAGGACGGAGTTGTTCTGCGGTCTAGGGGACGAGGGGTCGCGGGCCTGTTCAGTCACTGGGAGGTCGGATGGCGGCCGGTGAGCAAGTATACCTTGGACGAAAGCTGTGCCGAGGCCGGGCTGGCCGTCTGGGGATCAGCCTTCAGGCGGCGTGGGCCTGCGGCGCCGCAGGAACAGGATGACCCCGACAACGGCGCCGAGGGCGACGGCGATCGCGGCGATCCGGGGATCCATCTCGCCGGACGCCTGCGGGCCGGAAACGGGAGCGCTGGGCGTGCCGGTATCGACGATGACCGGTGTGGAGACCGTCTCGGGGTGCAACACCACCTCCGAGGCCGTCGTTTCGTCCAGAACCTCTGGGACGACAATGCCGTTCTCCCGCAGCACATAGGTCTCGATCGCCCAGTATTCCTCGCTGGTCAGCCGACCCGGCTCCTGGTAGGGCATACGGGCCTGCATGAATGCGTGCAGGTCGGCTGCCGTCTGGAATTTGGCCAACGCGCCGGGGCCGGCAAGGGCTGGGACATTCTTTGGCAGCTGGTATCCATCCGGCGGATGGTTGGGTCCATGGCACTTGGACACCCAACAGTTTTGGTGCGTTGCCGGCCATTGAGCGATCCACTCGGGCGTCAGGCCCAGGAGCCGGTCCCCGTGACAGGTGATGCAATACAACTGGTAGAGGCCTTCGCCGTCAACAAGCTGACCTTTGCCGCTCGGCGTCGGCGGCATGTGAGGTGTCGGCATTGGGGCCGGCCGACTCGCCTGTTCGGACCACCCGGCTCCGATCAGGGACGCGGAGGCCAGCATCACAACTAGGCTGATGATGAGGCGTGTGCGCATGGCGTCCTCGCCGTAGATGGAGCGCCGGCCGCGGTGCCCGCGGCCCGCGC
>DATIPT010000080.1:0-11754 GCA_035471625.1 Anaerolineales bacterium
TTCCGATCCCCTACTTGAGGCTGCTGTGGCAACTGGGGCGAGTACATGGAGGCGCAGGGCTTTGATGTCGTCTTCGAAGATGTTGAAGACATGACCCCGATCAAGACCCAGTACGGCGTGCCTGCCGAGCTCCATTCGTGCCACACAGCCATCGTCGATGGCTACGTCATTGAAGGCCATGTACCCGCCGAGGACATCCGGCGCCTGCTGACCGAACGACCGGCGATCATCGGACTCGCGGTGGCGGGGATGCCGCCGGGATCCCCGGGCATGGGATCGATCGACGGTCCCTCGGGCCCGTTCGACGTGGTCGCCTTCGACGCGGCGGGCGGCCAGAGGATCTTCGCCACCTATCCGTAGTCTTCCAGGAACGGCGGCTGGCTTTCCGTCGCCCTCTCTTGCCGGCCCGTCGCCCCGGAGAAATCCCCGCGTCTGAACTTTCTGGCGCGCGAAGGGTCCCTGGGAACATGACGAGCGGCCCAAGCCGTCAGGAGCCGGATTTCGCTCCCCAGTGGATGGCAACCGTGCCAAGCCCCTTCCGGACGAAGCCGACCTGCTCGAACCCGGCCGTGCGCATGATTTCAGCCAACGCTTCCGCCGGGACAAAGGCCTCCGTCGAGCGGGTTAGATACGTATAGGCCTCGCGCTCCCCAGCGACCAGGCGGCCCAAGGCCGGGACAACGACATGCAGGTAGAAGCGCACGAGCGGTAGCCACCAGGACCCTCGCGGAGGCGTCGTTTCGAGGCAGGCGAACCGACTTCCAGGTCGGGCAACCCGGCTCTGCTCTGCCAAGACCTGTTCGAGGTCCGGGGCGTTCCGAAGAAGGAACCCGGATACGACCCCGTCGAAGGAGGCAGCAGGAAAAGGCAGATTGGCGGCATCGCCGACGACCCACCGCACAGGGCGTCCGCCGGGGCGTGCCCTGCCACGTCGGATCATTTCCGGCGTGATGTCGACGGCGACGAGGCGGGCCGCAGGCCGCTGGGCAAGCGTTTCGAAGGAGAAATCCCCCGTGCCGGCGCCCAGGTCAAGCACTCGCGGCGAACCCGGCAGGTCCAGGCGCCGGATGGCGTCACGGCGCCAGCGCTGGTCCTGCCCGGCGGTCATCAAACGATTGACGAGGTCGTAGGTCGCGGCAATTCGGCCGAACCTCCGGCGCACGCCGCCGGCCCGGGCTTCGCCCACCCGCTCGCTCATGACGCCAGGCACCGCCGGATCAGGGTCACGGGGGTCAATGCCTTCACCGCTGTGGCGACGTACGCATCGCCCATTGCCGAAGCAGCACTCTCCAGCTGGAAGGATACCGTCTTATCGTCGTCTTCGCTTCCTTGAACGCCTCCCCCTTGAGCAGTACCGAGGGCACGATCCGAGTGGCAGGCATCACTGCCATGACGACCTCGGGAATCGGCGACATTCACGAGGCGGATCCGCAACCTTTCCGGGACGCCTTTTCGAAGAGACGGTGCGGGAAGCCCTCGCTGGAGCGCAGCTGGTGGTCTGGCCCGAAATCTCCGGTCTCGGACCAGCTTCAGAGCAAGAGTCGCAAATCTCCCGGGCTCGGGAGGTTGCCCGCCAACATGGGATCTACGTAGCGCTCCCGCTCTTCATTCTCTATCCGGACCCGGGCGAACCCGGCGGGCCCGAGTTCAGATTGGCAGACGATTGATCCAGTGCACACGCACATGGCGGTGTTTCGGGCCGTCAAGAACGGGATGTCCCTCGATCGGCAAACCAACGCCGGATTGTCGATGGCCGTCGACCCATACGGTCGGGTGTTGTCCCCGACGGACTTCTTCGGAGCGACGGACCGCACGATGGTGGCCCAGGTCCCCGTTGAGCATGTGGCCACGACCTACACCGCCTTCGGCCGCTGGCCGGAGTGGCTGGCTCCTGCGGGCGTGCTGGTCCTCTTGGCGATCTCACAGATCCAGCGACGGCGGAGCCAGGCCTAGGTTCGTGCTAGGATTCCGGGATGCATCCTCAGGCGGGTCATTGGCCCGCTTTCTCATGAGAGGAACCGGCCGAAGGGTCGCTTTCGATTCCGTAGGCGGCCTGGCAGCGACTGCGGGCAGAAGCTGTGTTGCGAACGGAAAGTTCGCCCCGAAGTCCCAACGACCAAATCAGGAGGATCCACATGGGCAGCAGGCAATCACTTGTCAGCACTATCCTGCGCGGGATAGCAGTGGCGATGGGCGCGGCGGCCGTCGTCCTCAGCATTCTCGGGGCCACGGGAGCCAACGCATTGATCACCCTCCTCGGGATCGGGCTCTTTGCGATCGGGGTTGATGCGCTGAACCGGCGCTAGACCGAGGGTCAGCGGTCGGTCAGGGTGATGGCCGCGTGGAAGACGTCGCGGCATACGCTTGCGACCGTCTCTTTGTACGTCGTCACCCACCCCTTCATCTAGACGACCCCTCGGACCGGGCGCGTCCCCACGTTCCGGGTCCCTTCCCGTACTCGGAGGTGGCCCTGCAGCTCGTTCGAATGGATCATCGGGAGGCAGGTCAGGACCCTCAACCTTGACCTCGGGATGCCGGACAAGGGCTACGTTGCGGTCGCCTCCTTCCCCGGCATCCACGCCGCATCTGCGAACTCGGTCCGGTTCCCCAGGCTAGGGTGGTCGCGGGCCGTGTTCGGCGACCCGGCAAGATTCGCTGGCCCACACGGCCGCTTCATGCGTTACGATTGACCCACGCCACGGAGGACAATGGGGAATGAGCATTACCCGCGAGGAAGCCCTCGAATACCATCGCCGCGGTCGCCCTGGGAAGATCGCGATCGCTCCCACGAAGCCGCTGGCCACTCAGCGCGACCTCTCGCTCGCCTACACCCCCGGCGTGGCCGAGCCCGTACTCGAGATCGAAAAGCAGCCACAGAGCGCCTACGAATACACGTCGAAGGGCAACCTGGTCGCCGTTGTGAGCAACGGCACGGCGATCCTCGGCCTCGGCAATCGCGGCGCGCTGGCTTCCAAGCCGGTGATGGAGGGCAAGGGCGTCCTGTTCAAGGCTTTCGCCGACGTCGATGTCTTCGACATCGAAGTCGCCGAAGCCGACCCGGATCGGCTGATCGAGGTCGTGGCTGCCATCGCCCCCACCTTCGGCGGGATCAACCTCGAGGACATCAAGGCCCCGGAGTGCTTCGCCGTCGAGGAAGCCCTCAAGGCGCGCCTCGATATCCCCGTCTTCCACGACGATCAGCACGGCACCGCCATCATCTCCGGCGCCGCGCTGCTCAACGGCCTCGAGCTGGTCGGGAAATCGATCGACTCCGTGCGCGTGGTCGTCTCCGGCGCAGGCGCCTCGGCCATCTCCTGCAGCGAGCTGGCGGTCCGCCTGGGGGTCCGCCGCGAGAATATCGTCCTGGTCGACACCCGTGGAGTCGTCTATGAGGGGCGAACCGAGGGGATGAACGAGTACAAGGCTCGCTTCGCCACCCAGACCTCGGCCCGCAGCCTCGCCGACGCCGTGCGAGGCGCCGACGTCTTCTACGGCCTTTCGGTCGCCGACATCCTGACCGTCGAGATGGTCAAGACCATGGCCAAGAAGCCGCTGATCTTCGCCATGGCCAATCCCGATCCCGAGATCCGCTACGATCTGGCGAAGGAGACCCGGCCGGACGCGATCGTCGCCACCGGGCGGAGCGACTACCCGAACCAGATCAACAACGTCCTCGGGTTCCCGTTCATCTTCCGCGGCGCGCTCGACGTCCGAGCCCGGGCAATCAACGAAGAGATGAAGGTGGCGGCGGCGCGCGCCCTGGCCGACCTGGCCAAGCAGGATGTCCCCGACAGCGTCCTCAACGCCTACGGCCTGACGACGCTGCGCTTCGGGCCCGACTACCTGATCCCCAAGCCGTTCGATCCACGCGTCCTGCTGTGGGAATCGCCGGCGGTGGCCCGGGCAGCGATGGAGACCGGCGTGGCTCGCATTCGCATCGACCTCGACGAGTACCGCCACCAGCTCTCGCTCCGGCAGGGCAAGGGCATGCGCGTCCGCCAATTCATCCTGAACAAAGCCCGCCAGCAGCCGAAGCGCGTCGTCTTCGGCGAAGGCGAAGAGACCAAGATCATCCGCGCCGCCGTGCGCGTTGCCGAAGACGGGATCGCCACTCCGATCCTGCTCGGCCGCCCATCCGTCATTGCCGAGCGACTCGCCGAACTTGGCTTGAAGTCGGATCTACAGGTGATCGACCCATCGGAAGATCCCCGCCGCGAAGCCTACGCCCAGCGCTACTTCGAGATGCGCGAGCGTCGTGGGATGACCCTCGCCCTGGCCCGCTCGCGGCTTAAGCAGCGGAACATCTTTGGGCCGATGATGGTGGCGATGGGCGAAGCGGATGCGTTCGTCTCCGGCCTGACGGTCGACTATCCGGAGGTCATCCGTCCGGCGCTGCAGATCTTCCACACGCGTCACGGGGCTCGCCGGGCCGCCGGCGCGTACTTGATGATCGTCAACGACCGCGTCTACATCTTCACCGACGCCACCGTCAACATCGATCCGAGTCCCGATGATCTGGCCGAGATCGGATCCCTGGCGGCCGATTTCGCCAAGCAGCTCGAGCTCGAGCCGCGGGTGGCTATGCTCTCCTTCTCCAACTTCGGCAGCACCGAACACCCGCTCTCTCAGAAGGTCCGCCAAGCCGTCGCCATCCTGCGCGAGCGGCGTCCCGATCTGATCGTCGACGGGGAGATGCAGGCCGACACCGCCGTCGTCCCGGAGATCGTCGACAGCCGCTATCCGTTCAGCCAGGTCCGCGACGCCAACGTGCTCGTGTTCCCGTCGCTCGAAGCGGCCAACGTCGCCTACAAGCTCCTGGCTCGTCTGGGTGACGCCCAGGCGATCGGCCCGATCCTGCTCGGCCTGGGCGCGCCGGTTCACGTGCTGCAGACCGGCGACGACGTCGAGGATATCGTTCATATTGCCGCTGTGGCTGTGATGGACGCACAGGGCAGAGGTCGCTAGGTTTTCAGATCCTCGGAAGGAAGCCACCGATGGAAGGCGCTACGATCCTTCGCCTCCAGACCATGATGTCGGCCGGCGAAACGAGTTCGGTGCGGCTGTGCCAGGCGTACCTGGAGCGGATCGATTCCTTTGACCGCAACGGGCCGGCGATCCACGCCGTGATCGAACTCAATCCGGACGCGCTCGGGCTGGCCGAGGCCCTCGACCAGGAGCGCGAGGACGGGCACGTTCGCGGGCCGCTGCATGGGGTCCCGATCCTGGTCAAGGACAACATCGACACGCGCGACCGGATGCAGACCACCGCCGGCTCGCTGGCGCTGGAGGGCCACCGCGCCGCCCGGGACGCCACGATCGTCCGGCGACTGCGGTCCGCCGGCGCCGTTCTGCTGGGGAAGACGAACCTGAGCGAGTGGGCCAACTTCCGGGGCAAGCGTTCGGTCAGCGGCTGGTCGAGCCGCGGTGGTTTGACGCGGAACCCGTACGCTCTCGACCGCTCGGCGTGTGGCTCGTCATCCGGTTCGGCCGCAGCCGTGGCGGCCGGCTTCTGCGCCGTTGCGGTCGGAACCGAAACCGATGGGTCGATCATCTGCCCATCCCAGACAAACGGCATCGTCGGTCTCAAGCCGACCCTGGGGCTCTTGAGCCGTTCCGGAATCATCCCGATCTCCCACAGCCAAGACACGCCCGGCCCAATGGCCCGCTCCGTCGAAGATGCCGCCGTCCTGCTGGGCGCACTGACCGGCATGGACTCCCGCGATCCGGCGACGCGTGGGAGCAAGGGACGAGCCCATCGGGACTACGCCCGCTACCTGGACCGGGACGGCCTGCGCGGTGCGCGTCTCGGGGTCGCCCGCAACATGCTGGGCTCGGATCCGCGCCCGACGGCGCTCCTCGAGAGCGCCCTGGACGTGATCCGGAAGCTGGGGGGCGTCGTCATCGATCCGGCGGACGTTCCCAACTACGACAAGTTCGGTGACGCCGAAGTCGACGTCCTCTTGTACGAGTTCAAGGCCGATCTGAATCGCTACCTGGGTTCCCTCGGCCGTCGGGCCGGCGTTCACAGCCTGGACGACGTCATCCGTTTCAACGAAGAGAACCGCGATCAGGTCATGCCGTATTTCGGGCAGGAACGGATGACCGCGGCGAACGAGAAGGGTCCCCTGACCGATCGGAAGTACCGGCAGTCCAGGGCCAAAGCGCGCCGGCTGGCCCGCCAGGAAGGTCTTGATGCCGCATTCCGCAAGCACCGCCTGGATGCGATCGTCGTCATTTCCGGCGGGCCGGCCTGGATGATCGATCTCGCCAACGGAGATCCCCGCAGCTGGGACATGGAGAGCACCTCTCCTCCAGCCGTGGCCGGCTACCCACACATCACCGTCCCCGTCGGATTCGTCTTTGGGCTCCCGGTGGGGATATCGTTCATCGGCAAGGCCTGGCAAGAGGCGAAGCTCCTCCGCCTGGCGTACGCCTTCGAGCAGGCAACTCAGGTCCGGCGGCCGCCGCACTTCGCCCCGACAGCCGCCCCTTCATGGGCTTCGGCGACCAGCGCAAGGGAGCCGGATGCCTCTCCGACGAACTCACGAGAATCTCTGGCAGAGATGGACCTCCTTGAGAGCCATAAACCCGCAGGAGAGATGATATGAAAAAGACCGTTCCAGTTCTGATCCTGCTTGCCGTCGTTCTTGCCGCCTGCCAGGCGGCCGCGCCGCAGGCGAGCTACACCGACATCTCGGCCGATGAACTCAGCGCGATGTTCGAATCCAAGGACTTCTTCTTCGTCAACACCCACATCCCGTACGAGGGCGAGATCGCGCAGACCGATGCTTTCATCGCCTACGACGACCTGGCTGCGTACGACCAGGGGTTTCCTGCGGATCGGGACGCCAAGATCGTCCTGTACTGCCGCAGCGGCCGGATGAGCGCCATCGCCGCCGAAGAGCTCGCCCGAAGGGGCTACACGAACCTGTACAACCTGGACGGAGGAATGGCGGCCTGGGAGCAGGCAGGCTACCCCTTGGAGTTCAAGTAGCCGGCACGGCGAGGGCGGGAGGCTTGAAGCCCCTACCCGCCTGGGATACAATTCGAACTACGCCCCTGTAGCTCAGTGGATAGAGCGTTGCCCTCCGGAGGCAAATGCCGGCGTTCGAGTCGCCGCAGGGGCGCCTTGCCTCTCCTGCACGAGATGAACACTCGCGCCGCGGGTCAGAATTCGACGAACTCAACCGCAAGCCCATCTGTCTCAAGGAGCGCCAGCGTGCTCGCGCCCTTCATCCCCATCAGTTCCCCCGGGTTGAGCAGCAGGCACTTGCCGTCGCGGCTTTCGTGTCTCACGTGATCATGTCCGTAGCAAACGACGTCGTACATCCCTGACCGCGCCAGTCCCGTGGCGATGTGGGGATAGTGGTTGACCGCGATCTTCAACCCTCCGAGCTCAATCTCCGCCAGGGCGCCATGCAGTTGGATCGACGGGAAGGCGGCCGCCACCTGCCCGATCAGGAAGGTGTCGCCGTCGTTGTTCCCCCAAACGATGTGGACCGGACGCTCGCTGGCAATCTCTCCCATACGGCGCACCATGAAAGGAGAGCATAGATCTCCGCAGTGAATCACGGCGTCGGCAGACCGGATCGCATCCGCCGCCGCGTCCAGTTTCTCCAGGTGGTCGTGCGAGTCGCTCAGGACCGCGATCTTCATGCCTCACCTCCAGCGGATTTGCGAAGAGTCGGTCGCAAGAGAGTCGTCCGAAGGGGACCCGTGTGACTGTGACGCGGGCCGATGCCGCTACCCTGCCACGCCGACCAGTCGCCCTGTCTCCCCGTTCATCTGGCGGACGTGGTCGGCCAGGCGGTCCGTCTGTTGCCCGTGGGTCAGGCGCCATCCCCAGTTGCCTTCACGGCGGCCCGGGTAGTTCATCCGGGCCTCCGATCCCAGGCCAAGGAAGTCCTGCATCGGAGCGACCACCCAGCCTGCGCCGGACGACCATACCCACCGGATCATGCGCTCGACCACGTCGCTCCCATCTCCTCCCAGGAAATCCACCGTTGAGGCCCGAACGGCTTCGTCCGCCGATCCAAACCATCCCTGCGATGTGTCGTTGTCATGCGTTCCCGTGTAGGCGACACACCGCTGCACGTGCGGGATCCGCGCCTCACTATCCGACGATGTGTCCTCCAACTCCAACTGCAGCACACGCATCCCGGGAAGCTCAAACGCATCCCGAAGGGCAACCACCTCGGGCGTGATGAAGCCGAGGTCTTCGGCGATGATCGGGATTGTGCCCATGGCGGAACGAAGCGCGCCCAGCAGACTGGCCCCAGGGCCCCTGGCCCAGGATCCTCCCTCGGCCGTCTCGGCCGGGGCTGGGACTTCCCAGAAGGCCTCGAGTCCCCGGAAATGGTCCAATCGGACCGCGTCAAAGCACGCCGCCGAGTGGACTACCCTCTCGATCCACCAGCGGTAGCCGTCTTCGAGGTGCCGCTCCCAGCGATAGACTGGCGCCTCCCACAACTGCCCCGTCTTGGAGAAGTAGTCGGGCGGGACCCCGGCGAGATACTCCGGCTCTCCTCTGGCGTCGAGCTTGAAAAGGTCCGGGCGTGACCACACGTCGGCGCTGTCGTGATCGGGATAGATAGGCAGGTCGCCGATGAGCCGAATCCGGCGCGCCTCGGCCTCCCGGCGCAAGGACTCCCACTGCTGGTAGAACCAGTACTGAACCAGGCTGTGGAACTCGATTGCCGCACTCAGCTTGCGCCGGGCCTCCGCCAGGGCTCGAGGGGCTCTTGTCGCGACCTCGGGCGGCCATTCTGTCCACACCTTGCCGGCATGCGCCTCGCGCAATGCCGCGTACAAAGCGTAGTCCTCCAGCCATCCTCGATTCGACTCGCACCAATGCTCGAAATGCTCGCTCCCTGGCCGGCCGCCGGATCGCCATCGCTCCGCCGCCAATGTCAGGCCGGCACGCTTGCTGCTGTCGATCTGCTTGAAGTCGACCCGCGCCGTCTCGGGAAACGATGCGACGTCTTCCGGATCCAGCCAGCCTTCTTCCGCCAGCTTTTCCAGGCTGATGAGGAGCGGATTGCCGGCGAATGAGGAACGCGATTGATACGGTGACCAGCCTCGACCGATGGGAGTCAGCGGAAGGAACTGCCACAGGCTGCAGCCGGCGCGGTCCAGCCAGTTGAGCATCGCATGGGCTGGCCGCCCCAGGTCTCCGATGCCCCCGGGGCCGGGTAGACTGGTCAGGTGGAGTAGAACGCCCGCGGATCGCTCAAGGTCCATGCGAGGCTCACCCGGCGCGTCGCCGGGCGCGTCGATAGACGTCGATGTACTTCGCCGCCGACCGGTCCCAAGCGAAATCCTCCCGGGCGGCGCGTCGTTGCAGGGCCCGCCACGGCTTCTCATCAGCAAAGGCGGCCAAGGCCCGGTGCATGGCCTGGGCCAGGTCGGATGCGGAGGTCTGCTCGAAGACGAATCCTGTTCCCGATGGCCCTTCCCGTACAGAATCCTTGAGTCCTCCGGTGGCCCGTACGACTGGAACGCACCCATACCGCATCCCGATCATCTGGACCAGTCCGCACGGCTCGTAGCGAGACGGAACGAGGACCATGTCGGCGGATCCGTAGATTCGCCGGGCGAGGGTCGGTTCAAAGCGATTGACCACCCGTATGCGTCCCGGATGACCGCGCTCGAACACCGTCGCCATCGCTTCCAGCTCGGGTTGCCCGGTTCCCAGCAGGACGGCCTGCCACGGGATGTCCAGCACCCTGGCCAGGCCATGAAGCAGCAGGTCGATCCCCTTCTGCGACTCCATCCGGCCGATGAACCCCAACAGCGGGATCCGTCCCCGATCTTCCAGCCGGAGCTCAGTCAGCAGTGCCCGCTTGTTCTCCTCCCGGCGTTCCAGCGTCTCGGAGTCGTATCGGACGTGCAGGCTTGCATCGGTCTTCGGATTCCAAACTCTGGGGTCCAGACCATTCAGGATCCCGGTCAATTCGGACCTGCGGGCGCGCAAGAGGCCTTCCAATCCGAACCCGAAGTCCTTGGTCTGGATCTCGCGAGCATAGGTCGGGCTGACGGTCGTCAGGGCATCCGCCTTGGCCAGGCCGACGATCAGCGGTACGTGTCGCCTTGACGGCGGGACCCCGCGCCCCTCCGCCGCGGGGAGTCGGTAGCGCTGCCACACCGGCTCAGCCCCCTCACCGGGATAACCCAGGTTGTGGATCGTCAGGACCGACGCGGTGTTCGCCCAGAAGGGCTCGCTCGACCGCAATTGCCAAACCCGGGCGACCGCTGCGGCGGCGTGCCAGTCGTGTGCATGGACGATGTCGGGTTTCCAGTCCATCTTCTCGCACGCCGCCAGGGTCGCCAAGCACCAGAACACGAACTTGTCCGCCTCCGGCTCCCCATGCGAATAGACCGTCGGGTCAGCAGTCACGGGTTCCCCGCCGACCAGCATCACCTCCACCCCCTCCACCCGGCGCTGGGTGATGCTTGCGCGCGTCGGTTGAGGTCCTCGTTGGACGACAACCTCGACCGGCGACGAATCCTCCGCTGGCAGGATCGAAGCGTAGAGGGGCAACGAGGCGCGTACCTCCACGCCCCTGCCCCGAAGGGCCCGCGGCAGCTCGCCGCCAACGTCGCCTAGCCCGCCGACCTTGGCCAGGGGCGTCGCCTCCGCGCTCAGGAACAAGACTCTCAAGGGCGAAACCATCGGACGTCGACGTCGGGGAAGACCTTGTCGATCTCCCAGATGGAGGCGGCCAAGGGATCCTCCGCCTTCCCGGCTTCATGGGCGTCCATGAGCAGGTTGAAGCGCTCGACATGCTCTCGGAAGCGCCGCACGGCATGCGCCTCGGCCTGGCCGGTCGTCATCAGGAACGGCCAGTCCGACGCCTGAAGAAGCAGGAACTCGCGCAGCGCCTGTCGCAGGACGGGCGTATCCGGCGGCGACGTTCGTGCCGCCGCGACCATGCGATCTTCGGCCTGGTGAATCACGGCCCAGATCCACTCGGTCTTCGGGTTGTCCCAGACGGCGTGCATCCCCCCTTCCCCCCAGGATCCCTCCGGCAGGTCGATCCGACCGTCCGCAGGGTGGCGCCCAAGGTAGTCGGAGGCCGTCGTGAGTTCCACTTCGCCGGACGATGCCAGGTGGCGGAGAACCGCCTCAAGCCAGGCCACTCCTTCAAACCACCAGTGGCCGAACAGTTCGGTATCGAACGCCACCAACAGCAGCCCGAACTCGTCCGTCGCCTCGTGGTGTTCCTGCAAGATCCGTCGGACGACCCCGGCGAAATGCTCGGCCTGGATCCCCGCGCGCGCCTGGGCGCGGGCCGGATCATAGAGCCCCTTCCCCTCGAGGGGAATCTCATTGCTCGTGATGCGCCAGTAGTGGAGGCCCGAGACTCGCTCGCGCTTGTGGAACTCCTGGTGGTCGAAATCGCCCGGGTATCCTTCGGCAGATCCCCAGACTTGCTGGCAGGCCCGTCGATGGCGTGCCAGGACGGATACTCCGGAGTCGCGCACCTGATAGGGACGAAAGACTGTCGCCTGGGATCGGCCGGACCCACGCGTGACGAGGACTTCCCGGCCTTCGACCATGTCCGTCTCGGCGAAGAAGACCTGAATGCCTTGGGCAGCAAGGAACGACTCGATCCCGGGGCGTCCGTCCTTGCCCGGACGATAGGCACACTCCGGGAGCCACATCGCCTTCGGCACCAGGCCGAGATGCCGGCGATAGGCTCCGATGCCCGTCCGGATTTGGAGGCCGATCGACTCATCCCGGCTGAGCAGCGG
>DATIPT010000081.1:0-23354 GCA_035471625.1 Anaerolineales bacterium
GTCGCCGACGAGTTGAAGCGCTATATCCTCGATCTCGTTACCGCAACCCGAAAGCATCACGAGGTCTATCTGGGGGCCAGCCCGCGAGGAAGCCTGGCGCTGTTCCGGGCGGCTCAGGCGTACGCAGGGGTCCTCGGAAGGGACTATGTTCTGCCGGATGATGTCAAGGCCATTGCTGTGCCGGCGCTGGCGCACCGCATGATCATCGGCTCGGCGGCCCGGATCCGCGAGGTCGACGCGCGGACAATCGTCCAGGAGATCGTTGGAACCACTCCGGTGCCGGGAGGCGACGGCGGCCGATGAGCCGACGGGCGGTCATCTTGCTCGTCCTCTTGCTGGGAAGCCTCACCGGGCTGACCCTGACCGGACGTTCCCTCTTCGCCAGCCTCTCGTTGTTGTTCTTTGGTGTCATCGTCATCGCCTGGGTCTGGTCGCGATTCTCTCTCCAGGGACTCAGCCTGCAGCGGTCGGTGCGAACCCTGACGAGCCAGGTCGGAAAAGTGTTCGAGGAGACCTTGGTTCTCAAGAATCAGAGCCGGTTGCCGAAGCTGTGGGTTGAAATCCGGGACGACTCTTCACTGCCCGGGATCTGGGCATCGGCCAGGGCTCTGGGGTTCTCGGGAAGCTCCTGGACTCAGGAGTTCATCGGGCATCGGGCGTCGGCCGTGGCATCCGGACTTCGCCCGCGCCAGGATTGGCTTTGGACGGCACGGACGATCTGCACCCGTCGCGGAAGGTTCCGCCTCGGGCCGGTGACGCTCTCGGGTGGCGATCCGTTCGGTTTGTTTCCCACCAAGCGCCTCCTCCCGGATCGACGCGAACTCGTCGTGCTGCCGCCGACGGTTCACTTGCCGGCCTTCCCCATCCCGGCCGGGCGGCTGCCGGGGGGTGAAGCGCTTCGCCGGCGCACCTATCAGGTAACCCCCAATGCCTCTGGCGTGCGCGACTACTCCCCCGGAGACAGCTTCAACCGCATTCACTGGAAATCGTCCGCTCGCCGGGGTCGACTGATCTCAAAAGAGTTCGAGCTCGATCCGATGGCCGACGTCTGGCTGATCCTGGACGGTCAGCGAACTGTGCACCGCCAGGTTCCCGGGATGGAGGAACCGCTTGTCGGCGGATTGCCTGGCCAGGTCGTTCACCTCCCGCCGATGACGGAGGAATACATGGTGGCGGCGGCGGCTTCGATCGCGCTGCACGTACTGGGGCGGAACCGGGCGACAGGGCTCCTCGGGTACGGGCAGGCTCGAACCGTGGTGCAGCCGGAACGCGGGGAAGCCCAGCTGTTCCGAATCCTGGAAGCGCTGGCGGGTTTCCGGTGCGAAGGCGATGTCGATCTGACGGACGTCTTCCGGATCGAGACGCCCTGGTTCCCACGCGGGGCGACGGTCGTGGTCTTGACACCGAACGTGCGCCAGGACTTGTTCTATGCCTTGCTCGAGATGCGCCGGCGTGGGTTGGCCCCCATCGCCACGCTGATCGAGCCGGCGGATTTTGGGAGCCCGATCTCGGCCCGCGGCCTTTCACAAGCGCTTGCCGACGCCGGGATCCCGGTGCGCGTCGCCCGGCGGAAGGTCGGGCTGGACGCCTCGATCGGGGTCCCCGCTGGCGCTCGGATGTTCACGGATGCCGCCTGAGATGACCGACGCCGCCCCCGTGCGCCCTCCGCGCCTCCTGATCATTTCGGTGTTTGTGGCGGGGATGGTCACCCTCGCGCTCGAACTCTCCGCCTCGCGCCTGCTTGGGAACATCTTCGGCACGAGCAATCTGGTGTGGGCCAACATCATCGGCCTGATGCTCGTCTACCTGACCGTCGGCTACTTTCTGGGTGGACGCTGGGCCGATCGTTCTCCCTACCCGCGCAGCTTCTACTTGCTGCTCGCGTGGGCCGCCTTTCTGGCGGGGGTCATCCCGCTGGTCGCCCGTCCGGTCTTGCTCGCGGCTGTGGGAGCGGTCGAGCGCCTCGACGCCGCCATCATGGTTGGATCCTTCCTTTCCGTCCTGATCCTGTTCAGCGTTCCGGTCATCCTGCTGGGCTGCGTTTCGCCCTTCGCCATTCGGCTGGCCATTCGAGACCCAGGTCACGCCGGGAGGGTTTCAGGACGGATGTACGCGATCTCGACCCTGGGATCGATCTTGGGGACCTTTCTGCCTGTGCTGTGGCTGATCCCCACAATCGGGACGGCGCGGACGTTCCTGGTCTTCAGCGTTGCCTTGCTTGTGGTCGCTTTTGCAGGTCTGTGGCGGAGTGATCGGCGTCTGGCGGTTCGCCTGGCATGGATGCCGCTGGTCCTCCTGGTTTGGTCTTGGTGGTCTTTGACCCAGCCAATCAAGGCCACCACGGGCCAGATCTACGAAGATGAATCGGCGTACAACTACATCCAGGTTGTGGAGCGGGACGGGACGCGCTACCTGCTCTTGAACGAGGGCCAGGGGGTTCACTCGGTCTATACGCCGGGGCAGGCGGCCACCTACGGCACATGGGACTACTTCCTGGCGGCGCCCTTCTGGAACGCGTCGCCCGAGCCGGGCGCGGAAGTGAAGCGCCTGGGGCTGGTCGGCCTGGCGGCCGGGACGATCGCCAAGCAGTACACGCAGGTGTTCGGCCCGATCCCGATCGACGGTTGGGAAATCGACCCCGATATCCTTGCCGTCGGGCGGGCCTACTTCGCGATGGACGAGCCCAACCTGAATGCGGTCGCGGCGGATGGCCGATGGGGATTGGCCCGGAGCGATCAGCGGTACAGCGTCATCGGGATCGATGCCTATCGCCTGCCGTACATCCCGTGGCAGCTCACCACTCGCGAATTCTTTGAGGAGGTGCGCGATCACCTGCTCGAAGACGGGGTCGTCGTGATCAACGTCGGACGCACCCCGCAGGACCGCCGGCTGATCGAGGGCATGGTGGGCACGATGGGAGCCGTCTTCCCCAGCCTCCACGTCGTCGATGTTCCCGCCAGCCTGAACACGATCGTCTACGCGACCGTCCAGCCGACGGAACCCGGGAACCTGGTGGCCAACCTCGACCGGTTGGCGCGCCGGGGCGCCGATCCGCTGCTGATTGATATCCTGACGCGGACGGTAGCCAATCTCAAGCCGACGCCGGAGTCGGCGGTCGTCTTCACGGATGACCGCGCCCCGATCGAGCTCCTGACCAACGCCGTCGCTTTGCAGTTCCTCCTTGTCGGGGATACGGAGATTCTTCGATGAACGACCCTGCTGCCCGACCCAGTCGTCTGGATGGGGCGCTCCGGATTGCGAGCGGGATCCTCCTCGTCTTGGTGCTTGTGCTGACGAACGTCCGCTTGCTGCTGACCCGCACCTATGTCGTAGCCGAATACGCCAGCCCAGGTTTCCCGGTCGACTCGTATGGCTTCACGCTCGAAGAGAGAGTTGCGTACGCAGGCCTGGCCCTGGACTACCTCTTGAACGACGCCGGCCCGTCGTTCCTAGCGGACCAGCGACACCCTGACGGCACTCCGCTGTACAACGACCGCGAGCTGCAGCACATGGTGGACGTCAAGAATCTCGTCCAGAGCGCGCTGCGCGCATGGGCGGCGAGTGCGATCCTGCTCGCCGTGGCGCTGGCATGGACCTGGGGTCGACAGGGGTGGCCGGGCGTCCGCAAGAGCCTGTATTTCGGGGCGCGACTGACCCTGATCCTCATGGCCGTTCTGCTGGGTGTGCTGGCGGTCTCCTTTTCTTTCCTGTTCGTGGGCTTCCACCGGATCTTCTTCGAAAGCGGAACATGGGTCTTCTACCGTTCGGACACGCTCATCCGACTCTTCCCCGAGCGGTTCTGGCGGGACGTGTTTGGTCTGTTGTTGGGATTGACCCTGGGGGAGGCGGGTTTGCTCGTCGTGCTGACCCGCGAACGTCGCGGGGCGCGCTCGGCCGGTCCAACCAAGGCTTCGCCCGAGCCCCCGACTGAAAGCTAGCGGACGCGTCCAGCTGCGAAGAACGTCGGAACGAAGAGGACCCGCTCGCCGCGCTTCCAGGCTGCCTTCTCGAGGTTCTCGGCTTCGTCCAGCTCGGCCTCGCTGACGGTGCCGGCCAGGTCGGCGCGCCATGTCTCGCGCTCCAACCGCGATCCCTCCGACGCCGACACCCCGGTCCATTCCGCACCGACGATACCGCTCGCCACAGGTTCCAGTCCGGCCCCGGCGAACAGCGAGCGCAGGCGGCGGCCGATGGCGATATCGGCCCCGTGTTCGGCGAGCGCCCGCGTTTGTCGCTCGCCCCATGGGGCGAGCGAGTCCGGGTAGTCGATCCGGCTGGCGTGGTCTGGCTCGGCGAACGCTAGCACGAGGCCGCCGGGGCGCGTGACGCGAGCAGCCTCGCGCAGGGCCGACGGTGGATCCTCCAACCAGAGCAGGACGTAGTGAAAGAAGACGGCATCGTAGGCGCCGGATCGCAGGGGGAGCGCGTGGGCGTCTCCGATCTGCCACCGGAGCCCGGGGTATCGCAAGGCTCCGGCGCGGGTGACGTCTGGATCCAGGTCGAGGGCGTGGAAGGCCATGGAGGCATGAGCCTCCGCCATCGGGCCGACGACGGCGCCGGTGCCGGCGCCAATTTCCAGGAGGCGGGACCCGGGCGGCAGGATAGAGAACGGCAGGAGCCGGCCTCGGATCTCGGCCGTCCAGGAGGCCTGCTCGACGCACCGCAGATGGATGCGGTCGAACCGGCTGTTGGCATCCATTCCGGGATCGGGCGTCAGGGGCGCGTCACCCGGACTTCGTCGGGAGCGCTTCGCCGTCCCTGCGCCAGACCGTCTCGAGGCTGTCGCGGGTCAGATTCCCAAGGACAGTGTCCGTCCCGAGTGCCGGCAACACGTCACCATCGGGCTCGACATACAGCCAGGCTCGGCGACCGAGGTCTTCCTCGACCTCCAGGCGGATTGGATTCGCCAGCGAGAAGGGGACGGGTAGGTCCCACACAAGCACAAGGCCCAGATCGGCGACGGCCTGTTCCGCGCGGCGGAGGGTCTCCTCACATTGAGGCCCCGGGGGCGTGGTGACCGAGACGTGGGTGATGCCTGCTTCCTTCAGGACGCCGAGACGGGCAGGGATGTCGTCGTCTGTCAGGAGGGTCAGATGGGCGGCACTGAAGACGTCGGATCGGACTGCAGCCTCCAGGCCCTGCCGGGCTGCTGGACTGTCCTCATCGACAACGATGAGGAGATGGTCCACGCCAGCCTGGGACAGGCCGTCCATCCGTCCCGGTGAAGCCAGACGGCTGGCATGCGTGACGACGCCGGCAACCTGGCCGAGGGCCTCCGCGTGTCGAACAAGATCCAAGAGGTCGTCGCGAACGGTCGGTTCCCCGCCCACAAAGACGACATGAGGAACCCCGCTCGACCACGCCTGATCGAGGACCCGGATCCACTCTGCCGTCTCCAGCTCGCGGTCCACCCGGCGCCGGGCCTGAGGGTCTTGCGCCTGACCATCGCCGAGGCGATAGGTCAGGGCGAGGTCGAGGCGGTAGGGAACCGCTGGCCGGATCGCGTACGGATCGCGCCGGTCCATCCCCATGACCGCCACCGGATCCTGGTCTTCACCTTCGGCCAGCGCTTCGATCTGGTCCCGGATGAGCCGCCCATCGCGACGGGCGCGAGCGCGCGACACCCGAAAACGGCGGGCGGTCCAGGCGGCCGCTTCGTCCTCGGCCGTTCCCTGGACGACATGCCAGGCGATCGCCGTGGCGGTCTCGTTGAGGTGGAGGACGGTCGACGCATTGACGATCAGCAAGCCGCGGCCACCCGGATCGACGCGCAAGTGCAGTCGATAGGGGATCGCAGGGGGATCGGCAACGATCCGCTGGTACATCCCCGGAGGCACGACCGGCGTGTCCGGTGGACCCGGGAAGAGCTTGCGCAGGATCTCGGTCATGACGCCTCACCTTCAAGGGAGCGGTCGATCGTTGCGAGTGGGATCCAATCTGGGGCGGCCTCGCTTGCGGTCAGCGGGCTCAGAGGGCATCCCCCGCCGCATTCTTCGACCAAGGCGCACGTTCGGCAGCCTTCGGCCATGTAGCGGCGCTCCCTCAACCAAATCGAGAGCTCATGATTCCAAATGGTCTCCCAGCGATCGGTCAGGATGTTGCCCACAGGCTGGTAGTACGACTGGCAGGGAAGGACGGCGCCGTCGGGCTCGATCGCCATGTTGTAGCGGGCCGCCGTGCATCCCTTCACGCCCAGCTCGGCCTCTACCGGATCGAAGTGACAGTACTGAGTCGGCGTGTACCAGATCAGTCGCTGTTGATGCTCTTCCGTCCGGGCTCGGACGCGAGCCAGCAGGGGGCCGAGTGACGCCTCCGGGAGGCCGGTTCCCACCCGCTGTCCGTGACCGGCATGGATCAGGGCGTTGACCCCGATCGTAGGGACGCCGAGGTCGGCCAGATAGTCGATCGTCTCGAGGATGTGGCCTGCATTGTCGGCCAGGAGGGTTGTGTTGGTCATGACGAACAAACCGGCTTCGAGGGCATTGCGGATGCCGGCAACGGTCTGGTTCCAGGCGCCGGGTGCGCGCACCATACGGTCGTGGACATCCTGGCGACGGGATTCGAGCGTGATCTGGACGTGATCGAGGCCGGACTGAACGAGGGATCGGGTGTAGGCGCGGTCCGAGAGTCGGCGGCCGTTGCTGAGCAGCCCGACGATCTGACCGCGCTCGTGGCTGTAGGAGATCAGCTCGGGGAGGTCGCGGCGCAATGTCGCCTCGCCACCCGTGAAGCAGATATGGGGTATGCCGACGTCCCACAGTCGATCGAGCGCGCCCTTCCAATCCGCGGTCTTCAATTCCGGATAGTCGCGGGGTCGGGCGTTGTAGCAGTGGGCGCAGTCGTCGTTGCACCGGTAGGTTAGGGCAAGATCCATCCGGTACGGAGCGGAAGGCATCTCGCCGAAAGGCGGCGTGACCTCCAGCTCCAGATCATGGACCGGGCATCCGCCGGCGGGATCGATGAGCTCCTGGAGCTGGTGTTGGAAGTCAGAGTAGTCGACCGCGAGCTGCGCAGGGTCGGCGCGGTAGAGACGCGCGAGAAGGTCCAGCGCTTCCCTCTCCGGAGTCTCGCCGAGCGACAGCGCCGCCATCTGTGCCGCCGATGGATTCAGCCGAAACACCTGATTGGCGTTCACGAAGAGTTCCGCCGAGCCGTCCGGCGCCGTCCGCAGGTGGACGGTGGCGCGGCCCTGGGCCGTTTGATGATCGAAGTGCTGGAGCCGCGGGGCCGCATTCGTCCGACGACCGAACAGGCTCACCGCCCACCTCCGGCGCAGGCGCAGGCGCAGCCGGCACAGGCGCAGGCGCAGGCGCAGCCCCCACCACCAGAGCGCCCGCCGTACGATCGGGTCACCGGCGGCGGGTTGGTGGTCTTGGCGACGCCCTGGGTGAAGTTGGTGATGTTGCCCACGAGGGAAGCGGCGCGGGTCTCGACCCCGCGGGCGATCGAGGCGGCGAAATCGGAACCGGGGAGGTGCGGCAGAGAGACCCCGCGACCAGACGGCGCAGCCGCCGGTCGCGCCGGCCCGGGGGCCCGGGCGACGGGGGTCGACCGCACCGGCGGGCTGTAGTAGCCCCACCAATGCGGCACGTAGACCGGCTGTCCCTCGAACACCCGCCGTGTGCGGCCGGTGAAGTCGCCGTCGAGCATCAGCCACTCGATGCCCTCGGTGTACTTCTCGCTCCGAACTTCGGGCGTGCCGGCCTCTTCGATCTGGGCCCAGGCCTTGCGCATGATCGAGGCGTAGTACTCCCGCGTCTCCTTCAGGCTGAAACCCTTCATCTTCTTCTCGACCGATCGAACCAGATCGATCATCAGGCCTTCGAATCCCCGTTGTCGGGCACGACGGTCCTTCTCGACGGCTGCTTTCAGGAAGGCCGTCTCGTAGGTCCTCAGCTCTCCCTCGGGTTGGGCCAGGGGCTCAAGCTCGAGCGGGTCTTCGGCAACTACGCGGGCCGCTCCCTTGCGGACGAGGCCGAACAGGACCATCGTCAGGACCTTATCCAACGGGGTCTGCATGACGACGGCAGCCTCGACGGCAGTCAGACCGCGCTTGATGCCATGTCCCTCAACCGAGATCTTCGGAGGCAGATAGGCCAGGCGGCGCCGTCGTTGGGCGAAGGCAAAGAGCACAAAGAACAGGATGATCGGAAGCCCTGGGAAGGCGCAGCTGGCCAGGAAGGAGAAGAAGCCCAGGATCCCGGCGAAGAGCCCTCCCAGGGCGCTTGGGGGGCTCTGCAGGGTCCCCTGGGGGACGACGTCGGAAGGAAAGGCCGCGCCGAAAACGTACTGCGTGTGCGCGTTGGCCTGGGTGTTCCTCCACGAGTAGATGATCCGACCTTCGTCGTCGATGCCGGTGGCAGGGTCCTGGCTCGGCCATCCGCCGGTCGGGACGTACCATCGAGGCTCCTCGGGCTGGATGCCCGGAGGGAGATGAAAAGTTACCGTCAGGTCGGTCGGGCCGTACGTGAACTGGGGGTCGAAGTAGTTCGGGGAAAACTGCACGCTGGCATAGCCTTCTTCCTCCCCCGCGTAGAGCACATCCCCGACGCGAGGCACTTCCATGACCACTTCCCCGCGGGAGCCCGCCGGGATGGCGTCGGCGCCGAGCCCAAGAGCGACTCCGGGGCTGACGTAGGGGGACGTCTCGATCGAACGGATCGGCTGGCCATCGATCCACGCCTGGATCGCTCCCAGGTCGTAGTCTCCCGTCGGCATGCCGACGTCCACGAAATCGATGGGGGAGACCCCCGGTGCGTTCTCGAAGAGGATTCGGTACACGAGCCGCATCGACCCGTCGGATTCGAGGAAGACATCCACCGTCTCTTCCGGCACCTGGAAGGAGTACGTCTGGGCACCGGCAGAAGATGCCACCGCGCTGAGCGCCAGAGCGGCCAGGGCGATCGCCGTGAGGGTCTTGCGCATGAGTGAGTCCTCCTGAGGGCGGACGTCGGCTGCGGCTACGATGGCGACCAGGATCCCGGGGGTCGAGCTACCACTTGGGTTCTTCTTCGAGGTGATACGACGCACCGCAGTACGGGCAGTTGACGACCGGGGCTCCGGCGACGACCTTGACGTTGTCGGAGCTCAGGGCGCCCCCGCAGGATCGGCAGGCCATCTTCTCGAGCGAGACATCCCCTGAAACCTCGACGCGTTGAATGATTTCCTGAGTGCCTGCGGCGGCCCGGCTCCGGCGCCCGAGCCATATCAGGACGAATCCGGCGCCGACACTGAGCAGGCCGATGAGGATCCATCCCGTCGAACCATCGGGGCTGAAAGCTCCCCAGATGAAGAGTATCCCGAAGAAGATCAGGATGGCTGCGGCGACGTAGGCGATGATCCGTCCAGCGCTCATGGGGCTTGGAACCTCCGCGTTCGATTCGCAGTCTAGCAAAGCGGGGCCGACACATCAAGCGACGAAAGACACCTCCAAACGTCGGAATTCGAGGACGGCAGTCAGCCCGGCGATGGTGGGAAAAGGAACAAGCGTATAATCTTCGGGATGGCTCAGACCAATGCAGCCGCCCGGGCGGCCGAGCTCCGCCAGCTGCTGAACTACCATTCCCATCGGTACCATGTGCTCGACGCACCGGTCATCAGCGACGCGGAGTACGACACCCTCTTCCGAGAGCTTCAAGAGCTTGAGGAGGCGGACCCGAGTCTTCGAGCGCCCGATTCGCCGACCCAGCGGGTGGGAGGCGGTATCGCCGCTGCCTTCCCCCGGGTCACCCATCCCGCCCCGATCCTGAGCCTGAGCAACGCCTATGCCCCAGAGGAGGTCCGGGCGTGGCTCGATCGAGCGATCCGGATCGAGCCTGCGGCGGCCACGACTGGATTCCTGGTCGAGCCCAAGATCGACGGCCTGACCGTGGTGCTCACCTACCGGGAGGGGGTCTTCGCGCTGGGGGCGACGCGGGGGGATGGCGAATCGGGGGAGGACGTCACCGCGAACCTCAGGACGGTTCGGAACCTTCCCCTGGCGATCCCGGTCTCTCAAGATGGCCCCAAGGCGCCGCGCCGATTGGTCGTCCGGGGGGAGGCCTATATCCCGATCGCCGACTTCGAGGCGATGAACGAGCGGTTGCGACAGGCTGACGAGCGCACCTTCCTCAATCCTCGCAACGCGGCCGCCGGGGCGTTGCGTCAGCTGGACTCATCGCTGACCGCTTCCCGACCGATCCGCCTGCTGGCGTATGCTATCGTCCAAAGCGAAGGTCTGGTCCCGGGCACCCAGGCGGATACCCTGGCGTACCTACGGGCCCTGGGTTTCTCCGTTGCAGACCAGGTGCGGCGGTGCGCCGCGCTGGAGGAGGCCATCGGGTTTGCCGAGGACTGGGCTCGTCGCCGCGACGAGCTCCCCTTCGAAGCCGACGGGATGGTGATCAAGGTCGACGACCTGGAGTTGGCGGCTCGGCTGGGGGTCGTCGGGAAAGATCCGCGGGGTGCGATCGCCTACAAGTTCCCCGCGCAGACCGTAAGCACCACGCTCCTCGACATCGGGGTGAACGTCGGACGGACGGGTGTGATCACGCCGTACGCGATTCTGGAGCCGGTCATGGTGGGGGGCGTGACCGTCCGCCAGGCGACGCTTCACAATTTCGACTATATCGCCGAGAAGGACATCCGAGTCGGCGACCGCATTGTGTTGAAACGAGCCGGTGAAGTGATTCCGTATGTGATCGGCCCGGTTCTCGAGGCGCGCTCCGGGCGGCCGCGGCGGTATCAGCCGCCGACCACTTGTCCGTCGTGCGGGGAGCCGCTGGCCCGTGGGGAGGGGGAGGTTGCCCTGTATTGTCAGAACGCCGCCTGTCCCGCCCAGCTGGTGCGCCACCTCGAGCACTTCGCCGGGCGTGGGGCCATGGACATCGAGGGGCTCGGCATCAGGGTTGCGGAAACGCTGGTCGCCGAAGGAAAGGTGGCGGATGTTGGCGACCTCTACCGCCTGAAGACTCCTGATCTGCTGGAGCTCGAGGGCTTTGCCGAGCGTCGAGCGGAGAACCTGATCCAGGCCATCGAGAACTCGAAAGCGCAGTCCCTGGCACGGCTCATCAACGGCCTGGGGATTCGAGGTGTCGGCGAGACCGTCGCGGCGGACTTGGCGCGACACTTCGGCGACCTGGCCCGCTTGGCTTCGGCAACGATAGCCGACATCGAGGCCGTCGCAGGCCTCGGCCCGGAAACCGCTCGGGCCCTGACGACCTGGTTCGGGCAGGCCCGAAACCAGAAGGTGCTGGAGAAACTCCGGCGGGCGGGGGTGTGGCCGGTCGTCCGGACAACCCGTACCCAAGGACGCCGGATCCTGGATGGCCTGACCTTCGTGATCACCGGGACGCTGCCCGGGATGAGCCGCCAGGACGCCAAGTCCCTGATCGAGGAACACGGGGGGAAGGTCGCCGGCAGCGTCAGCCGCAAGACGGATTACCTTGTCGTGGGCGCCGACCCCGGGTCGAAGGCGGAGAAGGCCCGCGGCCTGGGTGTCCGGACCATCTCATCGACGGAACTTGAGGCTATGATTGAGGGAGGCTAGGGCAGGGGGCGCCGGGAGATCATGGCGCACGCTGCTTCAAGGAGACCCGAATGGACTGGATCCCCGCCGAAGACAACATCCGCAAGCGCATCCAGGCGATGAGAGAACGGTTCGACACCGTCCATCAGAACGGTGTCTACTTCTACAACATGCCGGTGTCTGAGTTGCGCGGCGGTTCGCGGGTCGTTGTCAACGGGCGGGAGATGACGATGTTCGCCTCCTACAGCTACCTCGGCCTGATCGGGCATCCCCGGATCAGTGAGGCGGCCAAGGCGGCCATCGATCGCTTCGGCACCGGAACTCACGGTGTTCGTACCCTGGCCGGGACCCTCACGCTGCATCACGAGCTGGAGGAGACGATCGCGGATTTCAAGGGAACGGAGGCCGCCGTCACCTACTCGTCGGGCTACGCCACGAACCTGACGACGGTCTCAGCGATGGTCGGCCGACACGACACGGTCTACTGCGACAAGCTCAATCATGCCAGCATCGTCGACGGGTGCCTCCTGTCGGGGGCTCGCTTTGTCCGTTTCCGCCACAACGACATGGACGATCTTGAGCAGCGCCTCAAGGAGAGTCCCTCCAGCGGAGCTCGATTGATCGTGGCGGATGCTGTCTTCAGCATGGATGGCGACATCATCGACCTTCCCCGGTTGGTGGAGCTCCGCCGCAAGTACGGCGCCTGGTTGATGATCGATGAAGCCCACTCTCTCGGTGTCCTCGGAAAGACGGGCCGAGGGATCGAGGAGCACTTCGGCCTTTCGAACGTCATCGACGTCAAGATGGGCACCCTCAGTAAGACGATCCCGAGCGTCGGTGGGTACGTCGCCGGATCTGCGGATCTGATCACCTACCTGCGCCACGTGTCGCGGGCGTACATCTTCTCGGCCGCGCTGCCGCCGGCGCAGGCGGCCGCCGCCCTGGAGGCCTTCCGAGTCATTCGGGATGAGCCGTGGCGGGTGGACTCCGTCCAGCGCAACGCGGCCTTGTTCATTCAGGCGGTCCGAGGGCATGGCCTCGACACCCTTAACACGGAGACTGCGATCGTGCCGGTCCTGTGCGGCACCGACGATCGCGCCTTCCGGATGACCTCCGAGGCCCAGAAGAAGGACATCTTCGTCCTTCCGGTGGTTTCCCCGGCCGTCCCCGAAGGGCTGGCTCGTCTGCGAGCCACCGTCACGGCAGCTCACAATCCGGCCGAGATCGAGACCGCGGCGGCCGTCTTCGCCGAGGCTGGCCACAAAGTCGGCGTCCTGTAGGCTGAGTACGCCTCAGGGGAGCCCGATGCAGCCGAACCCCAAGAAACTGCTGCTTCGCCCCGGGCGGGACAGGTCGCTGCTCGAAGGCCATCCGTGGCTGTTCTCCGGAGCGATTGAGTCCATTGAGGGCGACCCGGCGGCTGGCGACACGGTCGAAATCGTCAATCACCGGAAGCGCTGGCTAGCGCGTGCCGCCTTCTCCCCGAATTCTCGCATCGCTGCGAGAGTGTGGACGTTCGATCCCGATCAGGCGATCGACGATGAATTCCTGGTCGCTCGTCTGACGGAGGCCGCTGGGCGCCGGCGGAACCTGTCATCCGACCCGCGCGTCACCGCCTATCGGGAGGTCCATGCCGAGTCGGACCTCCTGCCCGGCATCATCATCGACCGCTACGGCGACTATCGCGTCCTCCAGCTCTTGACGCCGGGGGCTGAGCGACTGCGGGACGCTCTTGTGGCCGCCCTGACGATCGAGCCCGGCCTGCGGGGTCTGTATGAGCGATCGGACGCCGAGATCCGTGAGCTTGAGGGTCTGCAGGCGCGCACGGGGCCCCTATGGGGGGATCCGCCCGATCCGGCCACCATCATCCGGGAGTACGACCTGTCCTTTGAGGTCGATCTGCCCCACGGGCACAAGACCGGCTTCTACCTCGACCAGCGAGAGAACCGGCGACGGGTGGCCGAAACCCTCCGGGCCGAAGAGGTGCTCGACGCCTTCTCCTATACCGGGGGGTTCGCCGCGGCCGCCCTTCGGAGCGGCGCCGGCCATGTCGTCTCGATCGAGGCGTCGGAGGGCTCCATCGAGCTCGGTCGCAGGAATATCGATCGCAACGGCTTCCCGCCCACATCCGTCGATTGGATCCAGGGGGATGTGTTTCGGGAACTCCGGAGTCTGCGGGACCGCGGCCGGTCGTTCGATGCCGTGATCCTCGATCCGCCGCGCTTCGCTCCGACCGTCAGCCAGGTACAACGCGCGGCGCGGGGCTACAAGGACATCAACCTCCTGGCGCTGAAACTGCTGGTCCCGGGAGGCTGCCTGTACACCTTCTCCTGCTCGGGGGGTGTCAGCCCCGACCTGTTCGAGAAGATCGTCGCCGGGGCGGCCAAGGACGCCGGCGTTCACGTCGCCATCGAGGGCTGGCTCGATCAGCCGGAGGATCACCCTGTCGGGGCGCACTTCCCCGAAGGACGCTATCTGAAGGGCCTGGTTGGCCGCAGGGGTCAGGCGCGCTGGTACCCAGCCGCGCCTTCGAAGGACCCGTCGGATCCGGACTGACTCGTCGGTTGAGGCTAGTCCATTGTCGGGTTCGACCCGGAACCGGCCCGGCCGCTCATCTGGCGGCGCATCGAAACACCCACGGCATGCTGGTGGAGACGTTCGAGACGGGCTTCGGCATCCTTGTCCCCGGCCTCGCCAGCTCGCTGGGCCATCGCCAGGATGGTGGAAAGGAACTCAGCGTCCACAGCATCCGGCTGGTCGTCGATCCGGCGCAAGGCGGCCGCTTCGTCTCGGTCTTGGATGACGTCCTGCGCCAACCGAAGCCCCGGAGGAAGTGAGTCCCGCAGGATCTGACGCAGGCGGGTGTCGATTCGCTGGAGAACCGCGAGGGAGGCCGAGTCGTTGCGCTGGTGAGCCGCCTCAAGATTGGCGGCGAGGACGTTCAAGAAGAGTTCGTCGATCGCTGGCAGCGCAGCCTGGATCGCCTCGTCTAGATTGTCGGCCTGGGCAAGGGATTGCAGGAGCGCGCCGGCCGAAGCGATCCTCGCCTCCTGGGCGGCGTCGATTTCCTGGGTGATCTTGAGGAGCTGAGATCGAAGGTCTGCAAGGCGCGCTCGCTCCTCGCCTTGGGCTGCCTCAATCTGGCCGGACAGGTCCTGAAAGAACGTGTAGTCCAGCACCGGCCTTGCCAGGGTTGCGAGGGCCGCCACGCGGTCCTTGTTGGGTGCAGCCTTCATCAACTCGAGGACTGCTTCCCGCGTCACCGCTTCTCTGATCTGGCTGAGACTCTCGGCGGCCGCCCGGATCTCCTCCTGCTGAGCGGCGATCCGCTTCCCGAGGCTGCTCAACTCGAGGGCCTGGTCGATCCGCTGGCCCGCCGCCTGGGCGGCCCGTGGGTCGCGTGCGGTCTGCAGGCTCAGGCTTGCCAGCTGGAAGAAGACTTCGTCCATCTCCGCGTCGTGCGTTGTGACGAACGCCGGGACCTCGTCATCCGACACACGCAGCAGCTCTTCGAGAAGCCGGATGCGCGCTCGCTGCTCGTCGAGTTGCTCGCGAGTGACGCCGTCGGCTTCGAGGACCCGCTCGATCAACCCTTGATGCGTGAGGACCGATTGTGGTTGGAGCAGGTAGGCCTTCCGCTTCTCCGCCGGCAGGCGGCTGGTGGCTTCGTTGATCAGTTGTCCGATGACTCGCTCCTGCTCGGCCTTGGGCAGGCCGAGCTCCAGGGGCATAAAGGTCAGCAGAAGTTCCTTAGCCGGGTCGTGGTAGACGATCGGCGTCGCCATCTGACCCTCCCAACCGCACACTCCACATCTCACCCGGTTGAGGCTTCCGGAGAGCAGGCGGGCCTTTGCGGCCGGGTCACGGTCGGCGTCGATGAGCTGTTCAACCCGGATCTGGATCGGGTTCTGGCAATTGGGACAGCGGGGAGCTGTTCGAGGTTGGACCAAGGGATCTCCTATCTGCGTGTCGATGTTAGGGGCGGGGGAGCGCGAAGCAGACCTGGGCGCCGCCACCGGAACGAGAGTCAACCCAGATCCGGCCACCGTGCGCTTCGATGATCGCCCGGGCCAGGAACAGCCCCAGACCGGCGCCCTTGGTGTTCCGCGCCACGCCTGTCGCCCGGAAGAACCGGTCGAAGACGTGGGCCGCGTCGGCCGGGTCGATCCCGCGGCCCTGGTCGGTGACGCAAACGACGATCTCCGAAGGCTTGGCTTCGGCGCGCAGCCGGATTTCGCTTCCCGCCGGCGAATACTTGACGGCGTTGGAAAGCAGATTCGTGACGACCTGGTTGAGCCGCTGCTCGTCCCCGTGGACGACCGGTAGCGATGCCGGGATGTCGGCGACGAACCGATGATCGGAGGCCTGCGTGGCGTAGCGGGTGACGATCTGCTCCAGAAGGGGCCCCAGGGGGATCTCGCCCAGGTCGAGAGCCAGCGCTCCTGCTTGCAGGCGCGAGGCGTCGAGCAGGTCGTCGATCAGGCCGGCGAGCCGGTCGGCCTCGTCCTCGATCACGGTCAGGCTGTCGCGGACCACGACCGGATCCCAGGCTGCGTCTTCGCGACGCAGGGTCCCCGCATAGCCTTTGATCAGGGCGACCGGCGTACGCAGTTCGTGGCTGACGATCGAGATGAATGTGCTCTTGAGCTCCTCGGCTTCCCGGAAGCGCGTGATGTCGCGCAGATTGGCGATGATGCTCAGCAGGCGGCCTTCGGGAGTGAGCGTCGGTGCGTAGGTCACACCGAGGCTGACGAGGCCGCCATCGGCCCGCTGCAAGTCCCCTTCGACGTACAACGTCGCCTGCGGCGAAAGCGGCCATCCGTCGGCCTCGGCCTCCTCCAGAGACGGCCCCGGCTCGCGACGGACCCAGCGCAAGATCTCTTCGTGGCGCCGACCGATGACCTCTTCTGCGGTGTAGCCGGTGAGGCGGGCGCAAGCCGGGTTGAAGCGCTGGATGCGGTGTTGGGGGTCCAGAAGAAGGATCCCGTCGGCCGACGAGTCGAGGATCGCGTCGAGGTCCCGTCGCCGGCGGCTGACCTCCGTGTACAGGCTGGCGTTGCTGACGGCGATGGCCGCCTGGGAGGCGAAGGTCTGGAGCAGCCCGCGATCCTCAGCCGAGAAGCTGCCCTGGTGTGACCGGAAGACGAAGATCACGCCGACGACTTCGCTGCGGGCAATCAGAGGGAGACCGACTCCGTTGAGCAACCCCATCGACGCCGCTCGGGTAATCCGCTGCAGCCGGCGGTTGATCTCAGGCAAGGCGAAGCGGGCTGGATCTCCGTGATCAGGGATATCGTTCAGAAGGGGATCGAGCTCTCGCAGGAACTCGGTGCGGATCCCGTGGGAAGCGGCAATGCGCCAGCCTCGGACGGATTCGGCCGAACCGGCGGCCCCCTCCTCATGCAGCGCCACCAGGCCGGCGTGGCTGGAGATCAGACGGGTGGCGGCCCGCAGAATCCGGGCCAAGACGACGGCGAGATCCAGCTCCTCGCTGATCAGGCGGTTGATCTCAAGGAGTTCGTCGCGCTGGCGGACGCGGAAATCGGGCAGCATCCGCCTAGTCCAGCCCCTGAGCCTCTGCCTCGCCGATGGCCGTATCAAGGATCTCGAGGCCCTCATCCATCAGGGCACGCGAGATGTTGAGCGGGGGAGACAGGCGGATCGAGCTCTCGCCGCACCCGAGCAGGAGCAGTCCGTGGCTGAAGGCCTTGTCAAGGACGCGATCCCGCAACCGGGAGGCATGTTCCCTGGTGGTGCGGTCTCGGACGAATTCGAGGCCCAGCATCAGCCCGATCCCGCGCACGTGTCCGACGCTCGGGTGGCGGCTCTGGATCTCGGCGAGGGCATCGAGCGCGTAGGCGCCGAGCTCGGCGGCGTTGGTCATCATGCCGTCGGCGATCAGATCGATCGTGGTCAGCGCGGCGATGCAGGCGAGCGGGTTCCCGCCGTAGGTGTTGCCGTGGGCGCCCTGGGGCCAATCCATCAGGTCCGCCCGGGCGATCATGGCGCCCAGCGGAACGCCGGAGGCGATCCCCTTGGCGCTGCATACGATGTCGGGCTGCACGTTCCAGTTCTCGACAGCCCACCACTTGCCGGTCCGCCCCATCCCGGACTGGATCTCATCGACGATCAGCAGGATCCCGTACTTGTCGCACAGCCGCCGCAGGGCCGGGAAGAACCCCGGCGGCGGGACGATGTATCCGCCTTCACCCTGGATTGGCTCGACCAGGATCGCGGCGCATTCATCCGGCGGGATGGCGCGCGCCAAGACGACCTCTTCGATGTAGCGCACGACGGTCTCGCCGTAGTCTTGCCCGTCCGCGGAGGCCAACACGGGTCGATACGGGTCTGGGAACGGGACGTGAGCGACACCGCCCATGACCGGCAGGAAGCCCTGGCGCTGAAGGGGCTTGCTCGCGGTGAAGGCCAGAGCGCCCATCGTGCGGCCATGGAAGGCGCCGTAGAAGCCGATGAATTGCGTCCGGCCGGTGTGATGGCGGGCGAGCTTGATGGCGGCCTCGACCGACTCGGCTCCGGAATTCCCGAGAAACACCATCGCCGGGCCTGGGAAGGGTGCGATCTCGGCCAGGCGCTCCGATAGCTTGACCCAGAGCGGATGGTAGAAGTCAGAGGAGATGTGCAGGAACTTGTCGGCCTGGGAGGTGATCGCTTCGACGATCTTCGGGTGGCTGTGCCCGGTGTTGCACACGGCAATACCGGCGGCGAAGTCGACGAAGCGATGGCCATCGACGTCCCATACTTCCGACCCTCGACCGCGGTCCATCACGAAGGGGACCGCTCGAGGATACGACGGCGACACGACGGCACGATCGCGTTCAAGGATCTTCCGGGCCTTGGGGCCCGGCAGGCTGTACGTCTTCAAAGAATCGGACCTCCTGGGTCGGGAATGCGCGTCCTCTGCGAGCGCAATCATACCCGGCACCGGGCGAAGAGGCCTCCCGCAAGCGCCGGGTCAAGTCGGAGTCGCGTTTCGTCGCCCGAGTTGGGAGCGATTATAGCATTCGGCCTTGGAGTGGCGCGGCTTCCGTTGTATATACAGAGGTGAACGGACATCCCCCGGGTCCGTCTTGAAAGGAGCCCTTGCGATGGAAGATCGGCCCTGGCTGAAGAAGTACGACCATGGCGTCCCGTACCGGTTGGAAATACCTCCTGTGCCGCTGTACAAGTTCCTGGAGGATGCCGCCAAGGCCTCCGGCGACCAACCCTGCACGGTCTTCAAGGGCCGGGCTGTCAGCTACGCCGAGATGAACGAGCTGACCGACCGCCTGGCCGCCGGGCTGGCGGCTCAGGGCGTCAAGAAGGGGGATCCGGTCGCGATCTTCATGCCGAACTCGGCCCAGTTCGTGATGGCTTTCTTCGCGATCCTCAAGGCGGGTGGAATCGTCGTGGCCACCAATCCCTTGTATTCGGCGCGGGAGATCGAGCATCAACTCAACGACGCCGGGGTGGAAGTGATGCTTGTCATGAGCAACTTCTACAACCTGGTCAAGAGCGTTCAGCCGAAGACCAAACTCCGGCGCCTGATCGTGACGAACATCAAGGAATACCTTCCGCCGCTTCTGCGCTTCCTCTTCGGGCTGACGAAGGAGAAGAAGGGCGGCCATCGAGTGACGCTGGCTGAGGGGGATATCTGGCTGAAGGACGTGTTGGCGGCCCATGACCGCACTCAGAGGCCGAAGCTGGACGTCGGAGCGGAAGATGTGGCGCTCTTCCAGTACAGCGGCGGGACGACCGGCCTCTCCAAGGCGGCCGTCGCGACCCACCGCAACCTGGTGGCCAATACTTTGCAGATCTCCAGCTTCATGCCGGATGCCCGCCAGGGCGAAGAGGTCGTCCTGATGGCAATCCCGATGTTCCATGTCTATGGGATGGTGGCCGGGATGTCCTTTGCCGTGAAGTCGGGCGCCTCGATGATCATGATCCCCAACCCGCGGGATACCGCCGACGTCCTGTCGTCGATCGACAAGTACCACCCGACGATCTTCCCCGGCGTGCCGACGATGTACAACGCCATCAACAATCACCCCGATGTCGCCGCCGGAAAGTACAACCTGACGTCGATCGCCGCCTGCATCTCGGGGTCCGCCCCGTTGATGCGCGAAACCAAGGATCGGTTCGAAGGGCTGACCGGCGGCAAGCTGGTCGAAGGCTATGGGCTCTCTGAAGCGCCCACGGCGACCCACTGCAACCCGCTGCAGGGTGAGAACCGCGCCGGCTCGATCGGGCTGCCGCTCCCGGAGGTCGAGTGCCGGATCATCTCGCTCGATGACGGGGTCACCTCGCTGCCGGTCGGGGAGGTGGGAGAGCTGACCATCCGGTCTCCCAACGTAATGCGCGGCTACCACAACATGCCCGAAGAGACCGCCGTCACTCTCCGTGAGGGGTGGCTCTTCACCGGCGACATCGCCCGGATGGACGAAGACGGGTACTTCTACATCGTCGACCGGAAGAAGGAATTGATCAAGCCTGGTGGCTACCAGGTTTGGCCGCGTGAAGTCGAGGAAGAGATCGCCAAGAATCCGAAGGTCCTCGAGGTCGGCGTTGCCGGCGTCCCGGATGCGTACCGCGGCGAGACCGTCAAGGCGTGGATCGTCGTCCGGCCCGGCGAGACGTTGACCGAGGAGGAAGTCAAGGCCTGGTGCAAGGAGCGGATGGCGCCCTTCAAGGTCCCGACCCTTGTCGAGTTCCGTGACGAGCTCCCCAAGACGACCGTCGGCAAGATCCTCCGGCGGGAACTCGTGCGCCAGGATCGCGAGAAGAAGCCGGCCTAGACCGAACGACGTCGCCGGCAAGATTGAAAGGGTCCGAAGCGATTGGCTTCGGACCCTTTGTCATGGCATCGTTGGGAGGGGTGTGGATCAGGCTGGCGACGGTTCGGGAATCGGACGCGGCGTGCCGCTGACCTTGGGCTCGACCGGGCTGCCGAACGCGGCGGCGAATTCCTCAGCGTCGAGCGTCTCGACCTCGATCAACCGTTTGGCGATGGCATCCAGCTGGGCGCGGTTCTCGGTCAGGATCCGGCGGGCCCGGGCGTAGGACTCCTCGACCAAGTCGCGTACGGCGGCATCGATCTTCTCGGCCACCGTCTCCGAATAGTCGCGCTGCTCGGAGATCTCGCGACCGAGGAAGATCAGCTCCTCTTTCTGGCCGTACACCAAAGGACCGAGGTCGGTGCTCATTCCCAAGCGGGTGACCATGTTGCGGGCCACGCGCGTGACCCGCTCCAGATCGTTCGAGGCGCCGGAGGTGATGTCGTTGAAGACGAGCTCCTCGGCAGCCCGCCCGCCCAGCAGCATGGCCATCTCAGCCTTGAGCTTGTTGCGCGACATCAGGATGGTGTCTTCTTGAGGCAAGGCCATCGTGAACCCGCCCATCATCCCGCGCGCGATGATGCTGACCTTGTGGACCGGATCGGCATCGGGGATCACGTGGGTGATGACAGCGTGGCCGGCTTCGTGATAGGCGACGATCCGCTTCTCTTCGTTGGTGATGATCCGGCTGCGCCGCTCCGGGCCGGCAATGACGCGCTCAATCGCCTCCTGGAATTCGGACGAGCCGATGCTCTGCTTGTCGCGGCGGGCCGCCAGGATGGCCGCCTCGTTGACCAAGTTTTCGAGGTCGGCACCGACGAAACCCGGCGTCGCCTTGGCGACCTTCTCGAGATCGACGGCCTCTTCCACCGGCTTGCCGCGCACGTGGACGCCCAGGATCATCTGTCGGCCGCGCATGTCGGGTCGATCCAGGATGACTCTCCGGTCGAAGCGTCCGGGGCGGAGCAGGGCCGGGTCCAGGACGTCGGGCCGGTTGGTGGCCGCCATGATGATCACGTTCGTATCGGTGTTGAAACCATCCATCTCCACCAGGAGTTGGTTGAGGGTTTGCTCGCGTTCGTCATGGCTGCCGCCAAGCCCGGCGCCGCGCTGGCGCCCGACGGCGTCGATCTCGTCGACGAAGACGATGCACGGCGAGTGTCGCTTGGCCTGGTCGAACAGATCGCGCACCCGGCTGGCCCCGACGCCCACAAACATCTCGACGAATTCCGAACCCGAGATCGAGAAGAAGGGAACCCCGGCCTCGCCCGAAACGGCCTTGGCCAGGAGCGTCTTCCCGGTGCCCGGCGGGCCGATGAGCAGGACGCCCTTGGGGATACGGGCGCCCAGGCTGATGAACTTCTCAGGCTCCTTGAGGAACTCGACGACTTCTTGGAGCTCTTCCTTGGCCTCCTCCACGCCGGCGACATCCAGGAAGGTGACCGAAGGTTGGTCGCCGGTGAACATCCGGGCCCGGCTCTTGCCGAAAGCCATTGCCTGGTTGTTGGAGCCCTGGGCCTGCCGGAGCATGAAGAAGATCAGCCCGACGACCAGAAGGCCGGGGAGCAAGTAGGTGATCAGGCTGAGGACGGTGTTCCAGTCGCTCGGCTGCTTGATCTCCCACACAATCGCGGCCGAATTGAGCTGTTCCGGGGTTACGCCGAGGTCGAGCAGCTGCTCGACGGCCGTGGCGGTCGGTTCCTTCCGGGTGATCCGCCTCTCGCCGTCGGCGAAGATCACTTCCAGCTCATTCTCGTCGACGACGACACGCTTGACTTCGCCGCGGCGGATGGCCTCGGCCAGTTGGTTGAAGTAGTAGGGCTCTGCCTGCGTCTGGGTCGAACGGAACTGGATGACCAGCGCCGCGACGATCAGGAGCAGGATCAGCAGAACGGCAGTGTTGCGTCCGCGAGGTGTATTCACTCCGGTCTCCGGCCCTCACCACGCTTGGAACAAGAGGGTTCGGGGGCATTATACCCCGCCCGGCAGACCCTCATGTTAGAGCTACGTAAGAGGGCAGTTGGGATAGCGCAGGCAGGCCCAGAGCCAGAGGGGCAGCAGGCCGCCGACCGCGAGGAACGCCAGCAGTCCGAGCGCGACGGCAATCCAGTCGATCGCCGTCGGCGCAGCCGGAGGTAGCCACTCGGTCGGGGAATCGGGCGCGGTCAGAGGCTCCGGCGGAAAGGCGGCTGCGCGCGTCTCCGGCGAAGCCAACCCGCTGAGGACGCGCCCGAGTTGATCGGCCGTCCGGTAGCGCGCCGAAGGCTCCTTCGAAAGGACCTTGAGAACGATCTGGTCGAGTGCAGGTGGGACAGCCGGATTCAAGGAGCGCGGCGATGGCGGAGCCGCCCGCAGGTGGAGCTCGGCGAGCGTCTCCGAGTCGTCCGACGCAAACGGAAGCCTGCCCGTGAGAGCCTCGAAGAGGATCACGCCAAGCGAATACACGTCGCTGGCGGGGGAGGGTGCGCCGCCGACGGCCTGTTCCGGGGCAAAGTATTGCGGGCTTCCCCAAACGAACTCGGATGCTTCGGCCGGATCGATCGTGGCGAGGGCGCGGGCGATGCCAAAGTCGGCGATCTTGGTGCGGCCGTCGGCATCAACGAGGATGTTCTGAGGCTTCAGATCGCAGTGCACCAGACCGGCCCGATGCGCATAGCCAACACCAGCACAAGACTGTACGAGGATCTCGAGCGTCTCATCGATTTGCAGTCGTCCGCGTCGCCGCAACAGGGACTTGAGGTCCGTGCCGCCCATCAGCTCCATGATCAGGAAGTACTGGTGCTCGTCGATCCCGAAGTCATGGATGGTCACGATGTTGGGGTGGGAGAGGTTGGCCGCCGCTCGGGCTTCGTGCAGGAACCGGGCGTGGAAGGTAACATCCGAGATCAGGTCCTCGCGTAGCAGTTTGACGGCGACCTGTCGTTGGAGCTGCTGGTCGAGAGCCTTGTAGACGTGCGCCATTCCGCCAGTGCCAAGCCTGGTTTGCAGGAGGTACCGTCCGGCGAGAAGTGTGCCTT